>DXVZ01000182.1:0-13318 GCA_019417125.1 Phascolarctobacterium sp.
GTGCTATGTGCCGCTGGCAAAGCATTTATTGCAGGGCACGGACGTTAAGGTGGTAACCGTAGTTGGCTTTCCGCTGGGCGCGACATTTAGCTGCGTTAAAGCACTGGAAGCCAAAACGGCGATGGAAGAACACGCCGATGAAATTGATATGGTAATGAATATTTCTGCCTTTAAAACCGGCGATTACGCTGCCGTTACGGAAGATATCCGCCGTGTGGTGGAAGCGGCGGCTCCCTGCCCGGTAAAGGTTATTATTGAAGCGGCATATCTGACGCCACGTGAAAAACACACTGCCTGCCGCATTATTGCTGACGCCGGTGCGAAGTTTGTCAAAACCTCAACTGGTTTCGGCAAGGGCGGCGCTACGGTTGAAGATATTAAGCTTCTGCGTGAAGAAGCCGATAAGTACGGTTTAATGGTTAAAGCCGCAGGCGGCATCCGAGATGCTGCCACGGCGCGCGCGATGATTGAAGCGGGCGCGGACCGTATTGGCACCAGCGCAGGTGCAGCCATTGCCGCAGGTGAAGCATGACGGGCGAGTTTAAAATTTCCGTACTTGCCAGCGGCAGTAAGGGCAACGCAACAATTATTACAGCAGGAAGCAAAAACTTTTTAATTGACGCCGGTATCAGCTGCCGCCAGCTTACGCAGCGCATGCACGAAATCGGCATGGAGCCGGATAATTTAGAAGGCGTGCTGCTTACGCACGAACACCGCGACCACATCGGCGGTCTGCCTGTTTTCAGCCGCAAATACCATTTGCCTGTGTTTGCCAACGAAGCTACCTGGCGCTGCCTGCCCCAGCGTAACGAGATGGAACGCAGTTGCTGCCGCCTGATGCCCAAATGCCTGCAAACGGACGCGCTGCAAATCACCAGCTTTGCCGTGCCGCACGATGCTGCAGGCGCGGTAGGTTACGTTTTTAACTACGCCGGCGAGCGCTGCGTGTACCTTACGGATGTGGGCTTTATTACGGAAGAAATTAAAAATAACGTGGCAGGTGCCGGCACATTGGTGCTGGAAACCAACCACGATGAAGAAATGCTGAAAAAGGGTTCTTACCCATACGCGCTTAAACAGCGCATTTTAGGCACGCGCGGGCATTTATCCAACAAAGCTGCCGGGTGGCTGCTGGCGCAGATGGAGCGGCTGCCAGGCGAAGTAATACTGGCGCATTTAAGCCAGGAAAATAACACGCCGGAGCTGGCGCTGCAAACCGTGCGCAGCATGACGGAAGCACGCGATGCTAACGGCGAATTACAGATTTATGTGGCGTCGCAGGACGAAATAGTAAAAAATTATTGAGGGGTGTAAAAAATGCAAAAGACCTTGCTGAAAAAATCAATTAATTTGTTTTTATGCGGTATTTTAAGTACGGCAGTGTTTTTGGGCGGCTGCGGCATCGGCAACACTGCGGAAACGCAGAAAGAAGAAGCCAAACCCGCCGCAGCGCAGCAGCAGGAAGTACAGCTTTCTGGCGCGCGCAATACGCCGGTAGTGGTAGCAGCGCAAAAGGTTGGCCCTGCCGTTGTAGGCATTACCAACAAAGCCTATGTGCGCGACTTTTTTAACCGCGTGCAGCTTACCGAACGTGGCACCGGCAGCGGCGTTATTTACGATAAAAGCGGCCTGATTGCCACTAATAACCATGTTGTGGAAGGCGCGCAGGAAATTATCGTCAGCCTGACTGACGGACGCAGCGTAAAAGGCAAAGTGCTTGGTGCGGACGCGGCTACCGACCTTGCCGTTGTTAAAATAGACGTGGATGAAGATTTACCGGTTGCCAAATTCGGCGATTCTTCTACTTTGCAGGTTGGCGAACCTGCCATCGCTATCGGCAACCCGCTGGGGCTGGAGTTCCGCGGCAGCGTAACGGTGGGCGTTATCAGCGCATTGAACCGTTCTATCGAACTGGGCGACCGCAAGTTTAACCTTATTCAGACGGACGCGGCTATTAACCCCGGTAACTCTGGCGGCGCGCTGGTTAATGCCGACGGCGAAGTTGTTGGCATTAACTCTGCTAAAGTAGCTGTCAGCGGAGTTGAGGGTATCGGCTTTGCCATTCCGGTCAATTCTGCCAAACCTATTTTGGACGAACTGGCTGACAAAGGGCGCATTGCCCGTCCGTACCTTGGCGCCAGCCTGATTGATAAAGACATTAGTGCCCGTTATGGTTTTGACCTTGATTTGCACGGCGGTATTTTTGTAATGAAAATTGTTACCGGCAGCCCGGTTTATAACGCAGGCATGCGCCCTGGCGACATTATTTTAACCTTTGACGGCGCTAAAGTTGAAACAGTGCCGGAACTGCGCGCTAAACTTGCCGAAAGGAAAGTTGGCGACACGGTGGCAATCGTTATTCTGCGTGCGGGCATTGAACGCACATTGCAGGTAACTTTGCAGGAAATGCCGGAGGAAAACTGACATGAAGGTCAGTATCGTCTGCGTGGGCAAAATTAAGGAAAAATACCTTACCGAAGGCATTGCCGAATTTACCAAACGCCTGACGCCGTACTGCAAGCTGGAAACCATTGCCATCGGCGAGGAAAAAATGCCTGATAACCCTTCGCCTGCAGAAAAAGAGCAGGTGCTGGCTAAAGAAACGGAACGCTTGATAAATGCCATACCGGCGAGCGCCCATGTGGTGCTGCTGGATTTGCAGGGCAAGGAGATAACCTCGCCGCAGCTGGCGGAATTGTTTGACGGCTGGGCGCTGGCGGGCAAAAGCCACATAACCTTTGTCATCGGCGGCGCGTTTGGCTACACCGAGGCTTTGCGCAGGCGTGCGGATATGCGCTGGAGCTTTTCTAAACTGACCTTTACGCACCAAATGATACGCCTTTTACTGGTAGAGCAAATTTACCGCGCTTTTAAGATAAGCCGCGGCGAGAAATACCATTGGTGATATAAACAAAAAAACAGAGCAGCGAAAGCTGCTCTGTTTCAATCATTATTTGACAATGTTTTTCAGTTTGATATAATATACACAAAGAGAGATAATCTGATGTTCCAGCGTCAGCTCTCTCCTGTAAATGATAATTTGAGTGAAAGAAGAGCTGCTCGCCGTAGCGGCTCTATTTCATTACGGGGCTAAAATCAGCGCCGGGCAGAAATAATGGTAGCAACGAGTATACCGAAAGCTACCATTAAAGACAGCGTTTCGTACGTGCTCATGGCTTTACCACCTCCCCGCAAAGCGGAGAAAAACCGACCATCAGATTATCTCATAAAAAATATTATAACATATTTGCATAAAATTTTAAAGCCGCAGCTGGTACTGCGGCTTTTGTGTTATTTTTAATACACCAACATCCCGATAATGCCGCTGATGAGCATGAGGCTGATGGCACCGACTTTGCGGTAATAGTGCAGGTAAAACAGCACTGCAAGTACCGGTATGCCAATTGGGTTAAACGCACCGCTTTCGCTGTTTACGTTATCTATCGGGAAAACGGTAATATCTAAAAAGAAAATTACCGCTGTAATCATAAAGGCAATAACCGCAGGGCGGATGCCGCACAGCGCTTCTTTTACAAGGCGCGACTGGCTGAATTTTTCCAGCGAGCGCGCAACAAAGTAAACGATGATGAACGACGGCAGCGATACGCCGAGTGTGGCGATGAACGAGCCTAATAGCGCAGGTACAAAATCAGGGCCGCAAACGCGCGCGCCGACGTAAGTGGCTGTGTTAACGGCAATCGGTCCCGGCGTCATTTGCGAAATGGTGATAATGCGCGCATATTCTGCCGCTGGAATCCACCCGTGCGCTAAAACTTCCTGCTGAATGACGCTGACCATGGCAAGGCCGCCGCCGAAAGAGAAGAGCCCGATTTTAAAGAACACAAAGAACAAATCCCAGTAAATGCCCATCAGTCAGCCCTCCTTCCCAGCAGGCGGTAAGCGGCAATAGCGTACAGCGCCGCTGCGATAACGGTGGAGGCAATGCCGAAGCCTAAAACGTAAATTTCCGCGATGGAAACGGCTAAAATAACCCAGCCCAGTTTATTATCGACGGAAGAAGTGAACATTTTTTTTGTAGCTACCACTAATAGGACGGTAATGGCGGCATTAACTCCGGCAAAGAATTTTAAGATGTAAGCGTTGGTATCCAGCCCGCTGCTGGCAAAAAGCATGGCAATGGCAAAAATAATTAAAAACGAAGGCAGTACAACGCCGATGGTACAGATAAGCGCGCCCATAACCCCAGCCAGGCGGTAGCCTAAGAACGTGGCGGAGTTAACGGCAATAACGCCCGGCAGCGATTGTGCGATCGCCAGCACGTCGGTAATGTCCTTATCGTCAATCCAGCCCTGGCGCTCTACAAATTCATCGCGGATGAGCGGAATCATGGCAAGCCCGCCGCCGATTGTAAAAAGCCCTATTTTAAAAAACACATTAAACATGTGCAGATAGCTTACTTGTTTTTGCTGCATAGCGACACTTCTTTCTTCAAGATAATTGGCAATGATAAATATATTATCGCTTAAATGCGCGGGGTTGGCAAGTTAAATTCTGTTTTGGTTACAAAGAATAAACATGACAAAAAATGTAAAAAATATATTAAACGTAAAAGTAACGGCTATAACTAAAAACGCCATGAGTTAATGTCATGGCGTTTTATATAACAAACATAAAATCATTGCTTCTGTATTTCTATATCAATAGATGTGCGCCACTTTAACACCAGCGCCACGATAAGGCTTAACACAAAGGCGGCAGCAAAAACGTACAGCGTCGCTGTATAACCGCTGGTGGCTTCGCGCATATAGGATAACAGCAGCGGCCCGGCGATGCCTGCCAGCCCCCACGCAGTTAAAATTTTGCCGTGGATTGCGCTTAACTCTTTCGTGCCGAATAAGTCGCTTAAATACGCTGGCATGCACGAAAAGCCGCCGCCGTAGCACGAGATAATTACAAATACCAGCAGCTGAAACAGCAAAGCGTCCGCTGTCTGCGCCAGCAGGTAAAACGCGGCAATTTCGATAACGAAAAACAGCACATATACGCTGCGCCTGCCGATGTAATCGGAAACAGTGGACCAGGCGATGCGCCCGCCGCCGTTAATCAGCCCGATGATGCCTACCATTGATGCCGCCGCTTCCGGCGACATGCCCACAACTTCCTGTGCCATGGGCGATGCTACGGCAAGCAAGCCGATACCGCAAGTGATGTTGGTAAAAAATATCCACCATAGTGCGTAAAACTGCCAGGTTTTAAGCGCTTGTGCCGCCGTGTAATTTTTGGGCTGCAAAAGCGTAGTATAATTGCTCTGCGCCGCTTGCTGCTGAGGCTGCGTTTTAGGCGGCTCCAGGTACGATGCGGAAAGAGCCATAATTATCATATAGGCAATGCCTAAAATAACAAAGTTTTGCGCCAGTCCGTAATTGGCAACAAGGTACTGCATTAAAGGGCCGGCAATTAAGCTTGCAAAGCCAAAGCCCATAATGGCAAGCCCGGTGGCGAAGCCGCGGTTATTGGGAAACCATTTAACCAGCGTTGATACCGGCGTAATGTAGCCTACGCCCAGCCCAATACCGCCGATGAAGCCGTAAAACAAATACAGCAGCGCAAGGCTGTTAAGATGTACTGCCAGCGCCGTGCCAAGCATGCCGGTGCCAAAAAACAGCGCGCTGGTAAAGCCGCTTTTGCGCGGACCGTGTTTTTCTACAAAACCGCCTAAAAAGCCGGCGGAAAGCCCTAAAAATAAAATGGCGATGGAAAAAGTCCATGTTGTTTGCTGCAAGGTAAAGCCAAGCTGCTGCATAATGGGGCGCGTCAGCACGCTCCACGCATAAACGCTGCCGATAGAAATATGGATGCCGACTGCCGCCAGGGCGATGAGCCATCTGTTCTTCATAAAAAATCTCTCCTTTGCTGTGCAACTAAGGAGAGAAACGCCCAAAACAAAAGCCGCCCAGGCATTTCTCTCTGCCCAGACGGCCGGCTAATCTTACAGCAGCGCGGTTCATGTGGTTAGTTCCACTCGTATCCGTCAGTTCCGCACCGCCTATGCAATTTAATAAAACTATTATATCAGCTGCCATACGGTTTGGCAAGTAAATCTGCGCCGCCGCAGGCTGATTTTGTTTTTAACGCCAATTTGTGTTAAGATATAAACAGACTTTTTAGCGAGGTAAGATTATGATTTTAAGTGCAGAAAATTTGGGGCACAGCTACGGCGTGCGCACATTGTTTAAAAATATCAGTTTTAATATAGAAGAAGGTGACAAAATAGGCGTTATTGGCGTTAACGGCACAGGTAAAAGCACGCTGCTGCGCGATATTGCCAGTGGCGAGCCGAGCGAGGGCAAAATTACTAAAAACGGCGCGTGTGTGATTGAGTATTTGCCGCAGGACCCGCCGTTTGACCCGGACGCGACGGTGCTGGCGCAGGTGTTTAAGGGCGAATCGCCGCAGCTGGATGTGGTGCGGCGTTATGAGGAAGCTTTGCAGCAGGCGGCTGCCGCGCCGGACGATAAACAAGCGCAGCAAAAACTGCTGGCTTTGCAGCAGGAGATGGACGCTAAATTTGCCTGGCAGCTGGAAAGCGAAGCCAAAGCCGTGCTGGATAAGCTTGGCATTACGGATTTAAAACAGCCGATGCGTGAGCTGAGCGGCGGGCAGCGCAAGCGCGTGGCGCTGGCAGGTGTATTGGTGCGCCCCAGCGACCTTTTGATTTTGGACGAACCGACCAACCACATGGACAACGACACTGTGGCGTGGCTGGAAGAAGTACTGCAAAAACGCAAGGGCGCACTGCTGATGGTTACGCACGACCGTTATTTTTTTGACCGCGTGGTAAACCGTACGCTGGAAATTGACGGCGGCGAAGGTTATTTATACACCGGTAATTACAGCCTGTTTTTACAAAAGCGCGAAGAACGCCGCATTGCCGCTGCCGGTGCAGCGCAGCGCCTGCGCAACGTGTACCGGCGCGAACTGGCGTGGATTAGCCGCGGGGCGGAAGCACGCCGCACAAAAAGCAAAGAACGCATCGAGCGTTTTAACGCTTTAAAAGAAGAAGTTAACAACATCAAAAAAGAGCAGCAGCTGGAGATTTCTTCCGTCGGTGCGCGCCTTGGCAAAACCATTATCGAATGTGAGCACATCGGGCTGGATTACGGCGGCAAAACTTATATTAACGATTTTAACTATGTGCTGCTGCGTAACGACCGCATCGGCATTGTCGGCCCTAACGGCAGCGGCAAAAGCAGTTTGATGGATATTATCGCCGGGAGGCTTGCGCCCACGCGCGGCATGGTTAAGGTAGGGCAAACGGTAAAAATTGGCTACTTTGCCCAGCACAGCGAGTTTAAGGATGCAGACTGCCGTGTTTTGGAATATATAAAAAACGTCAGCGATTATATTGAAACGTCGGACGGCACGCGCATAACGGCGGCGCAGATGCTGGAACGCTTTTTATTTCCGCCGGAACTGCAATGGGTGCCTGTAAGCAAGCTGAGCGGCGGCGAAAAGCGGCGCCTGTACCTGTTAAGCGTGTTAATGGCAGCGCCTAACGTACTGATTTTAGACGAACCGACCAATGACCTTGATATACCTACGCTTTCGGTGCTGGAAGATTACCTTGATACTTTTAACGGCGCGGTTATTGCCGTATCGCACGACCGTTACTTTTTAGACCGTTTTGCGGACAAAATTTTTGCGTTTATGGGCGGCGGCGAAGTGCGGCAGTTTATCGGCGATTACAGCCGCTATGAACAGGCTCGCGCCGAAGCACAGAGCCTGGCGCGCCAGGAAGAACGTGCGCAGAATGCTGCGGCTAAACCACCGCAGCGAGAAGAAAAGCAGCGTGCACCCAAAATGACCTATAAAGAAAAACTGGAATACGAAAAAATAGAACAGGTTATTGCGCAGGCGGAGGCGGAACTGAAAATGACGGAACAGGAAATTAACGCCTGCGGTACGGATTTTGTAAAACTAACGGAGCTTACGCAAAAACAGCAAGAACTTACGCAGCGCATCAGCGAGTTGACCGACCGCTGGGCGTATTTGGAAGAACTTGCCGAAGCGAAAGCTGCTAAATAGAAAGGGCTTTTATGTTAGGCAAAAAGAACGCGGTGCGCCTAAGGCGGCTGCTGGACGTAATGATACCCATTTTAATAACGCAAACTGCCATTATGGCAATGAACTTCTGTGACTCCGCCATGAGCGGGCACGCCGGTGCGGTGCATTTGGCAGGCACTGCCATTGGCGGTAATTTGTGGATGCCCGTTATGGCGTCGCTGAACGGTATTTTGCTCGGCTCAATGCCGATAATAGCGCACCTTTTGGGAAGGGGCGAACGGCAGAATATCGGCACCGTGGTGCGCCATACCATGTTTTTAGCGGCGGTGTTTTCCATTTTGCTGCTGGTGTTAGGCTTTTTGTTTTTGGATAGCCTTTTGGCAACTTTTGGTTTGGAGCCGGAAGTGCACTACATTGCCAAATTTTATATAGCCGCTATCGGCGTCGGCGTGCTGCCGTTTTTCCTTGCAACGGCGCTGCGTGCCCTGGTTGATACCAGCGGCTACACCGGTATTACCATGAAGATTTACCTTTTGGCGCTGCCGATTAACGCCTTTTTAAACTACTGCTTTATCTTCGGCAAGTTTGGCGCGCCTGCACTTGGCGGTATCGGTGCTGGGCTGGCGACCGGCATAACCTACTGGCTGGAATTTTTTATTTTTGTGTGGGTGGTAAATAGCCTGCCGGCGTTTGCCCAACTGCGTATTTTTAAGGATAGCTTTAAATTTAGCTGGCAGCAGCTGCGCGAGAATCTTTCCATAGGCATTCCCATGGGCATGGCAATTTTTATGGAAGCCAGCATTTTTGGCGTTATCGCTGTGTTTGTCGCCAAGTTTGGAACAATTATAATTGCCGCGCATCAGGCGGCGATGAGTTTTGTCTCGCTGCTGTACATGGTGCCGCTTAGTTTTTCCATGTCGTTGACGATTGTGGTTGGCGTGGAAGCTGGTGCGCGCCGTTTCGGCGAAGCGCTGCGCTATAGCCTGCTGGGCATTGGCTGCAACCTTACCATTGCCGTGCTGCTGACAATTTTTGTGCTGCTGGACCGTGAGTTTATCGCGCGCCTGTATACTTCAGATCCTGTTATCATCGGGCAGACTGTTGGCTTTTTGTTCTACGCTATGTTCTTTCAAATGCTGGATGCTATGGGCGCGCCTGTGCAGGGCATTCTGCGCGGCTATAAAGATGTTAAAGCTACCTTTTGGGCTGGTTTTGCAGCCTACTGGCTGATTTGCCTGCCGTTGGGCTGCTATTTTGACTATTATTTAAACTTAGGCCCAGCGTCTTACTGGCTGAGCCTTGATATCGGGCTTTTGTGTGCGGTTATCTTTTTGATGGGGCGCTTTTGGTATTTGCAGCGTAAAATAAAAATCAACGGCGGGTTGGAATGAGGTGATAAAATGGATATTTATTTGCAAGGGCTGCTGTTGGGGTTAGCGTATGTAGCGCCAATAGGCATGCAGAACCTGTTTGTTATCAACAGCGCGCTGACGCAAACACGTATCAGGGCGCTGGCAACGGCACTAATCGTAATCTTTTTCGACGTAACGCTTGCCGCGGCGTGCTTCTTCGGTATCGGCGCGCTGATGCAGCGGTACAGTGTTTTGCAGATGGCTGTGCTTTTAATAGGCGGGCTGATTGTTACCTACATCGGTTACGGCTTAATTACAAGCAGCGCCGGCGCGGAAAGCGAAACTAACGGCGGCCAAAGCCTTGCCGCAACTGTGTGGACGGCGTGCGTTGTAACCTGGTTCAACGCACAGGCTGTTATCGACGGTACGATGCTGTTGGGCGCGTTTAAAGCTACTATGACGGAAGCGCAGTCGCTGCACTTTTTGTTTGGCGTAATGTCTGCGTCCTGCCTGTGGTTTAGCGGCCTGGCACTTGTGGTTTCGCTGTTGGGCAGCAAATTTACACCGCGCATCATGAACACTATCAATAAAATCTGCGGCGTTATCATCATCTTTTACGGTTTAAAACTGCTGTGGCATTTTGGCGAACTGCTGTGAAACAAAGATAAAAATTTAAAACAATAAAAATAAAAGCACAGGGCTTACTGATGAACTGCATCCCCAAAGTTGGTTGCATATCAAAGCTGCTGTGCTTTTTGTAGTATTATATTTTACGCTGTCTTGAATTTAAAACTATCTTTCATTCACAATTAGCGCCATAACCAGCAAATCTTCGGCGGCGTCGGCGCTGTTGCCGATGCTGTGGCTTTCGCCCTCCGGGCAAAAAGCAACGTCGCCTGCGTGCAGGGTGCAGGGCGTACCGTTGTCATTATATTCGGCGGCGCCGCTTAAAATGTACAGCGTTTCGCTGGTGCCTTCGTGTTTATGGTAACCGAGCGAGCAGCCAGGCTTTAAAACAACGCGGGCGTAAGCCGCAATTTTGCCGCCGTAAACTTTTTCGTCAACGATATGTTCCATAATGGTAGTGCCGGTGCCGCCGGCGCGTTTTTCAAAATAATCAGTTTTTCTGTTTGTAACAAGCATTATTTTACCTTCCTTTTTGCAATTTATGTTTGAGTATTCGCAGCTGGGTCTATAAATTCCTGCGAAAATTAAAAATTTTTATTTTCACCTCTTTACAAATTTAGCGAACTAAAGTATAATCTAAAACATAGCAACGATATTTATTTTTTGAAAGGGGATTTTTAAATGAAGAAACTTTTGATAATGGCGATGACTTTGCTTACGGCTTTGTGCCTGCTAGCAGGCTGCGGCAGTGACGGGCCGAAAAAAATGGTAATCGGCCTTGACGATAACTTTGCGCCGATGGGCTTCCGCGATGAAAATAACCAGATTGTCGGCTATGATATTGATATGGCACGCGAAGCCTGCAAACGCGCCAACATTGAAGTTGAGTTTAAACCTATCGACTGGGCTTCTAAAGAAGCGGAAATTAAAGGTAAACGCATTGACGCTATTTGGAACTGCTTTACTGTTAACCCGGACCGTGAAAAAGCCTACACTCTTTCCAAACCTTATATGCACAATGCCCAGCTGATTGTTGTGCCCGTTAATTCTTCTATCGAAAAAATTGCCGACCTTGCCGGCAAAGTTGTAGCAGTACAGGATGACAGCACCGGTTCTTACATTATCGACGGCGACGATAACTTTAGAAATTCCCTCGGCGATTACAGAAAATATCCTGACTTTGCAGCGATTTATATGGAAATTGATAACGGCCGCGTTGAAGCAGCAGTTGTAGACGCCGTGCTTGCGCGTTACTATGACAGCAAGAACCCCGGCAAATATAAAATTCTTGAAGAAAACCTTGGCGATGAAGTTGTAGCAGTTGCTTTCCGCAAAGACGATAAAGAATATGCTCCGGTTATCGACAAGATGCTGGACGAAATGAAAGCTGACGGCACTGCTAAAAAGATTTCTGAAAAATGGTTTAACGCTGATTTGACCAATTATTGATTAAAGATAAATAACTTAAGCCCCGGACCGGTGGTATTACTGCCGGTCCGCTGCTTGTTAATGCCTCAGGAGTGAAACATGGACTATATTATAAATATCCTGCCGCAGATGTGGCTGGGAACCCTTGAAACTATCAGATTATTTGCCATAACGATTGTCTTATCAATACCGCTCGGCGTGCTTTTGGCGTTGGGTCGCGTATCTTCGTTTAAGGCGCTGCGCGATATTATCGGTGTGTATGTGTGGCTGCTGCGCGGTACGCCGCTGATGCTGCAATTATTGTTTGTGTATTACGGCCTGCCGTTTATTCCCGGTATCGGCGTAAGGCTGGACGATTTTCCGGCAGCGGTTGTGGCGTTTGTGCTGAACTATGCTGCGTACTTCTGCGAAATTTTCCGTGCCGGTATCCAGGCTGTGCCTAAAGGCCAGTACGAGGCTGCCCGCACATTGGGCATGAATTATGTGCAGACTATGCGCCGCATTGTGCTGCCGCAGGTTTTCCGCATTATTCTGCCGCCGGTAAGCAACGAAACGATTACCTTAGTTAAGGATACATCGCTTATTTACGTGCTGGCGATGAACGACCTTTTACGCACTACCCGCAACCTTGTGCAGCGCGATTTTAGCATTACGCCGTTTTTGGTTGCCGGCGTGTTTTACCTGTTGATGACGTTGGTTTTAACCTATGGCTTCAACAAGTTGGAACGCAAATTTTCCAGATATGACTGACAGGAGCAGGTAAGATTATGAACAAGATTAACGCACAGAATATCTATAAAAGTTTTCAGGGGCTGGAAGTTTTAAAGGGCATTAACTTAAGCGTGGACGAGGGCGAAGTTGTGGCTGTTATCGGCCCCAGCGGCGGCGGCAAAAGTACGTTTTTACGCTGCTTAAACAAGCTGGAGGTAATTGACAAGGGCAATATTATTATCGACGGCGAAACGCTTGCCGAAACCAAGTCGGACGGGCAGGTTGTGTACGCACCGGGCGACGAAAGCCGCCGTATCGCCTGCAAAATGGGTATGGTGTTTCAGCAGTTTAATTTGTTCCCGCACATGACGGTGCTGGAGAACTTAATTGAAGCGCCGGTGCAGGTGCAGAAGCGGAACCGCGATGAGGTTATTGAAGAAGCCAAGGTGCTGTTAAGTAAAGTAGGGCTGCTTGAAAAAGCGCACGAATATCCGCGCCGTTTAAGCGGCGGCCAGCAGCAGCGCGTGGCGATTGCCAGGGCGCTGGCTACCAAACCTGCTATTATGCTGTTTGACGAGCCGACATCATCGCTGGACCCGGAACTGACTGGCGAGGTTTTGCGCACCATGCGCGAGCTTGCCGAAGAAAAAATGACGATGGTGGTTGTAACGCATGAGATGGGTTTTGCCCGCGAGGTTGCTACCAAAGTGCTGTTTATGGCAGACGGCTATGTGCAGGCAGAAGGCACGCCGCAGGAAATTTTTGAAAATCCCCAAAATGAACGTTTAAAAGCATTTTTGCATAAGGTGCTTAAATAACAAAAAGGCATTGCGCAGTGTGCGTAATGCCTTTTGCTGTATGCTGGCGTCAACCGAGCTTTGCCATAAATTTTTCTTTATTGACGATAAAGCGCTCGTGAGTGCCTTTGCCGATTTGCTTGTCCTCATCGGCGGTGGTAATTTCAAAAACAAGTTTGCGTCCCTGCACTTTCGTCAGCGTGGCGGTGGCGCTAACCTTTTTGCCCATACCAGTGGCGGCGTCATGCGTAATATTTATTAAAGTGCCAACGCTGGTCGATTCATCGTCAAGGCAGGCGGCGATGGCGTTACAGGCGGCTTGTTCCATCAGCGCTATCATGCTGGGGGTAGCAAAAACAAGCAGGCTGCCGCTGCCCA
>DXVZ01000182.1:13328-14506 GCA_019417125.1 Phascolarctobacterium sp.
GTGTTGATTTCGCGTACAATGGTTTCGGCAGTGCCGGTCAGCCCCGGTTTTAATTCTTGCGGCATAAAAATGCTCCTTTCGTTAAAATTTGCTGCTGCTAACATCTTAAACGCTTTTTAGAACTTGCGCAAGGGGCAGAAAATTGAAAGTTATGTGAAAAAATTTAAAGCTGATTGACGCGGTAGGAATTTATGTTATGATAATTGAAAGACTGTTTATAAAATTTTATTTATGCTGCACCGGAGGGGAACATGAAAGAGCATTTACAGCAAAAATATGATAAATTATTGGCAAATCTGCGCAGCACCGGCGGCTTGGCGGTTGCTTTCAGCGGCGGCGTGGATTCGGCATTTTTGGTTTATGCCGCGCACGAGGCGCTGGGCGATAAAGTGTTAGCGATAACCGCAGTTACGCAAAGCTATCCGCGCCACGAAGCTGCAGACGCGGCTAAAATATTGGCACAATATGGCGTGCGCCACACGCAGCTAACGCTGGACCAGCTTGCCATACCGGGCTTTTGCGAAAACGGAGCAGAGCGCTGCTATTATTGCAAATACGCGCTGTTCAGCAAAATAAAAGAAGCGGCGCAAAAGCAGGGCATCAGCCTTGTGGCGGACGGTGCTAACACCGACGATGAAAACGATTACCGCCCGGGTATGCGCGCAACGGCAGAACTTGGCATTTTAAGCCCGCTGCGGGCAGCTGGATTCAGTAAACAGGATATTCGCGAGATATCGAAAGAATTAGGCATTTTTACGTGGAACAAGCCTTCTTACGCTTGCCTTGCCTCACGTATACCTTACGGCGAGGAGATAACAGCGGAAAAACTGGCGATGGTAGAAAAAGCGGAACAGGCGCTTTTGGACATGGGGTTTAAAGAAATGCGCGTGCGCTGCCATGGCAAAGTGGCGCGTATTGAAGTTGCTGTTGCCGATATGGAAAAAGTAATGGCACTGCGCACAGAAATTGCCGGCGCTGTAAAAGCGGCAGGTTTTTTGTACGCCGCGCTTGATTTGGATGGCTTCCGCAGCGGCAGTTTAAACTCGGCACTGGCAAAATAAATTACACCTGCTTTGCCGCGGGTATTGACAAGCCTGCGCAAGTCAAGTATAATTCTTATTGTTATGGGGGTATAGCTCAGCTGGGAGAGCGCTTGAATGGCATTCAAGAGGTCAGCG
>DXVZ01000183.1 GCA_019417125.1 Phascolarctobacterium sp.
AGGTACAGGTTTTACGAAGGCGCGGTTTACGAACTGGAACAGCAGGTTTTAAGCGGCATTTCCGAAATAGCCGTTGCCAACGCGCCAGTTACCCGCCCGCATTTGTTTGATATTTTATTCCGCCGCCGCCAGCAGTTGTATGTAGTTTGCAGCAAAGATTACGGCTGGCACGGCAAAAATTTACAAGCCGCCTCGCTGCGCGATTTGCAGGGCGTGCCGCTGTGCCTGAGCGGCAGCAGGCACCTTTTAGAAAGCTTTATGCTGCGCGAAAAAATCACGCCGCAAATCATCTCGGTAAGCACCACGCGCACAACGGCGCTGTACTGGGCAAAAGCCGGGCTTGGCGTAGCCGTGGTGCCGTTTGAACAGTATGACGCCGTTCCTTACAGCGGCCTTGTGTTTGTGCCGCTTTTGCACGATAACCTTTTTACCTACAAAACTATTTTTAAACTTAAAGGTCAGCCTCTTTCGGCAGTAGCCCGGCGCTTTTTGGATTATTACGAAGCCAACTGCTACCCCGACACCGAAAAACTGTATAAATAACAAAAATCCCATGAAGCCTGTGCCTCATGGGATTTAATTTTTAAATTGGTGGAGACGAAGGGGCTTGAACCCTCGGCCTTACGGATGCGAACCGTACGCTCTCCCAGCTGAGCTACGTCCCCATACAAAATAAGTATAGCACTTTGTGCCGCCCGGCACAATAGCAAATTTAATTTTCTATGCGTGCTGCGGCTTTGTTTTGCCGGCGCCGTGCCGCTTCCAAAAGCGCTTCGCGCTCGTTGGGCAAATTGCCGCTGCGTACCCGCTCCAGCAAATATTTTAAAAACGCGCCCGTTTCCGCGCCGTCAGTTATAATTCCGGCAAGGTCGCCGCCGCTTATGGCAAGGTCCGAAGTATGCACCGGCATTTTGCTGCGCGCTATTTCGATAACGGCGTCAGCCAGCTCGCGCCCTTCGCCCATCAGCTGCGGGTTCTTGCCGGCGTGCGTTGCGCCCATATCCGCCAAAAACACTTCTTTCAGCTGCGTAAAAGCTTCCGTTAAATCTTTCGCCGTGCGGAATTCGCCGCTTGCCGCTTCGGCGCGTACCCAGCGCGCAAGTGTGCGCTCTTTGGTAAACATCATCGGCGCAAAGCGCATGTGGCGCGATACCAGCCACACCACGCGGTGCGCCATATCTTTGGAGTAACGCAGGCGCGCCATTACTTCCTGCGCCATAACCGTGCTTAACGCTTCGTGCCCGTGGTCGCTGGGCGAACCGTCCGGGTGCGTGCCGCGGATTCCGGGCATGCCTTTGCCAAGGTCATGCAGCAGCATTGCCCAGCGGATGGTTAAATCGCGCGGGCTGTTATCTACTGCTTTCAGCGTATGCTCCCACGCATTGTAGCAATGGAAGCGTTTGTTCTGCGGCAGCCCTGCCAGGTGGCGCAGTTCCGGCAAAATGCTAAGTTCAGTATAGCCGCCGTTTTCTTTCACGCGGCAGTGCGCGTCCGTCAGCCCCGTTGCCATAAGCAGCATTAAGCCCTTACCTGCGTGGGCGCTCGTCAGCAGCTTGTCCAGTTCCGTGCGCACGCGTTCCAGCGAAAGCCCGGCGCAGCGCTCCGTGGGGAATTTAAAGTTCTGCGGCAGGTAATACGGCGTATCTTCTTCGCCAAAGGGCGGCAGCACGCCGCTATCCTGCACATAATCAAAGCCCAGCTGCCCAACAAAGCGGCAGGCGCGCAGCATCCGCAGCGCGTCCTCGCTGTAACGCTCGTTCGCGTCGCCAACGGTGCGTAAAATTTTGCGCTGCAAATCTTCCCTGCCGTTGTGGTAATCGTAAATATTGCCGTCTAAATCCATCGCCATAGCGTTAACGGTAAAATCGCGGCGGCTTAAATCCTCGCGCAGCGTGCGGCAAAAGGCAATTTCTTCCGGGCGGTGCGCATCGCTGCCATAGCTTTCGCTGCGGAAGGTGGTAATCTCCGTCGGCACGCCGCCTACAACGGCAACCACGCAGCCAAAATTACGCCCTAAATTATCAACCGTATGCCAGTTCTGCTGCCTGCAAACGGCGCTTACTTCCTCCGGGCGGGCGTTTGTGGCAACGTCAAAATCTCCCGGCGGCACGCCCAAAAGTAAATCGCGCACCGCGCCGCCCACAACGTAAGCCTCAAAGCCTGCGTCCGTCAGTGCGCGCAGTATTTTTTGCGTATATTCAGGTATTAAGTATTTCATAAAAACACCTCTAATTTACTGGCTAAATAAAGCGGCAGATTCATAAAATTTTCCGTTTCCTGGTAGCCCATCTGAGAGAACCTCACCGCGCTGCGAGGAGCGTATTCGCTTATATATTTTTTAAACGTAGCGGCGTTTTTGTCCTTGCCGGCTTTTACTTCAACCGGCACAATTTCCTGCCCATTTTGCAAAACAAAATCAAGTTCGCCCTTTTTGCCGCTAAAATAGCGGATAATATCAAATTTGCCCTTTAACTGCTGTAAAACAAAGTTCTCGCTTAAAGCGCCTTTAAACTGGTAGGGAGAATCAAGCAAAACGGCACTGTTATCAATGCCAGCCATACATTTTAAAAGCCCGGTATCAAACAAATACAGTTTAAAGCAGTCTAAACGGTCAAACGCAGGCAGCGGATGTTCTACCTTGGCAACATTGTATACTCTGTTCAGCATACCGGCAGAAACCAGCCACTCTATCGCTTCTTCAAAATCCCTTGCGCGTGCGCCAGGTTTTACAGCGCCATACATAAACTTACCGTTTTCTTTGGCAAGCTGCGATACTATACTGCGGAATACCATTAAAATACGCCCGGCGTTAATTTTACCATTATGTTTAGAAAAATCGTTCTCGTAAATTTCAATAAGCTCTTTTTGTATCTGCTGTATTTTGGCAGGGTCTTTATAATTTAACCACGACTGCACACATTCCGGCATACCGCCGATAATAAGGTAATACTTGTATGCCTCTGCCAGCTGTTTATCAAAAATTTCTAAAATTTCTTCGCCCTTTTTTATTTGGGCATAATAATTATACAGCGGCGGATTAACGGCTTTTAAAAACTCATCAAAAGTAAGCGGGGCAATTTCAAGCACGTTTACCATTCCTACGGGATACGATTTTGGTTGTGCCAGCAAGGTGCCCAGCAAACTGCCAGCGGCTATGATATGGTAATCCGGAGCGTTTTCTTTAAAATATTTAAGCGAATTCAGCGCTTCCGGGCATTCCTGCACTTCGTCAAAAACAATCAGCGTTTTTAACGGCTCTATTTTAGTGTTGCTTATTAATGATAAAAGCTCCACAATTCGCTGAGGGTTTTTATTAGCGGCAAAAATAGATTTTAAATCTTCCTGTTCGTCAAAGTTAAAATAAACAAAATTGCCGTCATAACAAGTTTTGCCAAACTCTTTCATCAGCCAGGTTTTGCCAACCTGCCTGGCGCCTTTTAAAATTAAAGGCTTTCTGTCCGGTGCTTGCTTCCACTTTAACAAGGCAGTTACAGCAGTTCTTTCCACATTTTTCACCTGCTTTTACAGTAAAAATTACACATTTTTCCGGGCTTTACAAGGCAATAATAACACATTCTTTCGGCTTTTTAAAGCGATTTTTGCACATTTTTGCCAAAATGATAAAAAACAGGCGGCAGGCATTAACGCAAAACGGCACTTATTTAAAGCAATAAGCGCCGTTTTGTTTGCAATGGATATGCGGATAGGGAATTGTTGCGGTACTTTATGTGAAGAAAAAATAAAGTACCGCAAATTAGATTCTAATTATTATTTAAATCTTCTACAATTGTTATTTCTGAATCAGATAAATTGTATAAATGATAAATATTTTGGTCAATAATTCGCATTAATTCTTCTCTACGTTCTTTATTTTGTTTATCTAATTTTAAAATCTCTGTTACGATGTTTACAACGTTATCACATATTTCAGGTGTAGGTTCTTTTATTGGTATTTCTTCTAAAGGCTTACCATATAGTTCTAATGATTTACCTTTTAATTTACCACGTTTAAGAAGCCATACATACATTAACTTTGAATTTAACAAACCTAATATATATTTGGGCGGAAAGGTTTTATAGTATTCGTCCTTTATTACTGTTATCATTATATCAGATTGTTCAAAGTAATGTTTAGTTTCAAGTGCAAATATATTGCTTAATGCACGTCTGGAATTAACTATTTTTTCATCATATTCAAAAATACTTTTTTCTCTTGCCCAATGTAAACTGTACCAAGGTAATTTACCCTCGATAGTTTCTCTTTTTGAAGAAAGTATAGGCTTAAATTTTTTTAAATAATCAATAATATTGCATGCTTCAGAAATATTACTATCTTTTGTTATATAAAAAACCCAAAGTTTATCATCATAGTTAATATGATATTTTGAAATTTGACCATTTTTATATACTGGTTTAACGTATTTAGTTTTTTCTAAATCTGTAAGATTTAAAGATGTTAACTCTTCTTTAGTAAGTATAAAAATACCTTTACCCTTTGGTAAATTTAAAGCAAATTTACTTTGATGAGCATCCGTATATTTATCTGCACCTGAAACAATGCCTTGTTTGATATGGGCAATGGTTTTTAATAATAATGTAGTATCAGAGATTTTGGTAAGAATAACGTTAGCCGGGTCAGTATTTTCGGTAGTGTAGCCTGATATTCTAAGATAATACTCATTTCCTTCGTAAAGGTCATTTTGTTGAATATAATAATTTTCTATAATTTTATTTTTATTATCAAGGTTATATAAAATTTCTCTTAATAAATTACTGTTAGCAATACCCGTAAGCTTACAAATTGAATTATGTGCGATTATATTTTGGGTGTGATTTTTAGTCAACATAGTAATCATATTATGCTGACCAAGTGCGGATTCAAATACTTTTAATTCATTAAGATTTATCATTCTGCGTATTTGTGTGCGTTTTTTTAAATCTTTCCGTAAAATTTTTCCGCCGAATGCTGTTGGATAATAATTTGTAGTAATAAAATAAATTTCAGCGTTTTCATTTCCTATATCAATCGCTTTATGAAAAAAGAAATAGAATAAATCCATTTTGCCGCAATAATATTTATGCCCAAATTGGGTTGCGGCAATAGGTCTAAATAATTCTTTATTACCTTTTTCACCAACATACGGCGGATTGCCAATTACTATATCAAAACCACCTTTTTCACGGAATACTTTAGCAAAATCAAGCTGCCATAAAACGTAAGGCTTTGAGGCAGTCTTTTTACTTTCATGGTATTTATTAAATTGTTCTTCTGTGCAGCCGCGCATTTGCAGCATAATAACTTTATCACGCAAGTATTCTATATCAGCTTTTAATTGTTTCTTTTTATCTGTGTTATCGCAGCGATATAACTCATCTTGTTTCTCAATAAGTTTTTTTATAATAGTATCAATTTGTGATTGTGCGGTTTCAATTTGTGTATTTATGGTTGTATTGCCTAAAAGTTCACTTTCGTTAATAAGTTTAATGCCTGTAAGTTCATCAACTAAGCTGTTGCCGCACAAAATGTTGTATTCAAGGTTAGGCAGCGGCAGTGGATTGCGGTGTCCGTACAAATCGCTTTCTGCTTTTGGGTTGATTTCATCATCAATTACCAAAGATAACCATAAGCGCAGCTGAGCAATATCAACAGCAGATGGGTCTATATCCGCAGCAAAAATGCAGTTGCGGATAGTTTCATATTTTAAACGCCACGGCGCTCTATCAGTTTGATACATCATACGGTTTTCGTAAGAATTTTGTGTAATAGCTTTATAAGCAGATATATTTTGTCTTGCTCTTACAATTTCGTTAAGCATACCAAGCGGAAACGCACCAGAACCAACAGCTGGGTCGGCAACACGAATATTTTGCAACGCTTTATCCATATCGTCAAGGCGATTTACTGCAACTTTGCCGGTTTCATCTATTAAAAATAATTCTTTGGAAATCAGCATATTATTATACAGAAATTTTGCTTTGACGCTATCTTCGTCCTTCATTAAGTCGCCGTACAGTATAAAATTGCGGATTGATTGTTCATCAATTTGTAAAGCATTGGTTAAATAATTGATGAGGCTTTCCTGGCACATGTAGTGTACAATTTCGCGTGGTGTATAAAACGCGCCTTTTGATTTTCTATCTTGTACTTCCAGCAGGTTTTCAAAGACTTTGCCTAACATTTCTGGGTCAATGGCAACTTCACGTTCTAAGGGTTCATCTTCGCTTATTGTAAAATTATATCTGTCAAAAACATCTAAAATACCGTTTTTATCTTTATTAGAAAATAATTCATTTTTAATACCAAAATTGTTATACTTCCATTCGTAGCCGTCAATAGGTTCAAACAAGCCGCCAGATAAAAATGGTATACGGCAATGTAATGCTGGGCAATATCCTTGTTCACCGCGATTTACGTTTAATGCGTCATAAAATAAAGGCTCTAATAAATCATCAAAAAAGTTAAGATGGCGTTTTTCAGCTAATTCAAATAATTTGCGCATAAAGTTATGCGGACCGCTGCCCCAGGGTTTACCTTTAACGCAGGTTGCCAAAACAGCTTCATCTTCATCGCTGATACTATTTAAACCGCTGTTTGAAATATGATATTCACCGCTCTGCATGGGGCGGTAAACAATGGGGATGAGTTCTCTTGATTTACTGCCGCGGGCAAAAAAAGCATCTTTATATTCTTTTTCCTTTAAAGTATCTGGCCATGCCTTAACGCCAAGCCAACCTTTTTTCTGTAAAAAGTATAAAAAGACGATTTGTCCAAGCAATTTTTTGGCAAATTGGGCGGCTGTAAAATTATGTTGTTGCGATTCAATTTTAAAGTTTTCGTTGCTTTCAAGCTGTTCGCGAAGTTGGTGAAATTTTTCGCAATAAAGTTTAAAAAATTCGTCTGTAACTTTTTCAACGCTGAAAATTTCTTCCAGTTCATCAAGTGTAATGGGATTATCGGCAGTTGTGATAAGCAGTTTATTGAAACGGCTTAAGGCTGTATGGCATGGCTCGTTTTCGCCGACAAGGTATGAATAACGCTTGGCAGGTGTCAGTTTTTCGGTAGTTTTAAAGCCGGTATTATTGAACTGTATTTCGTAATCAAGACGCACGAAAGAGAGCCTCCATTTAGGCTCATCTTTTGTATAAAAAGCTATAAAGGCGGCGTCAGCATTTCTTCTTTCTATCAAATTTTTTGCAAAACTGCGTTGGGTGCTGCGCGCGTTTTCCACATAAGTTGCCTTTTTCAGTTCTACTGTTACAATAATAAGCTTTTTGTTATCGGCAGTTTTGTAATTACCAATATGGCTATAACCGGCTATATACGATTTAAAATTGTTGTTTGCTTCAATGTATAAACCAGGAGCAGCAAAATAAATACCCGTAAAAAGTTCACTGACAAGCTCTTCATAATTTTTTAAATTATATTTGCTTTGCAAAATATTTTCTATTTTTTGAAGCGTTGCATTCATTTATTGGTGCCTCCTTTAAGATAGCAAGATAAAATAACTTGTTTTTGACCCTCGGCAAGAGGCACTTTGCTTTTTTGGTCTTTAAAATAATCAGGAGGAACGAGCTTGATAATTTCAAAATACAGCGCATATATAAAAGCTTGTACATCAGAAATTGATTTAGTTTTTAACTCTTTTTCTTTTTTCAAAATTTCTTTTGAAATTTTGATAGGTATCTCGCCATTCTGCCATAATTCAAGTAATCTATCAATAGTTCTTTCTTGCTCGTCAGTAAAGCCGGAGCAATTATTCTTGATAGCTTTTAGTAGTTTAATAACCTGTTTATCTGTTTTAGCAGAACCTGTTTTAGGAGCGTTAAAGTTTTCTTCTTCTGTAAGCATTGTTTCAAAGGCAGTGTCGTTTTGTTCAAAATGTTTGTAATAATGGTCTGATACAGGAATTCTTTTAGTATTAGGCTCTGATTGGATAAGTTCAATTGCTTGGATGAAAGTAAGCTGTTCTGCTTTATCACCATTGCTGATAAAGAAAGTTTTTAAAGCGCCTTTGCGTATAAAAGTTATAGTAGATGTTTCTTTGATTTGCTGCGATATTTTGCCGGTTTTAGCTTTGCGCGGCAGGTACTTGATTACGTTAAAGAGAGAAGGTTCGTTATCTCTAATCTGACGTATAATGCCAAGGTAATAAAGTTCTGGATTGCTGCTTTCTTCTTCCTCATCAAGGTTAGAATTTAATGCAGTAAATAATTTTTGTGAGGTAACTTCTTCGTCATCAGAAAGGTATTTAAAATCTTCTCCAAGTGTATCGTGAAATACCTGAAGTTTTTGTAAAATAAGTTCTTCTAATGGCAGTTCATCCTTGCTTTGTGATGTGGGGAAAAAGTTAAATACATAAATACGCTCGTGCTCCGTGCCAACACGGTTAATACGCCCTACACGCTGCATTATTTTTGTTGGGTTCCATGGCAGGTCATAGTTAATAAGTACATTAGCTTGGTGCAGATTTATGCCTTCTGATAAAACATCAGTTGTAATCAGCAAATCGTATTTATCGTTATTTTTGCTTTTAAATTTGGGATTAAAGCTTTCTTCAATTTCTGTTTTTAAAGCGCTGCTGCTTTGCCCGCTGAAGTAAATAATTCTATCGTGATAAATATCTTTTATATTTTCGTATAAATATTGGGCGGTTTCAGTAGATTCTGTAAAAACAATGGCTTTTTTGCCTTTTATTAGCGTTTCGTTAGTAAGTTTATATTTAAACTCTTCCAGTTTTGGGTCTGTTTTAATACGTGACCATATCCATTGTAATGTTTTTAATTGAGAAAGGTCGGTTTCCAAATCTCGCAGAAATTGTGATGTAAATTCGTCTGTAGCAAATTCCATTACTTCTTCCTGTTCAATTAACTGCATTAATTTTTCTGTATCGCCGTCATCAAGCAAATCATATACATTTACTTTTTTGCTAATATATACTTTGCCTGTTTTAGCCATTTCTATAAACTTGTCATAAGATTCCATAAATCGTTTTAAAGTACACTTAAAAGCGTAAAAACTGCTCTCCAAACGTTTTATTAAAATGCCTTTCATAAAACCGCCTAAATTATGTTGTGCGGCAGTCATGGAAGCAAGTTTCTTTTTATCTTTTAAATATAATAATGGAGTATAACGCGCATATTTAAAATCTTTAATAATACTTATAGTTTGATTAAAAGCTTCATCGGTATTTTCATCGAAAACATACGTTATTTTCTCCGGTGTACCAACTTTAGGAAATACAAGCCCCTGTTTAGTCAAATCATCACCATAATATTTTTTTATTTCACTTCTTGTGCGGCGTATCATAATTTCGCGGATGAGTTTATCGCGGATAATTTCGGAATTTTGGCGTATTTGCTGCATATATTCTTCAGAACCTTTTATTTTATTGCGCAGTTTTGCCCTTAAATTAGCAAAAAAACCTTCTAAATCTTTAATGCCGTTAATAGTACCATTGTGTTTAGGTTGAAATAAATAAAGCTGAGTTTCAATATCACTAGTGTAATTGTTAATCGGTGTAGCAGAAATTAAAATTACTTTTTTGCCGCGGCAAATTTGGTGCAGGTCTGTAAAGGCTTCTGTTGAGGCATTACGAAAACGGTGTGCTTCATCTACAAAAACATAGGTGTACTTATCTATACCTTTGGCAATTATTTTATCCAGTTTGCCAAGTGATTCTACATCATAACGCGATACGCCAAATTCCTGTAAAACACTTCGCCAATAATCTACCAATACAGGAGGGCAGACTATAAGTTTATATGTATTGCGGTTAAAACTGTTGGCAAGCATAGCGCAGATATAAGTTTTGCCCAAACCAACTACATCAGAAATAAACACGCCGTTATAAGCGTGTAATTTTTGCTTTGCCTGCATAACTGCGTCAAGCTGGTATTGCAAGCGCATATATCCTTCCGGCAATAATGTATCAAGATTTTCTTTATCAGCATTTAATTCTTCTTTAAAAAATTCATAAAGTGTTTTTAAAAATAACTGATAAGGGGTTATGTCATCACGCAGCCAGGTCCTTTGTTCTACTGCTTCAAGATAAGTATCACGTATATCAATGCTTTGTGCCCAAAGATCTTCAAATTTTTGCAGTGCAAATTTTACATCAGGTGCGTCTTTTAATTCAACATTAAATTCAATGTTATCTATAAGCCCTGCCTGCGAAAAATTACTGGAGCCGGTTATAACGCTGCCAAACATATCTGGAACTTTTTCTTGATTTTTTCTTAAAATGTAAACTTTGGCATGAATAGGGTTTTGTGTGTAAAGACGCATTTCAAGCTTACCCGTTTTTAACCATTTAATAAAAATGCGTACGGCTTTTTCAATAGTTGGGCTCGCATCTGCTTCTTCAAACTCATTTTGTATTTCTTCACTGATTATTTTTTTACTTTCTTTTTCAGGAATACCAATAAATTGTGCTTGCATATTGCTGCGGTCAATAATTTTAACAGTAAAACGGTCTACGTTTAAGCCTACTAGTATACGAATTTTTTCAACTTCTTCAAGTGATGGATACATTTTAAAGAAACCACTGGAACGGAAGTAACCGACAAGAATATCGAAAAATTGTGTATTGCTTTTTAATATTGCAGTAAAGCGACTGTATAAATCACGGTTTTCTTCGTTTGTAAAAAATTTTAAATCAGTATTCTCCATGCTTTCTCACCTTTCTAAAATGCCCTGACCAAAAAGTGTACTTTTCGGTCAGGTGGTTTTTCGGGCTTTTGAGATTTGGTTGAGCGAGAAAAAATCAGCAAATCGAAGATATTGAGATGTTCATTACAAATTGATATAATTACAATAAAGTACACATTATTGTCAGATAAGCTCTTTACAATAATGTGTACTTTTGGTTTTTGGCGCTGTGCATAGTATTAAATATGTGTATTTTCATGCCTGTTTATATACCGGCATAATAAAAAACTCCCACCAAAGCGGGAGCCTGTTGTTGTTTTTATACTGCGTATGTTGCGGCACAGCGCGATGTTTAATTGTTAGGTTTTTAGGTTATTCAAGGTCTAATTGGAATTTAATTGCGTTTTGTATTTGGGTGATATAGTCCGCATCCGTAATAGTGGCAACATAATTTATAAGGCGTTTTTTATCAACCGCACGGATTTGGTGCGCTAAAATAATAGAATCTTTAGGAAGCTTGGAAATGCTTTGCGGCAGAAAAACTTCGTTGGGGTAGATTATTGTGTACGAAGGCTTCATACTGGTAATGGGCAAAACCGTAACCTGGTTAAGATGGTTTGTGTAGTCTGCCGATACGACGATACAGGGGCGTGTGCCGGATTGTTCTGAACCGAGCACCGGGTTAAAGTTGATAAAGTGAATCTGCCATTGTTTTACCATTCTGCGCATCCTCCAGGGTAATCAATAGCGGCAAAGTCTTTGCTTACTTCTTCGCACCTTTCGCGGTAACCGGGGTCATTGGCGGCCTGCTTCATTAAATTTTCTTTGCGCAGCTTTTCAAAAGCAACGATTTTTTCGGAAATGGCCTCGCAGCAAAAACTGCGCATGCTGCTGATGCTTTTATCGTCGGCAAGCTTTTTTAGTTGGTTATATAATGCGGGAGTGAGTTCTATGTTGATGGTTTTCTTTATGGCGACAGTCATTTTTGCAAGCTCCTTTCTAATTTATACTTAAATTATACCATACAAAAAATGACAGGTAAATATATGGTGGAAGACATACATAAATACTGCGGCGCGTTACCGCTTGAGGTTCTTTCCCCGCGGTGTATACATCTATCCAAAAATTGCCAGAAAATTTTTAAATCTTTGTTAAGCAGGTTTGTTTTTTATGCGGATAAATGGTAAAATAGAGTTTAAAATAGTAGTATTGTTGTTTTGAGGGGACATTTTGCAGAATGGAAGGATGGATATTATGAAAAAAAGAGGACTGAAAAAATTTGCTGCAGGCGTAACTTTGCTTTTGGCATTGGGGCTTCTGGCGGGTTGCGGCGGCGAAAAAAAGGAAGCAGGCAGTAAAGCGCAGTTAAACGTAGGTATTGTACAACTTGTAGAACACAGCGCGCTTGATGCCGCCAACAAGGGCTTTGTAGACGGTTTGGCGGAGAAGGGCTTCAAAGAAAACGGGAATATTACTATCGACAGGCAAAACGCGCAGGCAGACCAGAGTAATTTACAGAACATTGCCCACCGTTTTGTCAACAACAAGGTTAACCTGATTTGCGCCATTGCTACACCGGCGGCGCAGGTTATGGCAAACGCCACTAAGGATATACCCATTGTGGCAACCGCTGTTACGGATTATGAAGCGGCTAAGCTTGTTGAGAGCAATGAAAAACCGGGCGGCAACATTACGGGCACCAGCGATATGAACCCGATTAAGGAACAGGTTGATTTGCTGCTGAAAATTGTGCCTGACGCTAAAACCATCGGCACTATTTACTGCTCCAGCGAAGTTAATTCCCAAATACAGATTGATTTAATGAAAAAAGCGGCTGCTGAACGGGGCGTCAATGTCATGGAGGCAACGGTTTCCACGGTAAACGATATTCAGCAGGCGGCACAGAGCCTTGTGGGCAAGGTTGATGCGGTTTATGTACCGACCGATAATGTTATTGCGTCTTCGATGCCGACTTTGGTTGCCGTAACTGACAACGCAGGGCTGGCGGTTATTTGCGGCGAGGAAGGCCCGGTAAGGGCGGGCGGTCTTGCAACGCTGGGTATTGATTACTACCAGCTCGGTAAGGAAACCGGCGAGATGGCGGCTAAAATTCTTAACGGCGAAGCCAAACCGGCAGATATTCCAATCCAGACGCAGAAACAGTTTAAAACCGTTATCAACGAAGCCAGCGCGCAGCGCCTTGGCATAACTATCCCGCAGGACGTGCTGCAAGATGCGGAGATTGTAAAATAACCGCGTTGAATGCAAAAGTTTACCTTAGGGAAGGAATGAGTATCCAATGAAATTATCTAAAAAAGCACGCACCCTTGCTGCGGTTTTGGCTTTAACGCTTGTCGCCGGAGTTTTAGGCGGCTGCGGCGGCGATAAAAAAGAAGAAGCTGCCGCTAAAAAAACAGTTAATGTTGGTATTGTACAATTAGTAGAACACGCATCTTTGGATGCGGCGAATAAAGGCTTTGTGGACGGGCTTGCCGCTAACGGCTTTAAAGAGGGCGAAAACATTGCTTTCGACCGCCAGAACGCGCAGGCAGACCAAAGCAATTTGCAGAATATTGCCCACCGTTTTGTCAGCAATAAGGTTGATTTAATCTGCGCTATTGCAACCCCTGCCGCGCAGACCGCCGCTAACGCGACGAAGGATATACCCATTGTGGCAACCGCCGTTACGGATTACGAGGCGGCAAAACTTGTTGCCAGCAATGAAAAACCGGGCGGCAATGTTACGGGCACCAGCGATATGAACCCGATTAAAGAGCAGCTTGACCTTTTGTTAAAGCTGGTTCCGGACGCTAAAGTTGTCGGCACGATTTATTCTTCCAGCGAAGTTAATTCGCAAATGCAGGTTGACCTTTTGAAAAAATATGCTGCCGAACGCGGCGTGGAGATTAAGGAAGCAACTGTTTCCAGCGTTAACGATATTCAGCAGGCGGCACAAAGCCTGATTGGCGATATTGACTGCCTGTACCTGCCGACCGATAACGTAATGGCTTCTGCCGTACCGACGCTGATTAGCGTTACCGAGCCTGCCAAACTGGTTATGACCTGCGGCTGGCCGGATACCGAGGGCAGCGTTGCTGTAATTGGCATTAATTATTACGAACTTGGCAAACAGACCGGCGAAATGGCTGCTAAAATTTTAAAGGGCGAAGCTAAACCGGCCGATATGCCTATTGAAACGCAGAAAAAATTTAAAGTAACCGTTAATAAACAAGTTGCAGAACGCCTTGGCGTTACTGTTCCGGAAGATATTTTGAAAGCTGCTGAAGCAGAATAAAAGAAGCTTTTGCGGGTTTCCGGCGCACAGGTGCGGAAACCCGCTTTTACTGCTACTTTGGAGGAGATTAGATGATCGACATTTTAATGCCGACAATAGCCCAGGGGCTTTTGTGGGCGGTTATGGCGCTGGGCGTTTATATTACGTTCCGCGTTTTGGATATTGCTGATTTGACTGTTGAAGGAAGCTTTCCGCTGGGGGCTGCCGTTGCCGCCGCCATGCTTTCGGAGGGTTATTCCGTCACGGCGGCTTTTTTGTGCGCTGCCGCTGCCGGTATGCTGGCGGGTGTTGCTACCGGTTTTTTACACACCAAATTGAAAATACCGGCGCTGCTGGCAGGTATTTTAACCATGATTGCGCTGTATTCCGTAAACCTGCGCGTTATGGGCAAAGCCAACCTGTCGCTTTTGCGTATTGATACAATTTTTACTAAAATGCAGGCCATGACGGGCCTTGATAATGTTTATACCGTGCTGGCGGTGGGCGTTGTGGCGGCGCTTGCCTGCGTAATTTTTATTTACTGGTTCTTTGGTACGGAAATCGGCGCCGCTATCCGCGCGACCGGCTATAACCAGCAGATGATCCGCGCGCAGGGCGTTGATACGCGCATTACCATTATTTTGGGGCTTTTAATCAGCAACGCGCTGGTTGCTTTAAGCGGCGCGCTGATTGCGCAGAACAACGGCTTTGCCGATGTCGGCATGGGCACGGGCACCATCGTTATCGGCCTTGCTTCCGTAATTATCGGCGAGGTGCTGTTTGGCACGCGCAGCTTTAAAAACTGCCTGGTCAGCGTTGTGCTGGGCAGCGTTGTTTACCGCATTGTTATTGCCGCGGTACTGCAAATGGGCATGCCGCCTAACGATTTGAAACTGTTTACGGCAATTTTGGTTGCCTTTGCTCTGTCGCTGCCGCTTGTTAAAGACAAGGTCGGCATCAGAAAGGCGGTGAAATGATGCTGCACGTTGAACATATCCATAAAACGTTTTTTGCGGGCACCATTAACGAAAAGGTTGCTTTGCAGGATTTATCGCTGCACCTGGCGCCGGGCGATTTTGTTACCGTTATCGGCGGCAACGGCGCTGGCAAATCCACGATGCTGAACTCCATTGCGGGCGTGTTCCCGGTGGACAGCGGCAAAATTGTTATCGACGGCGTGGACATTACCAAAACGCCGGAGCATAAACGCGCCAAATATATCGGCAGGGTGTTTCAGGACCCGATGATAGGCACCGCTGCCGGCATGATGATAGAAGAAAACCTTGCCATTGCGGCACGCCGCGGCAAAACGCCCAGCCTTAAATGGAGCCTTAACGAAAAGGATCATGACTGGTTTGTGGAGATGTTAAAAGAGCTTGACCTGGGGCTGGAAAACCGCATGACGGCGAAGGTTGGCTTACTTAGCGGCGGGCAGCGCCAGGCGCTGACGCTTCTTATGGCGACGATTAAACGCCCGAAGCTTTTGCTTTTGGACGAACACACCGCCGCGCTGGACCCGAAAACGGCAGCCAAGGTTTTGGCGCTGACGGAACGCATTGTTGACCGCGACAAGCTGACAACGCTGATGATTACGCACAATATGCGCGACGCGCTTAGGTACGGCAACAGGCTGATTATGATGTACAACGGAAGCATTTTGGTGGACATTGCCGGTGAGGAAAAGCAAAACCTTACTACGCAGGATCTGCTGCAATTATTTGAAAAAGCCAGCGGCAATGCGCTGGACAGCGACAGGCTGCTGTTGGGATAAGGAGAAACGCATGGCGGAACTGGAAAGGCTGAAACAGATAAAATGCTTTTTGTTTGATATGGACGGCACCATTAATTTGGGCAATACGCTGATTCCCGGCATGGATGCGTTTTTTAAAAAGCTGCGCTCGTACGGCAGGGATTTTTACCTTGTTACCAATAATTCATCTAAAGGGCACAGCCATTATGTAGAAAAAATGCGCCGTATGGGCATTGATGTAACGCGCAAAAACGTGCTTATCAGCAGCGATGCTTTTGTGTATTATATGCAGAAACTAAAACCGGGCGCCAGCCTGTTTGTGCTGGGCACGGATTTGTTAAAGGAAACAATTATTAAGGGCGGCTTTAAGCTGACTACGCTGCTGGAGGAAAAAACGGATTACGTGGTTGTGGGCTTTGATATGTCGCTGAACTACGATAACCTTGCCATTGCCTGCCGTTTAATTGACCGCGGCGTGCCCTATGTGGCGACGCACCCGGACGTACGCTGCCCGATTGAAGGCGGCGAGTTTATTCCCGACTGTGGCGCGATGATTAAGCTGATTGAAACTGCGACCGGCAAAAAGCCGCTGGCGGTTACCGGCAAGCCTTATCACTACATGGTAGACGTGGTAATGGAACGCACCGGCTATAAAAAAGAAGAAATTGCCATGGTGGGCGACCGCTTGAGCACCGACATTGCCTTCGGCTTAAACAATGGCATTTTATCCGTACTGGTGCTGACCGGCGAAGCAACGCTGGAGGATGTGGAAAAAGAAGGCATCCGCCCCGACATAATTTTGCCGCACGCGGCGGACATAGCAAAATATTTTTAAAAAATACCCTGCTTTATGCAGGGTTTATTTTTATTGGCTCTATAATAAATGTTGGGGTTTACTTACTTGTTTGAATCTAACAAGTAGTAGACTGCCAACATTTATTTTTATATTCGCATAAAAAATAAAGCATAAAAGCATGAAACCATGTAAAATAGAAGTAGCGACACAATC
>DXVZ01000184.1 GCA_019417125.1 Phascolarctobacterium sp.
GAAACATGTCATTGTAGTAGGAGAAAACGAAACAGAAACTTTATTGGATTTAGGCGTTGATGGTAATACTATAATAGCAGTGGCACAAAATAACCGTAACTATGCAATGAAAGAAGAAAATGCTAAAAAATTTGAAACAATTAAAAAAATTCAATCAAAGTATTTAAATATGGAATATATACTTAACATGAACCCTGACCTTATAATTGCCCAACAATGTGTTTTTATCCGTAATAGATTGAATAATACAGACTATTGGAATAGTAAAGGAATAAAAACTTTGGTGCCGCTTAATACAAATTCACCATCTAAACATTTATATGATGAAACAGTAGATACTGAAATGAAGTTTATTTCTGATTTGGGTAAAGTATTTAACAGAGAAGAACGGGCAAAAGAAATTATTAATGAAACCTATGCGCAAATAGATTTAATTAATAGTGTTACGAAAGATTTATATAAGCCACACGTTATGATAGTAGAATTTTTGAGTTCTATGATTTCATATGATAAGACTAAATTAGTAGGCAATATGGTAACAAATATTGGCGGTGTTGTAAGTGAAACACCGCCTGTGATTGGATATGAAGATATAATGAAAGAAAATCCTGATGTTTTATTTGTGGTATGCAGCCATATGGATTATGGAAAATGCATTGAAAAAATAACTAATAACGAAGGATTAAAAAATTTGAGATGCGTAAAAACAAATAATGTTTACAGCATACCGTTAAGATTTACTTATGGAAGTGCCTGCCGTACTAAAGATGGAATTGACTATTTGGCAGAACGCATGTACCATAGGAAATTTGCAAACAATCATAAACTGTAATCCTATAAATAAAATATATTTTATGGAGGAATATTTATGAAAAAAGCAGTGATTTTAAGATGTTTACGTTCAAGTGTGGTATGTACAGGAGCAAGTTGTTTTAAATTGCTGAATGATAAGCAATATGGTGCTGATAATTATAATGGTACTGTCACAAAAATTTTAGCTTGCTTTACTTGTAATGGTTGTAATGATATTATTATCGGAACCACAGAAGACTTAAGGAAAAAGATAGAGCGCGTAAAAAAGCTTGCGCCTGATTATGTATATTTAACTGATTGTACAAAAAAGAAAGATGAAAATGGTGTTAAACAATTATGTCCTGTGATTAAAAAAATTACCGCAGAATTTACAGCGTTTGATATTAAAGTAGTAGAAGATATGAATTAAACGTTTCTAAAAAACAAAAAGCATCTGTTTTGGGCGTTGTGCCGCAAAGCAGATGCTTACTTTTTTAGTTTTTTGCTTTTGTTTTTTTGTGCTTACATTACCGGCGTTGGGTCGAGCGGGATATTAGTTGCGCCTGGCTGTTCAAAAATGAACGCGGGAGAAGGATAGTAGAACTGGCAGTGCTGGAAAGCAACGGTTTCGGTAGAGAAACGTTTTAGCAGCGAGTAGGAAACGCGTTCTTCAAAGTCGATGAGGTTGTCTTTGTTAATATCGGCGTCATCAACAATAACCAAAAGGAATGGGCTTACTTCCGGTGCGTCGGCAGGCAGCAGGCTTCTGTCCAGCGGCAGGCATGGCACAATGCGCAGTTTGCCGATGACGTCCTTGTTATCATTTAAAACTCTTGCCGCATAGGTGTTTTCAAACAGTGTTTTAGCAAGCTGAAGATTATAAGCATTGTTGTTTACCATTTATAACACATCCTTTAATTTATAAGTTTGTAATGCTTACATGTTTTTACCTTACTTATGATAACATAGTTACAATTTTTTTGCAAAAGTTTACATAATAAAGGCAAAATAAAAATGTATTTAAAAAGAATATTGTATACAAACAATAAAATGCCTAAATTAAAAACAGTTTTGCAGGAATTTGTGAAAAAAAAGCGAATTTAACAACATAATCATGTGGCGTAATACCTGTTTACATTTGAGAAGGATATTCGTTCACTAATTTACAGGGGGGAAAATTATGAAAAAACTATTAGCTTTTTTGATGTCGATGATGCTTTTTGCCGTGCTTGTGGCAGGCTGCGGCGGCAGTGAAGACAAAGCCGATAGCGGCAAAGCTGCAACTCAGAAATTCATCAACATTGCTACCGGCGGTACTGCCGGCACCTATTATCCGCTTGGCGGCGCTATTGCGGATATCCTTAATAAGAACATACCTGGCTGCAACGCTTCGGCACAGGCAACCGGCGCATCTATTGCCAACATTAATATGCTGCAGCAGGGGCAGGTTGATATCGCCTTTATTCAGAACGATAACGCTTATTATGCCGTAAACGGCACCGAAATGTTTAAAGATAAAAAAGTTACCAACCTTTATGGCCTGGCAACTCTCTATCCTGAAACCGTTCAGATTGTAACCCTTGCCGATACCGGCATTACCGACCTTTCTCAGGTTAAAGGCAAACGTGTTGCGGTAGGCGCACCGGGTTCCGGCACCGAAGCTAACGCCCGCCAGATTTTGAGTGCATACGGCGTAACTTATGACGACATTAACGTTCAGTACCTTTCCTTCGCTGAAGCTTCCAGCGCACTGAAAGACGGCAACGTTGACGTAGCATTCGTAACCGCTGGCCATCCGACCGCAGCTATTCAGGATATCGCTACCCAGAACGACGTAGTTCTTCTGCCGGTTGCAGACGATAAAGCTGATGCTTTGATTAAAGAATATCCGTTCTATACCAAAGTAAACATTCCGGCTAATACCTACAACAAACAGGCTGCTGACTGCACCGCAGTTGCTGTACGCTGCATGCTTGCTGTAACCGATAAGATGGACGCCGATACCGGTTATGCTGTAACCAAAGCTATTTACACTAACCTCGACCGTCTTAAAGCAGCTCATTCTGCAGCTAACGTAATTACTAAAGAAAGCGCTATGGACGGCATGTCCATTCCTGTTAACGCAGGCGCTGAAAAATTCTTTAAAGAAAAATAATAATGTGGTTTAAAGAGACGCCCCGGTCACCGTTTGTGCTCGGTAACCGGGGTGTATCTAAATTATATACGGTTTTTATATGCGGTATTATTGCTGCGGCAGGATTATTTTACTGGTATGCTTCCGGGCTTGTAATAGCCCTGCTGCCGGAAAGCGGCGCTAAACAGTGCTTTGCCGTTAAGCCGGGCGAAGTTTGGCAGATGGAGTTTAAACATTCGTACGAGCTGACGCTGTGGCGCGATAATTTTGTGGTGAACGGCGCCGACGATATGGTGCTGACGCATACGCTTTACCAGTCGCTGGGATGCGGATTTCCGTTTTCAGCTGCTGAGGGCAAGTTTGAAGCGCTGCCGGATGGGCATTTTAAACTAACTTTAAACCGTCCTTATAAAATTATTAATATGCGGCCCGCCGTGCAGGCAAGCCCTAAAATACTGCATGATGGAACGGTATATGATTTATGCAAATTATTCGGTCACGGAACGCTGCTGACGATTAAGGCAGAGCCGCGCTGGAAATATTGGCTGGAATGAGTTGTTAATCTATTTTCTTTGTTGAGAGGTGGATTCGATGGATTTAAAAAAAGAGATTGCTGAAGATATTGAAAAGGCCCAGCTTTCTGCGGAAGAAATTTTGAGAAAGTACGATAAGGAATCCGACAAAAGGGAACTTACGGGCTTTTGGAATACAGTTATCAATGCGATTTGCATTATTTTCTGTATTTTCCAGGTTTATACCGCAGCTTTTGGCATTTTGGACGCACAGCTGCAAAGGGCGGTGCATCTTGCCTTTGGCTTTGCGCTGGTATTTTTACTTTACCCCATGCGCGCTTCCTGGTCGCGTAAAGAGATGAACCTGATTGACGTTGGCTTTGCCATTGTGGGCGTTGCCGTTTCGATGTATATTGTAGTGTTCTACCACGATTTGGTACTGCGCGCAGGCATGAACAACGAAACGGACTACATTGTAGCGCTTATCGGCACCGTGCTGGTAATTGAAGGCGCGCGCCGCGTTGTAGGCTGGCCGATGATTACCATTGCCATGCTGTTCATTCTGTATGGCTTGTTCGGGCGTATGCTTCCGGGCATTATCGCTCACCGCGGCCTTGGCCTGCACGAACTTGTTAACTATCTGTACTACACCACCGAGGGTATTTTCGGTACCCCGATGGGCGTATCATCTACCTTTATTTATCTGTTCATTTTGTTCGGCGCTTATTTGGAAACTACCGGTCTTGGCAAATTCTTTATTGATATTTCCAACGCAATTGCCGGTTGGGCATCCGGCGGCCCGGCAAAAGTAGCGGTTATCTCCAGTGCGCTGGAAGGCACCGTATCCGGCAGTTCCGTTGCTAACGTAGTAGGCAGCGGCTCGTTTACCATTCCGATGATGAAAAAATTAGGCTACGGCAAAGACTTCGCCGGCGCTGTTGAAGCAGCTGCTTCTACCGGCGGCCAGTTAATGCCTCCTGTAATGGGCGCGGCAGCCTTTTTGATGGCTGAATTTGTAGGCGTTCCTTATATGGAAGTTGTTAAAGCGGGCGTTATCCCGGCTATTTTGTACTTTACCGGTATTTGGCTGGGCGTACACTTTGAAGCTAAAAAGCTTGGACTTAAAGGCATGAGCCGCGACGAAATGCCAAGCTATAAGTCTATATTCATCGAAAGAGGGCATTTGGTAATTCCGCTTATTGCGATTATTTACTTCCTTACTAACGGCTATACCCCGATGCGTGCGGCGCTGGTAGGCATTGCGCTGGCGATAATCAGCTCCTGCCTGCGTAAATCTACCCGCATTACCTTTAAGGATTTTGTCAACGGCATGATTAACGGTTCCAAAGGTATTTTGGGCGTATTGATTGCGTGCGCTACCGCCGGTATTATCATCGGCGTTGTAACCAAAACCGGCGTCGGCTTAAAAATGGCAACCGCGCTGCTTGACCTTGCAGGCGGGCACCTGATGCCGGCGATGGTATTCACCATGCTGACCTCGCTTATCCTTGGCATGGGCGTACCGACCACCGCTAACTACGTAATTACTTCTACTATTGCTGCACCGGCGCTTATCCAGATGGACGTGCCCGTGCTGGCGGCTCATATGTTTGTATTCTACTTCGGCATTGTAGCCGATATTACCCCTCCGGTTGCGCTGGCAGCTTACGCTGGTTCCGGTATTTCCGGCGGCGACCCGCTGCGTACCGGCATCAACGCTTCCAAACTGGCGATTGCGGCGTTCATCATTCCGT
>DXVZ01000185.1:0-8038 GCA_019417125.1 Phascolarctobacterium sp.
TCTTAAGATAATTTACCTGTTTTTATCTGCGGTGTCCTTATTTTCTTTTTCGTCAACAATAAACAGCGGCACTTCATCCTTGCCAACCATGTTATGGTCCTCTCGCGCCAGCTTTTCAATATATTTCAAATCATCAAGGCGCTGTTTCTCTGCTTCCAGTTCAGCTTTGTCTTTTTTTAGGTTTTCTACACGCTGTGTGGTTGCTTCCAGTTCTTTATTAACCTGGTATATTTTATATTCCTGCCGCGCGATGATAAAGCCGCAAAGCGCAATGATAGCCAGGCAGAGCAGCAAAAAATCATGCCGTTTTCTCTTTCTTCTTCCTGCTTGCTGAGCCATAAGCACCTCCCCAAAATTTCTGCTATAGTAAAATACCGGGCATTAAGCCCGGCATTTTAATGCAGTTAAATTATTATTTTGCGTTAACCATGTCTTTAAAAGCTTTGCCAGCTTTGAAAGCCGGAACAGTAGCTGCCGGAATTTCAATAGCTTCGCCGCTCTGCGGGTTTTTGCCGGTGCGTGCATTGCGTTTACGTGCTTCAAAAGTACCGAAACCGATAAGCTGAACTTTTTCGTCTTTAGCAACTTCTTCTTTTACGGTTTCAATAAAAGCGCATAAAGCTTTTTCAGCGTCTTTTTTAGTTAAGCCAGTTTTTTCTGCAACTGCAGCAACGAGTTCTGTTTTGTTCACAGGAAATCCCCCTTAAGATTTTATTTATCTAAGGCAGAACATACCGTTAAGCACAATCCGCTCATAGAATTTATGTAATTGTAAGTTCGCTGTTTATCGCTATTTTCCTGCCAAAAGGCAAAGTTTTTTAAATTTTTTCACAATCTTTTATTTCAAGTAATTTAGCCTGATTCCAAAAGCTATCAAGCTCTGCCAGCGTAAAATCGTGCCAGTCCCTGCCAGATTTTTCCACGCAGGCTTCAACATAGCCGAAGCGCTTTACGAAACGGTTATTAGTGGCGTTTAAAGCGGTTTCCGGCTCAAGGCCTATATGCTTGGCATACGCCGCTATCGAAAACAGCAAATCGCCAAGCTCGTGTTCCTGTTCTTCAGGCGTGCCGTTTGCCGCGGCCTCTTTCAGCTCGTCAAGCTCTTCCAAAATCTTCTTCCATACGCCTTCGTTATCGGGCCAGTCAAACCCCGCTTTAGCTGCTTTGGAATTTAGCTTATAAGCGCGCATCAGCGCGGGCTGCCCTTTGGTTACGCCGTCAAGCACATGGGTGCGCTCCGTTTTTTCCGTCTGCTTAATGGCGTCCCAATTTTGCAGCACTTCATTGCTGCTTTCCACCTCAATCGTGCCGTAAACATGCGGATGGCGGCGGATAAGTTTTTCAACGATTTCGTCCACCACGTCCTGCATGGTAAACGCGCCCTCTTCTTCTGCCAGGCGTGCGTGGAACACAACCTGCAAAAGCACGTCGCCCAGCTCTTCCTTCATGTTTTCGTAATCCATGTTGTCAATAGCTTCTAAAAGTTCATAAACTTCTTCTATCAGGCTTTTGCGGATACTGGCGTGCGTCTGCTCCCTATCCCACGGGCAACCGCCAGGCGAACGCAGCGTAGCCATAACCTCAGTCAGCGGACGCACATCCATAACTGATGCTTTAACTTCCTGCACCGGTACAAACACACTTGTAAGGTGGTCGATATTTTCCTGGCGGTCCAGTTTATACAGCGGCACAGTACGGCATTCTTCGTCCGGCAGGCCAAGGTTGCGCAAAAACCACACTGGCGTTTCGTCGTCCAGTACGTCCATCAGCGCCAACTTAACGTCGGATGCAACAAATTTGCTGTACACCTGCGTAATCATCAGCGGGTATTTACCGGCGTCGGCAAGCGCTTCAAAATCGCTGCTGTCGATAATACGCAGCCCGGCAATCGGGTCAATGCCAAGTTCTACATACGCCAAGTCCAAAAAGCTCATGGAAGGCAAAATTTTTAAAGCCACGTTATTTGCCGCCGCCCTTTCGCGCAGCAATACAACGGTACGTTCTGCCACCAGCGGGCTGCCAGGCACTGCGTAAACAACGTCCTGCGCTTCTGCCTTTTGCAGCACAAATTTAACAATGCTGTCATAAACATCCTCAAACGACGCGCCAGTTTCATAAAAATTATCGCAGGCAATAAAGTTTACTTTTTCTTCCGTCAGGCGCGATACGCTGGGATGCACTGCGGTACGCAGAATAACGCATTCGCCGTTTTTTAATAATTCCATGGTTTCCACAGAAAGCTGCCCGGCGCTGCCGGGGCCAAGGCCGACTACTGTTATTTTGTGCATTTAATCACCTCCGTTTTATTTTAGAACCTATAAACGGTATTTTTTGCAAATCATCTTTGCTTATTGCTTTAAAAGCAAATAATAACGCTGCATAAACGGCAATAGCAGCAAAAATGGTAATAATCGTAGCCACGGTGTTGCCGCAGGCGGCATTTATAAAAGTATAAACCACGCTTGCCGCTAAACCCATCAGCACCGCTGAAACCGCCAGTTTTACAAGCACCTTAATATCAAAGGTTATGCCATGGCGCAGCAAAAAGATAACATTCAGAGCTGCCGCTAACCCAAAATTGATATTGGACGCCCATGCCGCACCGACGATGTTAAGCGGTGTAACAGTCAGCAGCATTACCGCGCCGATTTTTACGATAGCGCTAACCAGCATGTTCCACATAGGTATAGCGGTTTTGCCAATGCCCTGCAGCATACCGGTCGTTACCTGATGGATGCCCAAAAGGCACGCCGACGGCGCTAAATGGCGTATTGCCTCGCCTGCCTGGGGCGCGTTGTAAATCATTTGCGCAATAGGCGTTGCCAGCACCCACAAACCAGCTGCTGCCGGTAAAGTTATCAGGCAGCAAATATTCATCGCCGTTTGCGATTTTTTGATAATCGTTGCCCTGTCGCCGAGAGTAAATGCTTCTGAAATTGCTGGTACAATGCCCGCCGCCAGAGAAACCGTAACAATGGTAGCCATCATAACAAGCGGCATGCCCATGCCCGTAAGGTAGCCAAACAGCGTCGTTGCTTCTTCAATGGCGTAGCCGCTGGCATACAGGCAGTTTGGTACCAGCAGCATATCTATACTGCTGGTTACCGGCACCATTATATTAGCGCATGATACCGGCAGCGCGAGCAGCGCCAGACGCTTGGCAATAGCAGCGACGGATTCTGTTTCTTCGTGCGCCAGCTGCGGCAAACCTGCACTGTTTCTTCGCAGGCGGCGGTAAAAACAGCTTAGCACAACCAGCCCTGTAATTGCACCAGGCACAGCGCCGAAAGCAGCACCGGCAGCGGCGTATTGCAGCCCGTAAGGCAGCAATACATATGCCAGCACAATCATTGTTACCACGCGCGTAAACTGCTCTAAAATCTGCGATACGGCGGGCGGCGTCATCATTTGGTAGCCCTGAAAATAACCGCGGAAACTTGCTAAGATAGTTGAAAAAAATACCGCTGGCGTCAGCGCAATCAGCCCGTAATAAGCACGCGGGTCGCGCACAAAGCCGCTTTCTACAAGCCAGCCTGCACCGAAAAACAGCAGCGCCGCAAAGCACAAACCGGTAACAACCATCAGCCCCAGCGAAATTTTAAAAACCTTTTCCGCCGCTTTAAGCTGGCCTTTTGCCACTTTTTCGGAGACGATAATAGAAATCGCCACCGGTATGCCCGCCGACGATATGGAGAGCATCAGCAAAAATACGGGGTACGCCATTTGGTAAAGGCCAATGCCTTCGCCGCCCAAAAAGCGCGACAGCAATATACGGTTAACCGAGCCCAAAATTTTAACCATTAAGCCAGCCATGGTTAAAATCATGGCTCCACGTAAAAATTTATCCGCCATTTTGCCGGTGCCTCCTTTCCATTATTTTTTGCCCGCCAAAAGCGGCAGGTTTTTTTCAAGCCACGGCAGCGGTTCTGCCTTTAAAACATTCATTTTTAACAGCAGCTGCGGCTCTTTGCCTGTTTTAAGCTGTATGCCGTTGCGGCTGCCGTTAATCATTTTCAGTAAAACATCTGTATCAAGCACGGCGTTTTCTGCAAAAGTAAGCCTTACTTCGCTACCGCGCGTGCTGATGCCCAAAATGCGCATTTTGCGGCACAATCCGCGCACCGCCGCCACACGCCACAGGTTAATAATTTCTTCAGGAGGTTCGCCGAAGCGGTCCGTAATTTCGTCCAGCAAATCATCTTTGTCGTTGTAATCAAGTTCCGCAAAACGGCGGTATAGTTCCAGCTTATAACGCGGGTCGCTGATGTAGCTGTCTGGTATGTAGCCATCCACATTAAGTTCCACAATTGGGTCGGGTTCCGGCGCGCCTTTTTCCGCACCGTCCTTTAAGCGTTTAATCGTACTTTCCAGCATTTCACAGTAGGCGGCAAAGCCGATTCCGGCAATGTGCCCGTGCTGCTGCGCACCCAATAAATTACCCGCGCCGCGGATTTCCAAATCGCGCATGGCTATTTTAAATCCTGCTCCCAGTTCCGTAAAATCACGGATTGCCTGCAAACGTTTTTCGGCAATTTCGCTGAGCTGTTTATTGCGCCGGTACACAAAATAAGCATACGCCAGCCGTGCCGAGCGCCCAACTCTGCCGCGCATTTGGTACAGCTGCGACAAACCGAAGTTTTCCGCACCGTCGATGATGATGGTGTTCGCCAGCGGCACATCCAAGCCGTTTTCAATAATCGTCGTCGAAAGCAGCAAATCGCAATTGCCTTCGTAAAAATCTATCATTGCGTCTTCCAGCATTTCTTCGCTCATGCGTCCGTGCGCAATGCGGATGCTGATGCCCGGCACCAGCTTGCGGATTTCTTCCGCAATGCGCTCCAGCCCGGTAATGCGGTTATGCACATAATAAATCCTGCCGCCGCGGCGCAGCTCGCGCTCCAGCGCTTCTTTAATCATACCGCTGTCATATTCGGCAACGTAAGTTTCTACCGGCAGCCTGTCCTCCGGCGGCGATTCAATTACACTCATATCGCGCCCGTTAACCAGCGCTAAATGCAGCGTGCGCGGTATCGGCGTTGCCGAAAGGCACAAAACGTCGATGCCGGTTTTCCATTTTTTTATTTTTTCTTTCTGCGCTACGCCGAAACGCTGTTCCTCGTCGATAATTAAAAGTCCTAAATCGCGGAACATAACGTCCGACTGCAAAAGGCGGTGCGTGCCGATTAAAACATCAACATTGCCTTCTTCCAGCGCTGTTAAAATACGTTTTTGCTCTTTGCCAGCCGTAAAGCGGCTGATACATTCCACACGGATGCCGAAAGGCTCCATTCTGTCGCGGAAAGTCATAAAATGCTGCTGTGCCAGCACCGTCGTCGGCACAAGCAGCGCCACCTGTTTGCTGTCCATTACGGCTTTAAACGCAGCGCGGATGGCGACTTCCGTCTTTCCGTAACCAACATCTCCGCAAAGCAGCCTGTCCATCGGCACAGGCTTTTCCATATCGGCTTTAATTTCGGCAATAGCCTTTAACTGGTCCGGCGTTTCCTCGTAAGGGAATTTTTCTTCAAACTCTTTCTGCCATTCGGTATCCGGCGAAAAGGCATGCCCCGGTACAATTTTGCGCTGTGCATACAGGCGCAGAAGTTCTTCCGCCAAAATGGTAATGGCAGCCTGCGCCCTTTTTTGCGTGCGGCTCCAATCGCTGCCGCCCATTTTGCTCAAGCGCGGCGCCTGGCCTTCGTTTCCGATGTATTTATGAAGCATGCTTACTTGCTCTACCGGCACATACAGCTTATCATCGCCTGCGTACTGCAAGAGCAAATAATCGCGGTGCCTGCCGTCAACTTCTACGTTTTCTACGCCAATGTAGCGGCCAATGCCGTGCACGGAATGGACAACGTAATCCCCAGCTTTAATTTCCGAAAAATATTGCAGCTGCGCGCCCTTATTTTTGCTGTGTAGGCGGCGGCGTTTCTGCATGCCGAAAATATCGCTTTCAGTAATTAGCAGCCAGTTTTCATTCCAAAAACGGAAGCCTGCCGTCAGCTCGCCGCTGATAACGCTTACTTTGTCCGTACGCAAAAGCGGCTCTGCATCAATAAATTCCGCTTTAATACCCTTGCCGGTTAATGTATCGGCAATGCCGCGCGCTTTAATGCTGCTGCTCATCATAATAACCGGCGTAATGCCGTCTGCAAGCCAACCTTTTAAGTCATTTGCCAAAAGCTCCGTATTGCGGTTATAGGGCGCAACCGTGCGCACAGGCATATTAATCTGTTCATAGCCGCTGAAATAATTATGCTGCAAAGCAGCCATAGCAACGGCTTTAACGCCGCCGCACGCTTCAGCAAGTTCGTCCGGCGTCCACAAATCAGCCGCGCAGGCTTTGTTTTCAGCGTAAATTTTTTGAGCCATATCCCATAAATGCGACGGCTCGTCTATAAAAAGCAGTGTCTTTTCACCTGTATAGTCAAAAACAGATGCGTTAAAGCTTTCCTGCGCCGCTTCTTCCAGCGGCACTATTTTTACCTTGTCCAAATTTTCCACGCTGCGCTGGTTTTCCAGGCTGAAGCTGCGTACCGCGTCGATAGTATCGTCAAACCATTCTATGCGCAGCGGCAGCTTACTGTTTATGGGGAAAATATCCAAAATGTCGCCGCGCACGCAAAACTGCCCAATGGCGTCTACCTGCTGCGTGCGTTCATAGCCAAATTCGCTGAATTTTGCTATCAGCTCCTGCTGGTCGGCAACGCTGCCGCAGGTTATTTCCACGCCTTCCTGTACCGCCGTTTTATCCGGCAGTTTCTGCAAAAGCGCTTCTGCCGTTACAAAAACTATGCCGCGTTCTTCGCCGCGCAAAAAGCGCAGCGCTGCCACGCGTTCCGCCTGTACTTCGCGGCTTTTGGCGTCCGCCTGCACACGCGGCAAATCGGCAGGGTACAACTCGTACATTGGCAGGTTGGTGTAAAACCAGTTTAAGCTGCGGCGGTATTCGCGTATCTCGTCGCGCCCGCTGACAAGAAACGCTAAAGAGCCCTGTTCAGAAAAAATCCTGTCCAGAGCTGCAACTATCACTGTTTTTACTGTTCCGCTGACGCCGTTAAGACTTGCGCCGCCGTTTTTTAATGCTTCTGCCGTGCGCTGCACTTCACCGATAGCAGCAACATTATCAAGCAATAAATTTTTCATAATCAATACCGTAAAATCCAAAATGAAACAGGGTTTCAGCATTGAAGCCAAAACCCTGCCTATAAACCAAAATTAAAGTTTAACTGCAAAATCTTTGCGGTCAAAGCTGTGTACAGCGTCTACAAAACGTACCGTGCCGGTTTTGTAACGCATGGAAACGGTATGCGTACGCACGCCGCCGCCAAAATAACGCAGGCCGTTTAAAAGATGGCTTTCGGTGATGGCAGTTGCGGTAAACATGCAGTCATCGCCTTTAACCATATCGTCAAGGGTTAAAACTTTATTGATGTCGCCGATACCCATTTCCAGGCAGCGTTTTGCCTGTGCTTCATCTTCTGGGCACAAACGCGCCTGCATATCGCCGCCAAGGCATTTAATTGCTGCTGCCGCCAGCACGCCCTCCGGTGCGCCGCCGCGGCCAATATACATATGCACGCCAGTGCCTTCAATGCCGGCGTTAACAATAGGGTTTACATCGCCGTCGGTAATAAGATGGATGCGTGCGCCGGCACTGCGGATTTCGTCCATTAAGCCGTAATGGCGTTCGCGGTCCAGCAAAACAACGGTTAAATCGCCTACTTTTCTGTCCAGCGCTTTTGCAACGCGCTCCAGGTTCTCCTTAATCGGCGCGTTGATATCAATGCAGCCTTTAGCGCGTGGGCCAACGGCAATTTTGTCCATATACATATCAGGAGCATGAAGCAGGCAGCCTTTAGGAGCAATAGCAATTACGGCAATAGCGCCGGGCTGGCCTTTGGCAACCAGGTTTGTGCCTTCAACCGGGTCAACGGCAATATCTACTTCCGGACCGCCTGCGCCTACGTGCTCGCCTATGTACAGCATTGGCGCTTCGTCCATCTCGCCTTCACCAATTACTACCGTACCGCTA
>DXVZ01000185.1:8048-10946 GCA_019417125.1 Phascolarctobacterium sp.
AATATTAACCGTATCAAACATTTTTCTCATTGCGTCAACGGCAAGCTGGTCTGCGCCGTTTTTATCACCGCGCCCTACGCTGCGGCCGCAGGCAATAGCCGCCGCTTCCGTTACGCGGACGAACTCCATAGATAATTCTCTGTTCATTCCTACCCCAACTCCTTTATTTTAATAATCACTTCATAACAATTATGCCACGTCAGCAAAATTTCTGCAACAAAAACTATTTTTTATACGTTAAGAAAATTTAAGCATCAGCAGCTTAAACAAAAACTGAAATGGCAGTATCAGCGCCGTATAAATCAGCAAAAAGCTAAACAGCACCGTCGCCAGCGACCTTTTAAAGTCAATCAGGTAAACCGATTGCAGAGACCGCACAAGCAGGTACATCATCCACAACAGCCCGAACAGTATCGTCGCCGCCAGCACCAAAACACCTGTAAACGAAAGCTTGGTGCTTAACAGTGCCACCGGCGTCAGCAGCAAAAACGGCAGCGTGGTATATCCCAAAAGGCAAATTAACCCAACCGCGTCGCCAGCCAGCGCACCCACGGTGCATAAAATGCCGTGCAACAAAAAACCGTACATTGAAAGGCATACGCCTGTAATGACAAGTATTACCGCAATAATGCCGAAACGTACAGACAGCGGCTGCTCCAAAAACAGCTGGTTAGTAATTACTCCAGTGAACAGCCCGACGCTCATAGTAAAATACCACAGGCTGCGCCACAGGCATTTTTCTTTAACCAGCATTTCCATGCCGTCGCGTGTCGAAAACAATACGTCAAAAGTTTTGCGCCTCATAAGGCATCACCTCTCCGCCTGAGGTACTGGCGCAGGCTGCATGCTGCCGGAAGCGCCGCTTAACGCATTTTCCAGCTGCGATAAAATCAGTTCGCTTAAACGCGCTTCAAACAGCAGCTGCCACGGTTTTACTTGCTGCTGCTCCTTAATTTCCGGTATACCGTTTACGCCAATCAGCTTGCCGGCGGCTTCCAGCGCATCATAATAATTGCCTATTTCGTCAACAAGCCCAAGCTCCTGCGCCTGCTTGCCGGTGTAAACCCTGCCATCAGCAAGCGCACGTACAGCCGCCGTATCCATTTTGCGCCCGTTGGCAACAACGGCAACAAATTCATCATACAGCTGGTTTACAATTTCCTGCAAAATTGCGCGTTCCTCCGCCGTCATTTCTCTGTCGGGCGATAAAATATCCTTATGCGGCCCGCTTTTAATTTTGCCTGTATAAACGCCGATTTTTTTATACAAATCTTCTATGTTCATATAGGGCATATAAACGCCAATACTGCCCGTCAGTGTAGAAGAATTGGCATAGATAACGTCGCTGTAAGAAGCCAGCCAATACGCTGCCGACGCAGCCTGGTCACCCATGGAAGTTACTATTGGCTTTTTGGTAGTTTCCTTAAAACGTTCCAACTCGCGGCCCACTTCCTCGGCTGCCGTTACGCTTCCGCCAGGCGAATTAATATGCAGCACCAGCGCTTTAACAGTGCTGTCAGCAGCAGCGTCGCGTATTTCTTTCATCAGCTGACCGCTTGTGGCAGCCTGCGTGCCGCCCAAAAGCGTCTGTTCAACGGAAGCTCCGTCAACAATCGGCCCGCTAATGTTAATAACCGCCACCCTGTCGCCAACGGCAACCTGAGGCTCGCCGTTATTGTTGCCGCCCAAAAGCGAAACCACAAAAGATAAAACGGCAATCAGCAAAACAGCGCTTATAAAAATTTTTTTCAGCATTTTTTCATCTCCTCATACACAAAAAGCAGACCGTCCTCCAGTCTGCTTTTTGGTTATTTTTACCGGCTTTATTTCTGTTCCCTCAAAGCAGCGGCAATAAAGTCCCTGAACAATGGATGCGGATGGGTCGGGCGGGATTTAAATTCCGGATGGAACTGCGCGCCGAGAAACCACGGATGCACATCTTCCGGCAATTCTACAATCTCTACCAGGCGTCCGTTCGGCAATGTACCGCCAATACGCATACCTTGTTCTACTATTTTTTCTCTTAAAAAGTTATTTACTTCATAACGATGGCGGTGGCGTTCATAAATAAGCTCCTCACCGTAAGCTTTCTGCGTCAGCGTACCCGGGTAAACTTTGCAGGGATACAGGCCAAGGCGCATGGTGCCGCCCTTATCCTCAACGTCTACCTGGTCCGGCATTAAATCAATAACCGGGTATTTTGTATCGGGGGCGAATTCGCTGCTGTTTGCGCCCTCCATGCCGCAGACATGGCGCGCGTATTCAATAACGGCGCACTGCATGCCAAGGCAGATGCCGAAGAACGGAATTTTGTTTTCTCTTGCATAGCGCACTGCCATAATTTTGCCTTCGATACCGCGGTTGCCGAAACCGCCCGGAACGAGAATACCGTCTGCATCGCGCAGCATTTCCTCCACGTTATTGTCTTCTTCCATTTTTTCGGAATTTACCCATTTAATTTCAATTTCGCTTTCGTTGGCAACGGCAGCGTGCTTCAAAGCTTCGGCAATGCTGATGTAAGCGTCGTGCAGTTCTACATATTTGCCAACAACGGCAATAGTTACCTTGCGGTCATAATGTTTTAAGATGCGCTTAACCATCTTGTGCCATTCTTCCATATCTTTGGGTTTGTCTTCCATTGCCAGTTTTTTCAGCACAACGGTGTCAAGCCCCTGTTCTTCCATCAGCATAGGCACTTCATAAATGCTTTCTGCCGTAAGGTTTTGGATAACGGCTTCCGGGTCAACGTCGCAGAACATAGCCATTTTTTCGCACATATCTTTAGAAATCGGCCTTTCGCTGCGGCATACCAGAATATCCGGAGAGATGCCGATGCTGCGCAACTCCTTAACGCTGAGCTGGGTCGGTTTGGTTTTCAGTTCGCCGGCAGCGGCAATA
>DXVZ01000185.1:10956-15399 GCA_019417125.1 Phascolarctobacterium sp.
ATATACGGCACAAGCGTTACGTGAATATACAGCACGTCGTTTTTGCCAACTTCCTTTTTAACCTGGCGGATTGCTTCCAGAAACGGCAGGCTTTCAATATCGCCAACCGTACCGCCAATTTCAGTAATAACAAAATCCGCGTTATCGTCGCGCCCTACGCGGTAAACGCGCTCTTTAATTTCATTTGTAATATGCGGAATTACCTGTACGGTGCGGCCGAGATAATCGCCGCGGCGTTCTTTATTGATTACGGAAAGATAAATTTTACCTGCAGTTACGTTGGAACTCTTGGAAAGGTTAATATCGATAAAGCGCTCGTAATGACCCAAATCAAGGTCGGTTTCGGCGCCGTCGTCGGTAACGAAAACCTCGCCGTGCTGATACGGGCTCATCGTCCCCGGGTCAACGTTAATATAAGGGTCAAACTTTTGAATGGTAACTTTATAACCGCGGCTTTTCAGCAGCCTGCCGAGCGAAGCAGCTGTGATACCTTTGCCGAGAGAGGAAACAACACCGCCGGTTACAAAAATATACTTAGTCATAATTATCCTCCAATCAATAAATTATTTTAACTGCAATTACATTCTTTCCGGTGCGGATACGCCTAAAATATTCAGCGCATGACGCAGAACATGCTGCGTTGCTTTAACAAGTTTAATGCGTGCCTGCTGCACTTCGGGGTCAACGCCCAAAATGCGGCACTGATTATAAAAGGAATGGAACAGCCCCGCCAGTTCATGCACATAATGCGCAACACGGTGTACCGCGCGTTCTTTCGCCGCCGAAGCAATCAGTTCCGGGTATTCGCCTAGTTTTTTAATAAGCTCTGCCTCGCTTGGGTCGGTCAGTAGGCTGTAATCTGCTTCCGGCGCTTCTTCAATGCCCGCTTCTTTAAGCTGGCGGAAAATGCTGCAAATACGCGCATGTGCATACTGAATATAATAAACAGGGTTTTCGTTGGATTTTTCAGTTGCCAGCGTCAGGTCAAAATCAAGCTGGCTGTCTATGCTGCGCATTACAAAGAAGAACCTTGCAGCGTCAGTGCCTACTTCTTCAATTAATTCGTTTAAAGTTACGCTCTGGCCCGTACGTTTGGACATTTTAACAAGCTCGCCATTACGGTACAAGCTTACCATCTGCAAAATCAAAATTTCAAGCTGGTCAGGGTTGTAACCCAGTGCACCAACCGCCGCTTTCATACGCGCAATGTAGCCATGGTGGTCTGCCCCCCACAGGTTGATTACACGGTCAAAACCACGTTCAAATTTGTTGCGGTGGTAAGCAATATCTGCCGCAAAATACGTCGGCACACCGTTATCACGAATAACGACACGGTCTTTATCGTCGCCGTGCTCGGTAGCTTTCAGCCACAGCGCGCCGTCTTTTTCGTACATATAGCCGCGTTCAGTCAAATAATCGCAGGCTTCTTTAATTTTGTTGGCGTCATGCAGGCTCTGTTCGCTGAACCAAACATCGTAAGTAACGTTAAAGGCTTCCAAATCTTCTTTCAGCGCCGCCAGTTTTTCTTTCAGCGCAATGGTGCGGAACTGCTCAATGCGTTCAGCTTCGTCCATGTGCAGAAATTTATCGCCGTAAATACGTTTAATGCGTTCTGCAGTATCAATAATATCGTGTCCATGGTAGCCGTTTTCCGGAAACTCCACGTCAATGCCGAAAGCTTCAAGGTAACGCGCGTTAACGGAAGCCGCCAAATTGTTAATCTGATTGCCGGCATCGTTAATATAATATTCACGGGTTACGTTGTAGCCAGCCGCTTTCATCAAATTGGCAAGCGAACTGCCTACCGCCGCGCCGCGTCCATGCCCTACATGCAGAGGGCCGGTCGGATTGGCGCTTACATATTCAATCTGAATTTTCTCATTCGATGGCGCTTGTAAATTGCCGTAGTTTTCACCGGCTTTTACAATATTAGCAAATAAATCGCTCAGCCAGTTTTTCTTTAAATAAAAATTGATAAAGCCCGGTCCGGCGATTTCCGCCTTTTCAATATAGGCGCAATCCAAGTTATCAATAACAGCCTGTGCGATAATCCTGGGATTGCACTTTAAACTTCTGGCTGACTGCATGGCAAAATTGCTGGCAAAATCGCCAAATTCCTTTTGCGGCGGTACTTCCAACAGCACCTCCGGCAATTCGCCTTCTTTAACAGTTCCTTTTTCAATCGCTGCAAGGGCTGCTTTTTTAATGGCGCCCGCCAAAATTTCCTTAATATCCATGCACATCCTCCTCGATAGTTATCTTTATTTTCATTTCGCTCTGTTCCTGCCCGGCAAGCTCCAGCATATACTCAAGTTCAATGTTCCAAATGCCGCCGCGGCAGTACACATACAAATATTCGGTGATTGTTTTTAACCCAAAAGTAATATAGGGCGTTTTATAAACGCTGATGCATTCCAGCCCTTGGGCAAATTCCTGGCGCGATTCCACCGTACCGCTGCGGATAATTACCACATTATCGTACGTCCACTTAATAGTGGTTTTTGTGCCTTTCATGCCGACGGCTTCCGTTTCGTCATAAAAAACGTAAAACTTGCCGTTCTTTTCGGCCATTTTTCCAAACGAAACCGTTTCTATGGCAGCCTTTTCGTTATTATTTTTTTCGTAACTCTTTACATGAATTTTTACTTGTTTCATTTCCATAAAAAGCGCTCCAAAAATGACCGGAGCCTGCTTCACTTTCAGGTAAACTCCATACTATAAAACGAAGCAAGCTCCACAAAAATTTATCACGGTCCAAAAACTGCCAAAACTTCTTAAATATTATATCTCACCGTCACGGTACAGTCAACCGCATATAAATTTTAAGCAACGATTTTGCTTGCTTTAATTCAATAAAGAAGTGTATAATTAGTATATTATTTACAAGACATGGGGAGGAATTTTAATGCAACAGGATTTGGGCAGTATTTTAGCCTATGCGCTGTACTTTATCGTACTGTTTGCCATAGGCCTTTACCATATGAAGGATACGGGCGATATGCAAAGCTATATGCTGGGCGGCCGTAAAATAGGCCCGTGGGTTTCGGCAATGAGCGCAGAAGCCTCGGACATGAGCGGCTGGATGCTGATGGGCCTGCCAGGCTACGCTTATGTTGCCGGCGTCAGCGCTTTTTGGATTGCTATCGGTTTAGCGCTCGGCACCTGGCTGAACTGGCGTTTTGTGGCGCAGCGCCTGCGCATTTATACCAAAATTGCTAACGACTCTATTACGTTGCCGGACTTTTTTGAAAATCGTTACAACGACACCAGCAAAATTCTGCGTATTGTATCGGCAGTATTCATTTTTATTTTCTTTTTAATTTACACCGCTTCCGGTTTTGTTGCCGGCGGCAGATTGTTTACCACTGTTTTTGATATTTCTTACGTATCGTCGCTTTTAATTACGGCAGGCATCGTAATTTTTTACACCTTTACCGGCGGCTACCTTGCCGTATGCCGCACCGACTTTTTCCAGGGCACACTGATGTTTTTCGCCATCATCGTCGTACCGGTAACCGGCGTTATGCTGGCAGGCGGCCCGGTAGAAACCATCGCTTCGCTGCACGCCTTAAATCCCAACTATTTTAATATGTTTACCGACGCAACTGGGCTGACGCTGAGCTTTACGGCAATTGCCTCCCTCATCGGCTGGGGCCTAGGCTACTTTGGGCAGCCGCATATCCTTGTACGTTTTATGAGCATTACCTCCGCCAAAGAAATTCCGCAGGCAACGCGCATTGCCATGGTTTGGGTAATCTTCTCCCTGTTCTTTGCCGTTGCTTCCGGCCTAGTTGGCCGCGTTATTTTAGGCGACGCCCTTACCGGCGTTAATGCCGAAACCGTATTTATGGTGCTGAACGAACAGTTCTTTAATTCGTTTATGGCGGCAATTATTATTTCCGCAATTCTCGGCGCTATTATGAGTACATCTTCCGGGCAGCTGCTGGTAACGGCTTCTGCAATTTCCACCGACTTTTACCAGGCGCTGCTGCGCAAAAACGCCAGCCAAAAAGAACTGGTGCTTGTCAGCAGAATTGCCGTTATTTTAGTTTCTGCATGCTCGCTGGCGCTGGCTTATAACCCCAACAACTACATTCTTGACCTTGTTGCTTATGCCTGGGCTGGTTTCGGCGCTTCCTTCGGTCCGCTGATGCTGTTCAGCCTGTTCTGGAAACGCACCACGCTGAAAGGCGCCGTTGCAGGCGTATTCTTCGGCGGCAGCACCGTACTTTTGTGGAAAGAATGTTTCTCCTACACCGGCTTATATGAAATTATTCCAGGCTTTATCGTTTCCTGCCTGGCAATTTTCATCGTTAGCCTGCTGGATAAAAAACCTTCCGCAGCTATTGTTAAAGATTTTGAAACTACAGAACAGCACATTAACGATTTGTAATTTAAATCAAAACCGCCGGCTCAGCCGGCGGTTTGTTCGCCGCTCGAAGC
>DXVZ01000186.1 GCA_019417125.1 Phascolarctobacterium sp.
CTGTGTTCTGCTGTAATAAAATACGGCTTACGTCTTTTTCAGTTAACAGCCAGCGGCAAAAATCAAGCGCCGCTTTATTTTCACTGCTGAGTGCGTCGATGCCTACGCCCCACAGGTTCACCGCTGTGCCCTCAACCGGACGTGCAACATACGCCGGAAATGAATTTTCCAGATACTGAAAAATATAACTGCTGCGTGTTAATGCAATATCGGCATCGCCAGTTGCCGTCATGCGTATGGGCGTAAACGGGAACTTTGCATACTGCGGAATATTTTTTTGTAGTTCGCGCAGATAGCCCAAAGCGTTTTCTTCTCCCCAGTGGCTGGCAAACGCACATAAAAAATTGCGCGTTTCTTCAGTATCGCTTAGGTTTTCCATCACAATGCGGATATCCTTAATTTTCAGCAAATCTTCCCAGGTACGGATGTTTTCCTGCCCTGCCCTGCGGGCAAAGCTTTGGTTAACCAAAAGCACTACTGGGTCATAAAAAACGCCGTACCAGTAATTTTCGCTGCTTTTAAAACCTTGCGGCAGAGAGGCGGCTTCTTCCACCTCAAACTGAATAAGTTGTTTATTCTGTTCTAAATTTACAAGTTTGCTGAATTCCAGCAAATATATATCCGGCTGTTTTTGCTCTTTTTCATTATTTTCCGGAGCCAGCCACACCTTATATCTTCCCTGCGAAGCGTTATATTCTTCGGCTAGCGCCAAAAGCAGCGCTCTGTTCTGGTCAGATACCAGTATGGCTTCGTTTTCGTTGTTTAAATGTACAACGTCATCAAAAAAAGAACATCCTGCCAGGCAGAATATTATTATAACTGCCAGCAAGCCGGTAACAAGCTTTTTTAAAGACATAAAAATTCCTCATCTTTTTTTAGCTTTTATACTGCTGCGTGCTTTTGACGCTGTGCTGCGTCTGTAAGGAGCAGTTACTTTCAGCAGGCATTTTTCGCCGCTGCCGATAAGGTCAGTGCGTCCTGCTTTTTGCAGCGCTTCTTTAACAAGCATACGGTTTCGGGGGTTTTTATACTGCATAAGCGCACGCTGCATTGCCTTCTCGTGCGGATTGCGTGCAACAAATACCTCGCGCCCTGTTTCCGGGTTATAGCCGGAATAATACATCGCTGTAGAAAGGCTTCCTGGAGTTGGAATAAAGTCCTGCACCTGTTCAGGCTGATGGCCGATATCTCGCAGAAATTCCGCCAGTTCGATGGCATCGTCCAATGTACAGCCCGGATGGCTGGAAATAAAATAAGGTACTAAAAACTGCTTTAAACCGATTTCTTTGTTCTTTTTGGCGAAGGCGCGCATAAATTTTAAGTAAACCTCTTTACCGGGTTTACCCATATTTTTTAAAGCGCGCGGCGCTACGTGTTCCGGCGCAATTTTCAGCTGCCCGCTGACATGATAGCGGCAAAGCTCGTCCATAAATTCACCGGTCTTTTCTTCCAGCAAATAATCATAGCGGATACCGGAGCGGATAAATACTTTTTTGATACCGGGAATAGCTCTGATTTTACGCAAAAGCGCAATATAATCGCTGTGGCTGCTGTCTAAATTGGGACATGGTTTCGGAAACAGGCACTGCCTGTCGCGGCAGGCGCCGGCTTTAAGCTGTTTGGCACATGCCGGATGCCGGAAATTTGCCGTCGGGCCGCCGACATCGTGTATATAACCCTTAAAATCAGGCATTGCCGCAATAATTTTTGCTTCACGCAGAATTGATTCATGGCTGCGTGCCTGAATAATACGCCCCTGATGGCTATGAATGGCGCAGAATGAACAGCTGCCGAAACATCCGCGGCAGCTGATGATGCTGAAGCGTACTTCTTCAATAGCAGGTACGCCGCCTTTGGCTTCATAACTTGGATGATAGGTTCGCTGATAATTAAGGTCGTAAATGGCGTCCATTTCCTCCTGCGTCAGCGGATACGGAGCAGGATTTTGTACCAAATATTTACTTCCGTTTTTCTGTACAACGGTTTTACCGTAAAACGGATCCTGTTCCTTACTTTGCTGATAATGCGCTTTGGCAAAAAGACGTTTGTTTTTAAGGCAGTCTTCGTAAGAAGGTATTTCCACATAATCGTCTAAGCCTGCCAAGGTATCAGTCATATACGCTGTACCGCGGATATAGTGCATATCCTGCATAGAAGCTCCGCCGCTTAAATAATCGGCTGCTTCCGTAATCTGCTTTTCACCCATGCCGTAAATTAAAAGGTCGGCGCCGCAATCAGCCAAAATCGAAGGCAGCAGTTTATCCTCCCAGTAATCGTAATGGGCAAAACGGCGCAGGCTGGCTTCAATGCCACCGATGATAACTGGCATATCAGGCCAAAGCTTTTTTATCTGTTTTGCATAAACAGCCGCAGCGTGGTCAGGGCGCTTGCCCATTTCGCCGCCCGGCGTGTAATTATCTTTTTTACGTTCTTTTTTTGCCGCTGTGTAGTGGCACAGCATCGAATCAAGATTACCGCCCGAAATAAGCACAGCCAAACGCGGTTTACCCAAAGCAGCAAAATTCTGCGGGCTGCGCCAATCGGGCTGGCACAAAAGCGCTACTTTGTAGCCCTGCGCTTCAAGCACGCGGCAAATAACGGCAGGTCCAAACGAAGGATGATCCACATAAGCATCGCCGCTTACAAACAGAAAATCCAGCTGTTCCCAACCGCGTTCTTTAATTTCTTCTATCGAAATTGGCAGAAAATCTTTCATTATTATGAAAGCCCTCCAAAATTATTTTTTATACGTTCTTACAACGGAACCGACTTCCGGGTCTTTTGGTAAAGTTTCACCGTTGACGGTAATCTGCATGGCGCCGATGTTGCCATAATGCACGCTGATGTTATCTTTGGCTTTAAAGCTTTGCTGCTGCCCTGCTTCCATTATACCGCTGAAAACAATCTCACCGTCAGAAGTAATTTCCATCCAGCAGCGGTCGGCTACGCATTTTAATTCAAGGTTAACACCATCATAAACAGGTTTTTGCACAGCTTGTTCTTCTGTAGTTGCTGCAACAGTAGTTTGCTGGGACGGCTGTTCCGCAACAATATTTTGTGAAGAATCGTTGTTCATAAACCAGGCTATGCCACCGGCGACAATGATAACTAGTGCCAGTACTGCAACATAACTTAACCAGTTGCCGGAAGAAACTCTTTCTGCCTTAATCTGCGGTGAAATACTGATTTTTTCCACCATTCTGATAGGTTGGGGCGCTACGGCTTCCTTGCTCAGACCGCTGTTCTGAGCCTTGTAAATATTGACAAGATCCGGCCCGTTAAGACCCAAAAAATTACCGTATGTGCGGATAATGCCCTTGGCAAAAACATCGCCGGGAATTTTATCAAATTCGCCCTGCTCCACCGCATCAAGGTAAAGTTTACGGATACTGGTTGCCGCTTCTGCTTCTTCCAGTGACAAACCTTTGGCCAGACGTGCTTCTTTAAGCATATTGCTGACATTTTCCATATCCATAACCGTTTCCTCCATTAATTACTTGTAAAAAATTTGTCTTCTATAACAGCTTTGGGCATAATAAGCTCGCGCGGCTTGCTGCCCGCCGCATGGCTGATAATACCCAAATCTTCCATACAGTCTATAAGCCTGGCTGCCCTTGTGTAACCAATACGGAACTTGCGCTGCAGCATTGATGACGATGCCTGGCCTGTATCCATTACAAGCCTTACAGCATCTTCAAATAATTCGTCGCGTTCGTTGTCAAATCCTGCCTGCTGCGCAGCGGTATTTTTATCACTTTCCAGCGCCTGCTCCGTTACTTCGCTAGTATATTCAACAGGTATTGCCTGTTCTTTAATAAAATCAACAATTCTGTTCAACTCGTCATCGCTGACAAACGCTCCCTGCACCCTGATAGGTTTATTAATCCCAATCGGGTAAAACAGCATATCGCCTTTGCCAAGCAGTTTTTCTGCGCCGCCCATATCCAAAATCGTACGCGAATCGGTCTGCGAGGAAACTGCAAACGCAATGCGCGAAGGAATATTAGCTTTTACGATGCCGGTAATAACATCGACGGACGGGCGCTGCGTAGCGAGGATAAGATGAATACCGGCAGCCCTTGCCTTTTGTGCCAGGCGGAGAATTGCATCCTCAACGTCAACCTTGGCAACCATCATCAAATCGGCAAGCTCATCGATAATTATAACTATAAACGGCATTTTTTCTTCCGCATGTTCGTTATAGCTGCTGATGTCGCGCACATGGCTATCCGCAAACGCTTTATAGCGGCGTTCCATTTCGGCAACAGCCCAATGCAGCGCCGAAGCTGCTTTTTTACTGTCCGTTACGACCGGTGTTAAAAGATGCGGAATACCGTTATAATTGGAGAGCTCGACCACTTTCGGGTCAACCAAAATCAATTTTACATAATCCGGCTGGTACTTATAAAGCAAGCCGGCAATAATCGTATTAATGCAGACTGATTTGCCGGAGCCGGTGGAACCAGCCACCAATAAATGCGGCATTTTACTTAAATCAGCCGTAATAATGTTGCCGCTTATATCTTTGCCCAGTCCTATGCACAGCTTGCCGTTGGAATTTTTAACTGCATCGCAGTCAACAACTTCCTTAAAGAACACGGTATCGTTCTTTAAATTAGGCACTTCAATACCGATGGCGGCTTTGCCGGGAATAGGAGCTTCGATACGCACGCCAGGAGCAGCAAGTTTCAGCGCGATATCGTCTGCCAAATTAACTACCGCACTCACTTTAACGCCAGGTGCCGGTTCAAGCTCAAACCTTGTTACAGACGGACCGCGCGTAACAGCAACAACAGAAGCGCGAACTTTAAAATCAGAAAGTGTCTGTTCCAAAACCCCACACTGGTGGCGGATGCCTTCTTCCAAATTGCGGTCTTTGGTAACAGTCGGCGTATTTAACAGTGAAAGCGGCGGCAGTTTGTAGCCTGTGACAGTATCAGTCTCTGCTGTTTTTTCTTTCTGCAATGATACAGCTGTTTCTTTTGCCTGCGTATTTTTAACTAAATCGGCGCTGTCGGCAATATTCAGCGGTTTTTCTGCAACGCTTTCCTTTGAGTGTACCGGTTTGGCAAATGCAGTTTCCGCCGGCAATTCAGCGTCAGAAAAATCAATAGTTTTTTTCCTATATGGGTTTAAAAAGCTTCCGGCAGGAGCCATATTCTGCTCAGGCTTAACAAATTTTTCCAAAACTGGCTTGCTTTCCTGCTTTACAGAAGGTTGGGCAAGTTCTGTATCTTCAGGAGCTGCAAAAAACGTTTGCCTTGCTTTGGTATTATTCTCTGTTTGCGGTCCATCTTGCTGTGTAAAAGGCTCATACGCATCACCCTTATATGCTTCGCTGCGGTAATTTACAAGATGTTCGCTGATGGAAGGCTTCTTATTTTTGCCAAAAAGCCTTTTAAACGGTCCAGGTTTTTCCAAACCCTCCGTAAATTCGGAAAATTCACCGTCGCGGTAAGGATTGAAATTATTATCCGTGCTTTTAACGGCTTTTGTATTTTTGCTAAATGGAATTTCATTAGTTGTTTCAGTTATTTCTTTAGCTTTATTGCGCCGTCCTGAACGTTTTTGTGATGATGAAAATGCCGCTTTAATCCTTTCTATCATTACTCCGAAAGAAATTCTGCTGAACAAAGCGATGCAGAACATACTCAGTACAATTAAAATAATCAGCGCTCCGGCAGTACCTGCTATTTTGCGCAGCAGCCACAAAATTATGCAGCCAAAAAGGCCTCCGCCTTCTTCCAACGCTGTGTAATTTGAAAAATTAAGCTCTTCGCCTGACGGTGTAAACACATGGTGAGCCGTACCCAAAAGACACAACAGCAATACTACGAGCGCCACAAACCTGCGGGTAATAGTAAATTTGCCAGAAAAAGCCAGCATATACAGCCCGCATATAAAAAGTGCAAGCGGCACGGCAAAAGCTCCCAGCCCAAACAAAACTTCAAAAACTGTAGCGGCAAAATCACCGCTTAAACCGATAAAAGAAGACGTAACATAAACGCCTGCCAAAAGCATAAAAATGCCTGCAATCTTTCTTTTGCGGCCGGTATTCTTTTCTTCTTCTCCTGTTTTTTTATACCTCGGCAACTGCGTACACCTCTTACAAAATAACAATTTAAACTTCCATAATAATTGGCAAAATCATCGGACGGCGGCGCGTTTTTTCATACAAAAAGCGACCCAGTGTGTCACGGATAGCGCCTTTCAGCACGCTCCACTCTGTCACGTTATTTTCAACGCATTTATCCAGCGCCAATTCTACTTTTTCTTTAGCGGTTTCCATTAAGTCCTCAGCTTCACGCACATATACAAAACCGCGCGAAACAATATCCGGTCCGGAAACAATACGGCAAGAATTTTTCTCGATTGTTACTACAACAATCATAATGCCATCCTGCGAAAGCTGGCGGCGGTCACGCAGTACAATATTTCCTACATCGCCTACGCCAAGCCCATCAACCAAAATTTTACCGGCAGGCACCCGGCCAGTAATAGCAATACTGTTGCGCGTCAGTTCAATAACAGCACCGTTTTCGCCGATAACGATGTTTTCACGCGGCATTCCCAACAATTGGGCAAGCTGCGCATGTTTTACAAGGTGGCGGTATTCGCCGTGCACCGGCATAAAGAATTTTGGGCGCACAAGATTATGCATCATTTTTATTTCTTCCTGGCTGGCGTGGCCAGATACATGCACACCGTTGCTCTTTTCGTAAATAACGTCGGCTCCAAGCTTATAAAGGTTGTCAATCGTGCGCGAAACAAGTTTTTCGTTGCCCGGTATAGGCGTTGCCGAAATAATTACAGTATCGCCGGGCATGATTTCAACTTTTTTGTGGTCATTATTCGCCATACGAGTCAATGCGGACATCGGTTCGCCCTGGCTGCCGGTAGTGATAATAACAATCTGGCTCGGTTGGTAATTGCTGGTTTCGTCAATATCAATCAAAACGCCTTCCGGAATTTTCAAATAGCCAAGTTCTATTGAAATATTAACTACGTTTACCATACTGCGTCCGATAACGGCAACTTTGCGTTTATATCTTACGGCGCTGTCTACAATTTGTTGAATGCGGTGTACATTGGACGAGAAAGTCGCTACAATAATACGGTTTTTAGCGTAACGAAACTCATCGTCAAAGGTTTGCCCAACACGTTTTTCGCTCGGCGTAAAACCGGGGCGTTCAGCATTGGTGCTGTCTGCCATAAGCAAAAGCACGCCTTCGTCGCCATATTCAGCAAAACGGTTAAATTCCGTTACCTGCCCATCAACCGGTGTTTGGTCAAACTTAAAGTCGCCGGTGTGAATAATAAGTCCGACCGGTGTACGGATAGCAAGCGCTATTGCGTCGGGAATGCTGTGATTTACGCGCATAAAGCCAAGTTTAAAAGCACCGGCGGTAATTTTATCGCCCGGCTTTATTACATGGCAGTTATCGGAACTTACGCCGTTTTCTTTTAAACGGCCCTGCAAAATGCCCAGAGTCAGGGCAGTACCATACACAGGCACATTAATCTGCTTCATTACATACGGCAGTGCGCCTATATGATCCTCGTGCCCGTGCGTTAAAAAAATCGCCCTTACTTTATCTTTGTTCTCCAAAAGATAAGTTATATCGGGAATGACAAGGTCAATTCCCAGCATATCCTCTTCAGGGAACATTAAACCAGCATCGACAAGAATAATATCGTCGCCATAACGGAACGCCGTCATGTTCTTGCCGATTTCGCCAAGCCCCCCAAGTGGAATAATATTTACTTTATGTTGTGTTTTACTCAAAAAAAATACACCTCCAATTATTTATTTTCCGATCAAGCATCACACAGTTTAACAAGAGTATTAACCGTACACTTACTCTACCGTATATTATACATTAAAGTGAGTTTAAAAACAAATGTTTCCATTTGGAAAACCATCAATTTTGTAAATATTTCGTGAAAGAATCTTTATGTAAAACAAAAACGCCCCCATAACAGGCTGCGTTTACAGAAATTTTGGCAAATTTCCGAAGTTCAGCCCGCAACAGGAGCGCCTTTAAAATATTCAAAATTATTTAGCGTAGTCAACTGCACGCGTTTCGCGGATAATAACAACCTTAATCTGACCGGGATATTCCATTTCGGCTTCAATTTTTTTAGCTACATCACGTGCCAGAAGGACAGCCGATGCGTCATCGATCTGCTCCGGCTTAACCATGATGCGGATTTCCCTGCCTGCCTGTACCGCATAACATTTTTCAACGCCATCAAACGATTCTGAAATTTCTTCCAATCGGGTCAATCGTTTCAAATAGCTTTCCAAAGTTTCCCTGCGTGCACCGGGGCGTGCTGCCGAAACAGCGTCACAGGCAGAAATAAGCACTGCTTCAACGCTTTTCGGTTCGGTATCGCCATGGTGTGCAGCGATAGCATTGATAACAAGATCCGATTCACGGTATTTTTTGGCAATTTCTACACCGAGTTCAACATGGGAACCTTCAACCTCGTGGTCAACAGCTTTGCCAATATCGTGCAGAAGGCCTGCACGTTTGGCAAGATTTACGTCAACACCGAGCTCGGAAGCCATAATGCTTGCCAGATGAGCAACCTCTACCGAATGATTCAATACGTTCTGCCCATAGCTGGTACGGTATTTTAAGCGTCCCAAAAGTTTAACCATTTCAGGATGCAAACCATGTACACCAACCGAGAACATAGCCTGTTCTCCGGCTTCCTTAATTCTCTGTTCTACTTCTTTCTGTGCTTTTTCTACCATTTCTTCAATGCGGGACGGATGGATACGGCCGTCATTGATGAGTTTTTCAAGAGCTATACGTGCAACTTCACGCCTTACAGGGTCAAACCCGGAAATAATAACTGCTTCCGGAGTATCGTCTATAATAAGATCTATGCCTGTCAGTGTTTCCAAAGTTCTGATATTTCTGCCTTCACGGCCGATGATGCGGCCTTTCATTTCATCATTCGGCAGTGCTACAACAGAAACCGTGGTTTCGGCAACATGGTCCGCAGCACAGCGCTGAATAGCAAGCGAGATAATTTCGCGGGCTTTTCTGTCCGCTTCGTCTTTAGCCTGCTGTTCCAGCTCTTTAATCATCATTGCGGATTCGTGCTTAACTTCTTCTTCTACAGACATCAGCAATTCTTTTTTTGCATCTTCGGTTGATAAACCGGACAATCTCTCCAGTTCACCCAATTGTTTTTGGTATAACTCGTCTACCTTGGCCTGGCTTTCATTAAGTTTATTTTCTTTTAAAGCCAGATGCTCCTCTTTTTTCTCAAAAGAATCAATCTTTCTGTCAAGGTTTTCTTCTTTTTGCAGAAGCCTGCGTTCCTGACGCTGCAAATCGCTGCGGCGTTCTTTATTTTCGCGCTCCATTTCGCTGCGCATACGGTGGATTTCTTCTTTAGCCTCCATAAGCGCTTCTTTGCGTTTGGTTTCACCGGCCTGTTCCGCATCCTGAATGATACGGATAGCAGTTTCTTCGGCGGTAGCAATTTTGCTTTCGGCAACATTTTTGCGGACAAAATAACCCACAATGCCGCCTGCCGCGCCTGCACCGGCTATTGTAATGAACAACTCTAAAATGGTACTCACCTCCTTAATAAAATTCTAAAAAAAATGAGGCAACTTGCCAGTCGCCTCGTGGTTAATTTTGAATCTCTTAACACGATTGGATAATATAATTTTAAATGGAATTTAACTAAAAGTCAAGTTTGTATCAGTAATCGTAATTA
>DXVZ01000187.1:0-9267 GCA_019417125.1 Phascolarctobacterium sp.
TGCCCTGAAATTTCAGGTAACCCGGCACATAAAGTTAATATACAATCTCCACCTTTAAGCAGATTTAAACCAAGGTGGGGATTATTTAGCTACTTTAGAAAGCGGATTGCCAGATATTAAAGGTGAAATAGGAAGTATTTTAAATGCAAATGTTTGTACTGGTGCTTTTTCTCGAGGGAATATGAGCTTGTATTATGGTAGTGGTGGATATGACGGAGGATATTTTATTGTTAACTTTAATGCATCTTCGTCAAATAAAATATATGGTAACAGCGAAGAAGTTCAGTCGCCGGCTATATCGTGCATAGTGCAGTATAAGTTCTAAAATTTGTACTGCCAAATCATTTCTAAAGCTGGAGATTGCACGGTATTGGATTTTCCGTATATTCGATTTGCACGTGCTGCATCGAAATAAATACATTTAACAGGATTATTAGCATAACCAACATTTCCGTTATGCGATAGCCCTCCTGACGCCGTATAAAGGGCGCCGTTCTGAATTATAGGATATCTCATACCACTACCACACCAACCACTAATACTGCCATCTCCTGTTGTTGTCAGGCTACCTAAAATGTTAGGCAAACCAGCAGCCTTAGTCATTAACATATCCCCACCTTGGATTACACGTGCGCGATAATCTGGCAAAACGAAGGTATTAACACCATCACCCCAGCCGTATAAATACGGGTAGTTATGAATGTTGCCATAACTGATTTTTACACCAGTCCCCGCCGCTGTTGCCGCAACGGTAATTGTTACGCTGTCGGTACTGATTTCGTCAATCATGCAATCTTCTGGAATACCGGTGCCGGTAATTAAAATGCCATCGCCGCATACTTCTTTCGCGGTTTGAAGTTTTTCAATATCCTCTGCGCTGATGCCGGTAATAGTAGTACCGCTGACAGTAGTTGTGCCAGTAAAGCTATAACGGTCATCCTTATCGTAAAACAGGTCTTTATCGGTGGCAATTTTAAACGGGCGTTTATAATCACTGCGCTGTACCGTGGCACCGTTTATCTTTACACAGCCATCATGCAGATACGTATCATAAAAAGGCACACCAACAGGTGTATTAAACCTAATATCATCAACAATCCATTCACAGGTACCGTCCGTAATGTACTGCCCCATTGTGCTAACACTGCTAAAACTCGGCTCTACTGCCGCCGTAGTGCCAGCTGTTACACAAAACAGGTACGCCCATGACGGCAGGTTCGGCGAATAAGCAATATCGCCGTACTGGTATGGTTTATTACGGGTAAGCATATTTATACCCGTAATAAGAGTTATACCACCGCCAGCATCCGGAGTAATGCCGTTAATAGACTGTACTACCTGTTTATACGTCTTATCGCCAAACAGTGCTTTATTCTGGTCTCCTGCTGCCGGTGCAGGAACCATACCGCGTTTACCGTCTGCTTCTGCCGTTGCGCCGGTAAAATCTTTATGCGCACTATCATCGGCATTATGTGCGGCAAAGGCAGCTTCGTGTGCATCCTCGCAAGCATCGTGTTCCTGGATTTGTAACTGTACATAGCCCATTGTAGCAAGCGCGGCAGGATCTATATCAACCTCAATATTATCTGTATCGTCCACCGCAATCATAACGCTAAATTCCTGGCTGATTACCGTACTACCGCCACCGGCAGGCAAGTAGTCAGGCGCGCCGTCAGTCGTATACATATAAAGTATTTCCCCGTCATCCGGGTCCTGCGCAAAAACCCCAAGTTCCCGCACGTAATACCCTGCTTCCAATCCAGTATTGGATATAGTACTGCTGATTTTACAGTAATCATCAACAGCCTCTTTTCCGCCGATGCCAAGATTTTGCTCTGGCGCAATTAAGTCCGTCAAAGTTTTTACATCTGTACCTGATGGCACAACGCCGGAACCAAGTTTTAATTTTGTTATGTGTAGTTGTGTGCCGGCCTGAACTTTAGCCTGCAAGGCTATACCTTTATTGGTCAGCTGCAACCCATTCCAGTTTGCCATTTAGTATACCTCCACTCTCTTATGATAATTAATACCGATACCAGTATAAACAACGCCGCTTACTTTCTGGTCAGGGAACGCTGCCGGATAGATTGTTACAGTTTTATGCTGCGCAACAATATTCATAAAAAACAGCTTTCCATAAATTTCACGATAAAAACTTAAACCATCAAGCCAACTGCGTGTGTTTTTGGTTTGCTGGATAGCGCGCTGCAAGTTATCAATAACCTTTTCATCCGGTACAGCTTCTTCAATTAACCGCACCTGAAAATGATAAGGCTCGCCGCCATACTCCCAGTTTTCGTAAACACGCGCAGATTTAAACACTGCCGTGCAAACTTCTTCCACCGCCGCCGGTGTGCCCTTGCGTTTATGCCAGGCAATCGCCTGCCGTACCAGCGCACGTTTCTTTTCAATGTCAGCGCTGTAATCGTAAAAATCTACATGGTACTGCCAGGCTAATTCATCAACGATTTCTTCCGGCAGCTCATCAAGCCTGGGCAGTAATAAAACAAGCCCTGTCGCAGCCGCAATCTCCTGTAATTTTACATCGATTGCATCGCACAAGGCCTGCACGTTTTTATCATTACTTATGCTGGGCGGGGCTATTGTTTTAAGCTGCACGTCATTAAGCTTATTCAACTTCCATCCCCCCCAAAGACACGTTTGTTGTTTTTGCTATGGCGACCTGCGTTTCTGACACAACCGCATAGACCGGCGCCGTTACTACAACGCGCTTTGCCCCGGCATCCATAATCCGGCGGATAAGCTCTGACGGGTTAATGTCACGCCCAAGTTTGGATTTTTGCCAAAGCACAAAAGCGTTTACGGCTTCCGTTACCTGCTGCTGGATTGTCGTAGCACGGGCTTCATCTTCGCGGTCAATGTAATACGTTGCCGTAATGTCAAATTCCACTTTGACCGGCGCCACCGCTGAAACCTGGTCTGTCAGCGGCCGCACCGTACGGTCGTTGCAAACTTCCAGCACAGCGTCCAGTATTTCCTCGCCAGGTATCTCTCCGCCCTCTAAAAGCGGCACAATCTGCACTTTACCCGGCTGCGGGCTTGTTACGGCAACGTCGGTAATAAGCGCCGATGCGCGTTTGGCAAAATATTCATATGCGCCATCAGGGCCAGCGCAGCTAAATTTTTCCGGCGCTTCGTGGATTGCTTCACGGTAGCTGTCATCGTCTTCCACCTCTGCGCCGCCCTCGGAAGTTGTTGTATTAACGATGCTTGCCACAAACGGCACCGGGTCCACAATCGTTTTAAGTTCGCCTGGCAGGTATCCGTTGCCGGCGCTGCCGGTAACTGTACACTGCGCCGATGCCGTTGCCGTAGTTTCACCAGCAACGATGTTTATATTTTCCGTTAAGGCGAAAAACACATTATCGCCTGCCGTAATGCGCGTGCCTGCCGGTATTAGCGTAGATACTGCGCGTTCTTCCGATAAAGTAATTTTAACCGTAGTAGTTGCGGCAGCCGCCGCCAGCCTTTCAGCGCCAACCAGCACGCCGATATGGTCCAAGTTGCCGCCTGTTGCATAGCGCAGCAAATTTTGCTTGCCGGTATAGTTAATCCACGCGCGCTGCTGGATGATAATATCGGCAATAGTGTATAAAAACAACCGGATAGGGTCGCCCTGCGCCAGCGTCCTCCCGGTTATTTCCGTATATAGGTTTACAAGCTCTGCCAGGACCGTTTCCTTATCGCTGGAAACAAATTCAATTTCCGGCAGGCTGCTAAGTGGCGTCATTTATCCTCACCTGCACTTTCGGTTTTAAAATGCCGTCCAAGTCGGCTTCCCACGTTATCCGCGTAACCGTTACCCGTGGTTCGTACTTGCGGATTGCCGTAATAATCTCCTGCCCGATTTTAGCCTGGGCTATGGGCATCGGCATATCTACAAACTCTGCATTTACGCCAAAGCTGCGGTCCAGCGGCACGCTGTACACCGGCGTGGCTAAAATGGTGCGGATGTTTTGAAGGATTTCCGCGTATTCAGACGCCGGCGCAAAATCAATTTCGCCGGTCTGGCCTGCTAAAACAGATATATCCATTTACACCACCAGCCTTTCGTTATATTCGGATAACGTCACGTCAAGCGTTATGGACAGCGCCTTTCCAAACGCGTTCCAGGCTTTCACCTGTTCGCCAACGCTCTCTACTACCCAGCTGTTTTTACCAACCGGGCTGCCGTTAAGCATCAGCACAACAACTTCGCCGGTATCGCGCATTTCACGCAGCCGCGCGGCTTCACGTTCCGGGTTCAGCCCGTGGTCGCTGCGCAGCTGCATGGCAAAGCTTATTTTTTCAATATCCGGGCCCAAAAATTCCATCACCGGCTTCTCGCTGATTAAGTCATGCTTTGCCCAGCGCCCGCTGCTTTCACGCCCATAATCTTTAAAGGTTCGCACAAATCCGCGGGCGACAATAAAAGGCACATCGCCTAAACTGCCAACATACATATTTACCCCCTGCCTTAAATTCCCAAACGTTTGGTATGGTATTTTATCCGCCTATAATAACATCGCCGCTGCCCTCTGCGACACTGCCGCCGCAGCTTACGCTGTCGCCGATGCGCCCGGCAGCCTGCCCATTAATAAACACCGTACTGCTGCCGCTGGCAATTACGCCGCTGTGCGGGCTGTGCACAATGCAGCCGTGTGCCGCATAGCTGTCGCCAACACGGCCAGCGCCTTTGCCATTAATAATTACATTACCACTGGCGCTTACAAGCGCCGTCGGCGGGCACGCATCGTGCCCTGTATCGTTGTCGCCTAACCTTGTTGCGTTTGACATTGTAATCACCTCAGTTCAAATAGATAATCTGTCCGTTAATAGTAACATTACCGCCGGCAATAATATCAATGTCACCTGTTGCATTTATTGTCAGCTTGCCTGTACTGCGGTCATGCTTAATAATTGTGCCGTCACCGTATTTTACGGCGTGCACATCGCCGCTGCTCTCTACCGGCGCGTCAACACTGCTGTAAAAAGAGCCGAGCACAAATCCTTCGCACACGCCGCGGCCGCTGACGTTTGGCAAAAACAGGCACAGTACCTGCTCATCAACGTCCGGCAGCCAATAATCCTTATTGTTTTTACTGCCGCGCGTTATTACCGGCAGTTCATATGTAACCATATCGTCCTGCGCAGCAAAAGCCACTCGCACAGTTCCGGTCGCCGCGTTAACGCTTGAAACCGTGCCAACGCGGATAAGCTTTTTAATATCCATCCAAACACCGCCTTACGCTGATGCCAGTAGTATAACCGCCGCCAATGTTATGCTGCGATTCCGTTATGATGTACTTACCATCATAAGCGCCGAAGCCTAAAATATTTACCGTAATGCCAGCAACAAGATGCAGGCTGCCGGGCAGGTTTATACTGCCGGTTACTTCTTCGCAGTTTTTCTCACGCAGGCGCTTTTTCGCCAGGCGTTCCGCATCGGCGGTGTTTTCCACCTGCTCTTGCACCTGCAATGTCTTGCCGGTTTTGCCCGGCGCGGCAAACGTTGCTTCGATAACCGCTTTATTCTGCCCCTGCTGATATTTTACGTGGCACGCTGCATAAACATCGCGCAGCTTACGTGTAAAGCTATAACCAAGCATTGCAGGCAAATAAATAATACTGCCCAGTGCGGTATACGCCGTTCCCGGCTTAACGATGGTAATAACAGCGTCTGCTGCTTCATACATTGCCTCATCAAAAATAATAAGCTGCCCTGCGCTTATTTTAAGCGCCAGCCCGTAGTCACCGCATAATGCCAATAAAAAAGACAGGTCAGACTGTTCTGTCTGCTCTGCCCTTTCGATTGTCGGATTATAATCAGTATCAAAATAAAGTTCCAGCCCAGCCGCCGCTGCTATATCATTGGCAATGGTTTTAATTTCGGCTTTTTCCCAGCTGCGCGTATGCCCCTCGCCGCGCAGCGTGTTATTAAACGGCACGGACACTGCTTTAAGCTGCGCTTCGGACGGATAGCCGGTACTGGTTATTTCGTCCAGTTCAAACGTGCCCAGGTGTAGCGCCTCCGGCAGATTTCCCGCGTCGCTCCAGTTATTTACTACAAGCGATACGTCAAGCGTAGCGCCAAGTTCCGGCATCCACGCCGATTGCCAAAGGCCTGCACGGTCTTCCAGTGTTATCTGCAAATCATCTGCCTGCCCGCTCATTGCGTCCCGGTAGCTGATGTTTTTCACATACGGCATAAGGCTTGCCGATATGTCCTTATTATCGTACTTAATTATTGCGCTTATGCGTCTTGCCTGCGCCATATTATCGCCTCCACGGCGGCAGCGTGTTTGTTACCGGCTTTTCGTAATCCGGCACAGTAAACACAACTCCTGCCGGGAACACTACGGTATCTACGTAAGCTTCATTGGCAGCCATTAACACGTTAATACCGCTTTCATCGCCGTAGCATTTATAGGCGATGCTGTCCCACATATCGCCCTGCACGGTTCTATAAGTTTTTGACATAACCACCACTTCCTACCGCTTGCAAAATTTACGTATTTATTATTGACATACGTATTTTTACGTATTACAATATAGATGTAAGGAGGATTGCTAATGAAAACATCAGAGCTGCTAAAGCTGCTAAAAGAGGCCGGCTGTTATAAATTACGAAGCGGCGCCAATCACGATTTATGGTTCAGCCCGGTTACTAATAAAACCGTTACTGTACCAAGGCATGGCGCCAAAGAAATCAAAACCGGCACAGCCCATAACATACTGAAAGATGCGGGGATTAAATAGTCCCCCGTCTTCTTAGATAAATAAGGAGGATGCTCAAATGAAATATAATTTTCCGGCAGTTTTCCATGCCGAAGCAGAAGGCGGGTACAGCATTTCTTTTCCGGATATTGCAGGCTGCTATTCTCAAGGCGAAACAATTCAGGAATGCTGTGAAATGGCAGAAGACGCTTTAAATTTAATGTTGTGGGATATGGAAGAAAATAAAACTCCCATTCCTGCGCCAACATCAATTAAAAAAATTCAGGCCCAGTATCCTGATGATATTGTAACTCTTGTTAAAGCTGATACCCTTGCATACCGCAGGCTTTATGATACCAAGGCGGTTAAGAAAACTCTCAGCATTCCGCGCTGGCTTGATACATTGGCGCAGGAGCACGGAATAAATTTTTCCAACATTTTGCAGCAGGCCCTGATGAAAGAATTAGATGTATCTTCCCGCTGAATTAAAGCACGGCACACCGCCGTGCTTTAATTTTAAGCGTAACTTAACCTGCGCTGCTGTGCCGCCACGCGTTTTAGCATCTCCTCAAACTCGCGCATTTTCTGCGACATGATTGTATCAATCTGAGCCGCAGTATCGCTTGTGCCGCCCTGTATGGTGATTTGCGGATTAAAGGCAGCATTTATATTAACGCCGCCTAAAGGATTGCCCATAATGGCGTTGGTGGCTGCCAAAAGCCCTACGTTGCGCCTGTTCGGCGTGTGCGGAATAGCGCTTTCGCCATCACGTTCAGCAAAGCTTGTTAAAAAGGCGCCTTTGCCATAAATGCCGCCGTAAGCATTTTGAGCAACTTTTTGCCCCTCTTTACCGGACGCTGTTATATTGACGCTGCCGAAAATTGGCTGAGATAGGAAATTACGGATACCATTCCATTTTTCTTCTACCCACTTAACAGCTCCGGTAAGTTCTTCACGTACCCAACTGGTAAAGCGGAACAGCGCCGCCCGCGGGTTATCCCAGAAATAATTCAGGTATGCCGCCAGCTCGTCCCAGTGAGAAATTACATAAACCGGAATAGAAACAAGCCAGCCTACAGGGCCTGTACAGAATAATGTTAATTTAACAATAGGATTATCCCACATCGTACTGAAAAACGTTTTTACCTTATCCCAGTTACGGTATAGCGCAACACCTGCAACCGTTAATGCGGATACACCTATAATCAGCCAACCAATCGGGCACGCCGCCAAAACGCTGTTAAAGGCAAGCTGGGCAAGAGCAAGTCCTTTTGTCGCAACTGTATTTAGCTTTGTTGCCGCATTCAAACTAAGTAAAGCACTTTTGCTGAGCACATAGGCGTTCTTGGTTCCGATTACAGCAAGGCGTAAACCTGAATAAGCCCACATAAGCGCGCTTACCGCTGCCGCTCCAGCAAATATAACACCAGTTCCGCCAAGTACCGCACCTGTTAAATTAGGATATTCCGAGGCAAAATTGCCAACTGCTACTGCTGCCTTGCTCACAACAGCCGTAACAGGTGCTATTGCCGGGAGCAGGCCGTTACCAATAGCTACCTGTGCCTTACGCACGCTGTTTTCCATAAGCTGCATAGCATTTTCAGCAGTCGCTGACCTTGCAGCAAACTCTGCTTCCATACTGCCGGCGTATTTACTTGCGTCTGCTACGGCGTCAAAATTAACCTTCAGCGCATCAAGATTGGATAATAGCGGAGCTATCGCTCCAAGGCTTTCCTTGCCAAACAGCCTTTGCAGCACGCTCGCCTGCTGTTCTTTATCAAGGCGCTGTATTGCTTCCAGCACGCTTAATATCGCGCCGCGCGCATCTTTCTGCATGGCTTTTGCCATATCAACGGCATTAAGCCCCAGCGCCGCAAAAGCTTCGTTTTGGGACTTTGTTGCGCTATCTCCGGAGACAAGTGCCAATATCAAGTTTTTAATGCCGGTAGCAGCAATTTCAGAGTTAATACCTGACCCGACAAGGCTTGCGCCAAGTGCAGCAATTTCACCGGAAGCTACGCCGCCAACTTCACCAAGCGGTCCTATACGGGTTACTACATCGGAAATAAGCGGTGCCGATGCGGCGGTAGTATTGCCAAGATAGTTTATTTTGTCCGCCAGCTGGATAACATCACTTTGCCCCATTTTAAATGCAGTGCGCCATTTTGCCATCATGTCGCCTGCCTGGTCTGCCGTGATATCGAAAGCAACGCCCATTTTTGCAGCGCTTTCGGCAAATCCCAAAAGCTCATCACGGGCAATGCCGGATTGGCCGCCTGCGGCAACAATCTGCGCCAGCCCTTCCGCCGCCATTGGTATTCGGGTAGATAAATCCAGTATATCATCGCCCATAGCCTTAAACTGACCTGGCGTGTCAAAATTTACTACTTTTTTTACATCGGCCATAGCGCTTTCAAAAGTAACAGCAGCCTGCGCAGTTTTAGCAATGCTCCATGCCATGCCGGAAAACTGTAATGCATTAGAAGCATGATTGCTCATATTGCTTTGCAGCTTATTTATTTTTCCTTGTATAGCAAGGTACTTTTTCTG
>DXVZ01000187.1:9277-21393 GCA_019417125.1 Phascolarctobacterium sp.
CTAACTTTTCATATCGGCTGTTTAACTGCGTAAGGGCATTATTTAAAGTATTCTTGCTAACAACGCCGTCTCTATCAGCTTTTTCAAGCATTTTCTGCTGTTCTTTTAACTTTTTCATATCGGCGTTTAAAGCCTGCACTTTTTTGCCGGCAACACCAAAAACAGCATTAAAATTTGCTGATAAATTTGCATTAATACTAAATCCGAAAGAAAATTCTTTTCCTGCCATTTTTTCTCCTTCCACACAAAATGTGTTATAATGTTATAGAGGAGATTTTATTATGATTACATTCATTACTTTTACTATTACGCTGATGATAATGCTTGCCGTCTTTATATTTGCCGGTCAAACCGCATTAAAATTTGGCTTGCACCTAATAAAATACTTGAATGACTTGACCAAACCAGGCATTAACCGGGCGGCAATAATATTAGTGCCGTTAATGTTTACGGCCTATTACCTTATTGAAAACTCAAACAATACTGAATTACTGATTCTATTTATAGCAGCTTGCCTGGTAATTACGGCATATTGCTTCTACAAATTCTTTGAGTTAAGAAAATCCGCATAAGCCATCAGATATTTGATGGCTTATTTTTTTCTTTGTTTATTTCAGCAACAATTTCCGAATACTCGGTCAGCTCATACAACGTTAAATTGAGGAAAAAGCTAATCGGCGTATATGTGTTTTGTGACAGTAAGATAACAAGCTTCTTTACATCTCGTATACTGCCGCCTAGCTTAATAAAAAACTTGCAACTACATAAATAACATTTTTAAAATCAGCAGCCGGCAATGCTAAAATATCATCAGCCGGAGTTCCAATCATTTTACCCGCAAGAATAGCTTGATAACGCATTGAAGCAAACACGCTTGGTGTTTGGTCGCCCATCGCCCTCGCTTCACTTTCAGCAGCCATTAAATCATTGCCGGTAAGTCTTTCAAAATCAAGCGTTACTTCTGTTACTTCTTTTCCTTTTACAGTCAAAGTCTTAGATAATTTTACTGTTGCCATTTTCATACCCCCATATAAGCATATACCCCGCCTTTCAGCGGGGTATTTTTTGTTAATTTAAGCCAAGTGCTTCACGCACATCAGCTAAAAAGTCTGTGCCTCCGACATTGTAAATGTAATTATACTTGTCGTATTCCAGCACGGTTTCACCGTCAACGTCCACTTTAATATACGTGGTTTCCAGCGTATTTGCAGTATCCGTTGTGGTGCCAACTTCCAGTTTGCCAAGTTCGGTATTTTTGGGAATACCGTTCAGGAAAATTTTAACCGGACGGACTACATATTTGCCGGTGCTGCTGTCGTAAACCTGCTGCGCTCCGCGTAAATCAAGCTGCACGCCGGTAGGCGCCGCCAATTTCAGGTTTGTTTTTTCCAGCGTGCGCCAGTTCAGCACGGTTTCCATACTGCCCATGTGCCCCAAAGTAGGGCTGTCTACTTCGCCGGCAATGCCCGCGCCGCTGACGGTTTCCGTCATGGCTTCCAGGCTCGGCAGCGTCACATCGGCAATACCGATATAATCCGTACTGTCTTGGTAAACCCTGAAGGCAATCAGTTTCTCAGGTACTTTCATTTACGCTCTCGCTCCCTTCTTAACTGAATAACGTTTCAAAATAAGACGGGTCATATTCAATCACATTATCAATTTCACGTGCCGGAGTAGGCGGCGTGAAATAGGTATGGAATTTAATAATACCGTCCAAAAGATTGGTAGTCGGGTTCTCGTCCTCGCGGAACTCAATGCGTCCGCCAAGCAGGCAGCCTTGCGAAACAAGGCCGTTTAAGCGCATATTTTCACTGTCGATAACCGTCTGGATAAGGCGTTTGTTAATCGGCTGGTCAACCTTCGCCCAGTAAGTCTGAATAAAGGTCTGCGCCTGCCAGTTGAACATGCGGCGGATAGGAATAAAGGCGTCCTTGGTATCGGTATTGGACGGATAGCATCCGGTTCTGTTGCCCCATACACGCCAGCCGCCGATAAAGTTCAGGCAGGTAACAACGCCCTGCCCGTTCAGGTAGTTGGCTTCTTCATTACCGAGGATAACCTCCGTGCCGTCAGCCAGGCACATGCCGTTAATCTGCGCTGTATGGTTGGACGGGCTTACATATGGGATATCCTCGTTAGCCGCGTCAGTCTGCCCGATAACGCCCATGACAACGGTAGAAAGGTGATACATATCGTCACCCATTTTAACCATCGGCCAGCAAACAATATCATCCGTGCCGATGTAGTTATTCTGGTTTTTCCAGTTCGATACATCGGTATATTTTTTAACGCCGCTGCTGCCGGTAGGAACGTCAAGCAGCACGCTGGCTTTAAAATGGCTGTTAATATTGCCCGCTTTGCTGCGCATTACCGCCGCCACTTCCGGGTCGTCAGACCAACCCGGCGCCGCTACAATGCCAGGCACAAGCCCAAACAACGGGAACACCTGGTTGAGCGTTTCCAAGCCTTTCAGGCTGCCGTCGCTGACGGATACGCCGCCGATAATATCGTCCGCATCTACGGCAGACGGGTCAAGTTTATCGTAGTCCAAAAAGGCGCTGCCTGCTTCTGCCAGCTGCCCGTCATCCAGCGCGGTAATTACCAGCACGCCGTCATCGTTATATGCTGCCTCGTAGTCAGTGCCCTCCACAAGTGCCTGACCAGCGCTTGCTTTTTTAACTTTTAAAGTTTCCAGCAGCACCGGTTCGGAAACGTCCGCCACTTTGTTGGTAAAAGTAACTTCGCTGTCGGCTACAGCCGTTTTATGTACTGCCGGGTCAAGTACGTTGACAAGTACCACCGGCGCGACGTTATACAGCGCGAACTGGCTGTAAATAGCTTCGCAAAGCGTGTAGTTTTCCCAGTCCTTACAATAGCCCATAGCCGCCACGGCTTCGGCATAACTGTAACAAAGCGTGGGCCTGTTTGCCTGCGCCCTGTCGCTTGCCAGATGCACCGGCGCAGTGCCGAACACAACCGGCAGCCCCGCCGTAGTGTTAACGGCAGGGATTATGGAAGTCGGCACTTCGGACGTATATACGCCATGATTATATGCCATATCTTTATACCTCCTGTGCTATTTTATAGTATTTATTGAGCGGCGTGCCGGCAGTATTAACATCTTTTTCTGCCTGCACCAAGCCTTTAACCGGCACAAACAGCCTTTTAAGCTGCGGGCACTTTGCAAATTCTGCTTCCAAGTGCGTAGGATAGCCGCCAATAAATACCTGATATTTAATAAGTTTATAGCCCTTTAAAGTCGGGCCAATGTAAATTAAACGCTGCGGTTTAGTTGGCACAGAGCTTTTAGCCGTAGACTTCGTTGACATAATCTATTTCCTCCTCTTCCGGCTGCCCTATAGTATAGGTAGCCGTTATTGCGCCCTGCCATTGCGGGTATGGCTGGTCATCGCTGACCACACTTTTAAGCGGCAGTTCAAGCCTGTTGCGCCCATTAAGCGTGCGGTGTTTTAAAAGCGCCTGGCGTACATGCTCCATGATGTTATACAAGCTAAAGCAGCCCTGTTCCTTATCAGCATCGTAAATGCTAAAGCCTATCTCCGCTTTGCAGGTGGAAAAGGTATTATCTTCTTTATCTTCCCATTCTAACGCCAGGGCGTAGATAAAGCTTTCTTTTTCTGCCGATGCCATTCTGATGGGCGGCCAGCCGCTGTACACCATAACAGGAACATCACCAGCTTTTTGCTGGCTACTGTAATCTTTAACAACTTCGCGGATAAAATCCGCAAGGTTGTCCATAAGTTCAACGGATGTCATTATTTAATTCCTTTCACAGCACGAACAATAATTTCATGCAGAAAGCGGTCATTCAAGACTTCTTCTGCAACTGGTATCAATTCGGCAAGGGTTTCTTCATTACCAAACATCTGCGGTACGCTCGGTCCATACGGAATTTTTAAAGGATATGCTGATTTGGCATATCTTTCCATTGGCCCTACGTAGCCGGAACGAGACGCTTTTTGAATAAATAAACCTTTTACCGGCACATAATTACTGCCTTTTTTAACCTTTACGCTTATAGGTCCTATGCTTTTACCGGCTATCGCGCCGCTGCGCAGTGCCGCCATCATTTTTGTCGGGTCAGGCTTTAGCTTAAAGCGTGTAATCAGCGTTGGTGTGCCGCGGCTTATTACTGCGCCTATTGGTTGACCGGCTGTAGCGCGTTTTAATTTAAAGCCTTTTTTTATGTTCTTTGCAGAAATCTCATAGTTTTTACGAATAGCTTTGGAAACTTCTTTCTGCACTGCGGTATTCGCGCGGTTAATGGCTTTCGCCGCCGCTACACGGACAACTTTATGATTATCGGCAAAAAGTTCATAGGCCTCTTTTACAAGCTTTTCATCAATGCTTATGCTAATCATCTTTCATTCGCCGCCAACTGTATAGTTAAAATTCCCATGTCATCCGCGCAGCTTTCTACAAAATAAAATTTTCCGTCAACATTAAAGCCGCTGCCCGGCGCCGGTATTTCCGGCAAGTCAGCTTTTAAGCAGTTCACCAAAAGCCGGCTTCCGTAGATGCCGCCGTAAGCAATACGGTTACGTGCGTCAATATCGGCGTCTGCCACGGATATATCCTGCAAAATAGCTTTGCACACCGTGCCGTTCAAGTCATGCTCCCCGGCAAATTCCAGTTCATTGATAAAGACTGCCGCGTTATCCGCGGCAATCTGTTTTTCAAAATCTGTCATTTTACGGTGCCTTTAAGGTCAACCTGCGGCAGGCCTTCCGGTTCAGCGGCGGCAGCAATAGCGTTGATGATATCCTGCTTTTTGGTCGCTTCGCCGATGTCGATACCGTTTTCTTTGGCAAATTCCTTCAGCTGCGCCACCGTCATGCCGTCCAGGTTAAAGCTTTCCTCGCCGGTTTCGTTATCGGTAACGATAATTTTTGCTTTTTCGGCGGCTTCTTCTGCCGTATCCGGCACATATTCAAACTGTTCCGGGTTTTCATCAATCAGCTTTTTAGCTTCTGCCGCCGGAATGTCAATTTCCGCACCCGCGCCGAAGGTGCGCCCTGCGTAGCGCAGTTTAAATTTTTTAATACGGATTTTCATTGTTTAAGCCCCCCTTATTTAACTTTAAGGACAGCCCAGTCATCCATCCATTCAGGGCAAACCACGCAGCGGCTGCTCATGGCAAGGCTCGAAGTATCGCTTTCAAGGTCAACCGTTACTTTCGGAATATACTGCCCTTCATAGGTGTAATACTGGCGGTCTGTCTCCAGCTGGGTTACAGCGCCGTACAGGCGTTTACCGCGTCCCGGAATGCCGATAATCATGTGGTCGTCCGGAATATAGGGGGTAAAGGTGCCGTCCTCGTCCTCGTAGCCGCCGTCATAAGCGTAAATATCAAGGTTCAGTGCGGAGATATAACCTACGCGCATCAGTTCGGGGCGCACAAGGCGCGGCTGAATGGACATCAGCGCCAAATTATCACGGCTCGGAACCAGCATATACTGGCGCAGCTGCTCATTGTTAATCAGGTAGCTGGCTACATTCGCGGAGCAAATAGCCACGGTCGGGATTAAACCCGCGTTGCGGCGGATAGTCTGGGAAGCGGATTCAATATCATCGAACGGTTTTGCGGTAGCCGCGTTATCCCACGTTAAGCCGCTGCCGCTAATGGTAATTTTGTTATCGAAGCCGTCAAAGGTAATGGTGTCGATAATAGAGGTCTTGCCGTCATCGGCATAGCCTGCAACTTGATAACTGCCGTTGATAAGCGCCTGCGCGGCCATCCATTCTTCGCGGCGGACAATACTGTCAACAAGCTCTGCCATGTCGTAAGCGCGCAGCGCCTGGGCACGTTCTGCCGGAGTACGCTGGCTGTAAATGGTTTCGCCGAAGCCGCGGCGCATAATGTCCGATGCTTCGATTACACGTTTAGGTTTCATCAGCGGCGCTTTATATACACGCAGCTGGCTGCCGGAACGCGCCATATTAACGCCTTTAGCGCCGGGAGTTACAAACGGCGCCATTTTGCGCGTGCCTTTACGGTATTCCATTTCTACCGTTTCTGTAACAAAGGTGCGCACATCCGGGAAAAAGGTATCGATAAGGACAGTAGTAGGTTTAAAGCTGCGTTCTACCACGCCTAAAAGTGTTCTGGTGTCGTCAAGGTTAATCATCTGTTAATCCTCCTTATGCTTTAATGCTGGTCAGGTAAATACCAACGTCACGCAGTTCTTCTTCGTGTGCGTCAACGGTATCGCCGCTGGCGGCAACAAGTCTTTCGCGGTTAAACAGCCCGCGGGTATAAACGGTTACGGAAATATCGCTGGTGTCATCGCCCTGCGTAACCTCCGCCGCCAATACAGCGGATGCTACCGGCACGCTGGTCCCCGCTTTAGCCGCAACAACGTATTTGCCGCTGGTACTGTCAACAGCAAGCAGCGTGCCTTTTGGCACTACGGTTTTGGCGGCCACACTGCTAAGCAAGCCGTTTTTAGTAAGCGGCGTAACAGCAGTGCCGCCAATAAGTTCGTCATAATGTACGCCCTGCAATTCTTCTACCAAGTTTGCCATTATTTTGCACCTCCGAATTTTTTATTCATAACCTGCGCCATAGCGTCCATGGCTTTGGCGTCTGCCGCTTTTTCCAGTGCTGCATTATCTGCCGCAGCGGTGCCGATGCCTTCCACGCCGCTTGCTTTATTATCACCAATCATGCTGGCAACAAGCTGCTGCGCTGCGTTCTGCGCAGCCGGTACGGTTTTCACTGCATCGATGTACGGTTTTACGTCATCAGCAGTTTTGCCATTCTTTTTAGCTTCGGCGATAATAGCCGTCACGGCAGGGTTCTCGCCGCCATCCAGCGCTTCCAATGCTGCTACACGCTGGCGCTCAGCTTCTACCGCGTTTTTGGCAATCTGCTCTGCGTCCACTGCCGGCTGCTGGTTCTGCACGGCAGGCGCTGCGTTCTGCGCCGTTACCGCCTGCTGATTGTCATCAAGTTTATCAAGCAAGCCGTTTAAAAATGCCTCCAGTTTGTTGTTCATGCTTTTTACCTCCGTTTGATTATTAATGCACGCTTTTAGTGCATCCTGATTTTTAAAATTTTTAATGTCAAAGCTAACGCTGTTCACCACAAGGCTGCTGCCGTTTAATACGGGGCTGACGCTGCCCTGAATTTCATCAATAAAGCCTTTTTCCAGGCACTCCGCCGCGCCCATCCACGTTTCGGCGTCCATCATTGCCGCCAGTTCCTCGGCGCTTGCCTTACAGCGCTTACGGTATGCAGCCACGATGCTGCCTTTAATCGCGTTCAGCGCCTCGGCTGCTTTTAGCAGCTCATCCGCGCCGTAATAATCGCTTAGCCCGATAGCAGGGTTATGTATCATAAACAGTGCGTTGCCCGGCATGATAATCCTGTCGCCGGCAACGGCAATAATGGTTGCCGCCGATGCCGCAAGCCCGTCAATTACTACCGTTACCCTGCCTTTATATGCTATAAGCTGGTTGTGGATGGCGTGCGCAGCAAATACATCACCGCCGCCGCTGTTAATGCGCACGGTTACGTCCCTGCCGCCCAGGCTTTCCAGGTCTTCCGAAAAAGACCGGTGCGTTACTTCATCGCCCCACCAGCTGCTTTCGCCTGCAATGGGCCCATACAGTAAAATCTCGCTGTTGCCGTTAACTTCGTTTTTTACCTGCCAAAATTTACTAGGCATTATTTGTTTCACCTCCCACGCTGTCGCCGCCGGTATTATCTGCCCGCGGCACTTCAAGCCCTTTACTTTGCCAGGTGCTGTGTTCAATGGCAATCTGGTCAATGTTGTTATCGTAATCGGTGCCGGTAAGTTCTGCCGCCTCGCGCTCGCCGGTCGATAAACCGTATTTAATGCGCAGCGCCGCACCGTTTACTTCTTTAACCGGGTCTAAGAGGCCCATTACCGGGCCGAACCAGTCCGCACCGCTCCACGCTTTTGTAATAACCGGGTCCGTGCCAAAGCCCGGCGCTTTTATGCGGCCAATGGCAACGGCTTCCGCAAGCCAGCTTTCGTAAATCGGCTGGCAGAAGTCACGGGCAAACCAGGTGCGCCGCGTCCTAAACACCGCCGCAGCCTGCAAAAGCGCTGCGCGCGCTGCCGAATAGCTTGACTGGAAACGGCTTAGCAAAACCTCTGACGGTATACCAAGCGATGCGCCAATCTGGCAGATAAGGTTATTTACAAACGGTTCAAAGGTTGACAGGTTACGGCTGCCGTCAATGGCTTTAACGTCAATGCCTTCCGGCAACAAATTAAGCGTGCCAGCGCCGACTTCGATACCGTCCAAATCCTCCGGCGCAACGCGTTCATGCGGCCCGTAAGTGCTTGCCAGCACATCGCCCATATTGTTTGTGCTGCCGGTGCCGCTGGTGAAAAACAGGGTAAAATAGCTTTTGACAATTGCCGCCGTAAGTTCCGCCGATGTATAGCGGCTTACCTGCTTTAACACTTCAATCGCAGGCGCGATATACGGCACGCCGCGGTACTGTTCCGGGCGTTCTTCGTGGCTGATTTGCAGCACATTACGCCTGCCGCTGCGTTTTCCAAAGGCTTCTACCCTTACCCAGTCCAAATTGCCTGCGGGATTTGTTAAATCAAACGGCACGCGGTTGGCAATCCAGTACGCAACAACAGCGCCGTCTGCGTCAATCTCCACGCCGCTGATAATGCGGTTGCCGGTATTGGGGTTGATTGTCTCCACCGTCCACGGCGATACCGGGCCGAAAGCCGTGGCGGCATCCGGATTGCAGACGCGGCTTGCTTCAAACAGCTGGATGCGCGTACAGTATGGGCAGCACGGCAGCGGCTTACGGTACTTAATAGCCGCCCAGGCGTCACCGTCAATCAGATAAGACAAGTAAACAATGTCCTGCATATCGTAAAAATTGTTTTTACGGTACAAATCGCAGGCATTGCTTTCTGCCCACAGGTTAAACTCGCGTACAGTGTGGCGCTGCCACTCTTTAGCCTGGTCTGCCGAAAGCCCTAAAAGCTTATAATCTATCTTTGGCGATACTCTAAGCCCTGCGCCGATGACATTGTTGCGGCTGCTGTTAATTGCACCGGCACCGACTGCCGAATTATAAAATAAATCCGTACTGCGGCTGCGCAAGAGGGGCAGGTTAACATCAACATCTGCTTTTGTGCTGGATTTCAGGGGGTAATATCCTTTCAAAGCCGTCCTTGTCCTGCTCGCCCCGCCTTCGCTGTAACCGCTGTTAATAACAAAAGGCGCGGATGCCTGTCTGGTAGGATGCCGCGCCCGTGCCGGGTATGTTTTTTTACGTTTTTTCATATGGTTTTGCCTCCTAATCCCGCATAATTACCTGCATCGCGCGGCGCGCACCGCTTCCGCTGCCGTCAACTGTCGCACCGGAGGCAATAAGGCTGCTGATTGCCTCTTGTATTTCCGATAAATTTGCCCTGGTCAGCGTGCGGTTGCCGATTTTATAGCTCTGCCCGGCAATCAAAATTGCTTTTTCAGCCTCTAAATATTGTTTCAACCTCAGGTTTAAAACTTCATTCGCCAATGTTAATCACCCCTTAATCCACGTTTTATACAGCCAAAACGGCGTTTTCCGCTGCTATTTGGCGTTTTTTGCACTGTTTTTTCTGCATTTTCGGTACTTTTTCCGTTGCCAATCAGTGTTTTTAGCTGCTGCCAGTCAACATTCATGCTGGCAAGGCAGGCAAGGTTATACACACGCAGGTCAAGCGGTTCGTTGCGCTTATCCTTGGCGATATTTTCCCACTGCCATATGATACGCCCGTTTTTCTTGCGGGCAACGCGCTGTTCGGCTATAAGCCCGCGGAAATAAATATCATCATAACCGCGGTTCCACAAAATTTCGCTTATTGCCTCATTCTCCTGCCGGTCCAGCGGAAAATGAAAATATTTCGGGCCCGGCACGTCAATGGCAAGCCTGTCCATAACGTACTGCTTACCGCTGTCGGTGCCGATGAGCACCAGCGGTATTGTTCTATTACCCGCCGCCGTTACTTTGGCGTATTTGTGGATTATCGGCACGCCAGGCGTAGATGCGCCCTTAACAGCAAACCGTTGCCGTGCCAGCCGCCGCAGGCTGTATGCGTAAACCTCTTTGCTGTAATGGCCGCCGCTGTCAATAAACGTGCGCGGCACAATAAGCCCCGTACCGTTTTTAAAACGGTATTCGCGGTCCAGCTGCTCATCCAGCGCCGCCCATACTTCCGGCGTATCCGGCGCGCCGAGGATAATGCCTTTTTTAATGCCCCAGCACTCTTCATCTTCACCCCAGCCGCAAATTTCGTACTCCAGGCGGTTGTCCTGCACGTCCACCGCCGCCGTTAAAATCAAAACGCCGTCCGGCAGTTCCGCACCGTACTGTTCGCGGCGCTGCAAAAATTTATCCGTGCTGTCAAAAGCGCCTTTGCGTTCGTATGCTTCGCCAAAGCGCGTATTGACGATAACTTTTTCTCGCTCTGGGTCGCCTTTGGCTTCCAGCCATTCCTGCATCACCGCCGCCCAGCTCAGCCACGGCGATGCCCAGCAGTTAACAAAAAAGCTCCGGACGCCTTTTTCCAGCGCCGAAGCATTTTGCGCAACATATTTCTGCGGTGCGCGCTGCATCTGTTCTTCTGTAAAGCTAAAGCCGCAGTCTGGGCAGCGCCATTTAACGCTGTGCACTTTAACGTGCTTCCTGCCCTTTTTATCCTCTACCGTTTCGTGTTCCGTCACCATCTGCCGGTGCGTAATTAAGTGGTATTCGTGGCAGTTCGGGCACTCGTGCTGCCATTCTTCCTGCGTGCCTTCGTGGTATTCTTCTTCAATACGGCTTTCGCCGGATATGGTAGGCGTACTGAATATGCCCATGCGCCGGTCCCAAAATGTCGTCATACGCTTTGCTGCAAGGTCAACCGGGTCGCCTTCCGTGCCGGCGCTGTTCGGGAAGCGGTCCACTTCGTCCGCCAGCAGTATTTTAATCGGGCGGCTGGCAAGGCCCGCCGGACTGTTTGCTCCACCCATAATTAAGCGCCCGCCTGGGAACAGTTTCGACAGGATTGTATTGCCGCTTTCGCGCGTTTTCACGTCCCGGAAAATATCGCGCAGCACTTTGGTGTCGCGTATCATCGGCGCGATACGGCTTTTGCTGTAATCCTGCGCCATGTCGATAGTAGGCTGTATCATCAGTATCGGCGCAGGCGCCAGGTGGGAATACCTGCCGATGACATTATTCATAATGTCTGATTTTCCTATCTGCGCGGCGCTCATAACAGCTACTTTCCAAACCTTTGGCTGCGTAAAAGCGTTCATAATCCCGCGCTGATACGGTGCGCGGTCAGTGCGCCACCGCCCTGGTTCGGACGATGCTTCACTGGACAGCATTCTGTACCTATCCGCCCAGTCCGATACAGTTAAATTCGGCAGCGGCCGCAGCGCAATTTTGGCAATGCGTTGAAACAATTTAACTGTTTTCTGTTCCATTGCTGCCTCCTGCAAACATGTCCGGGCTGTAATCGCTTAATTCTGTCAGCCTTGCATGTATTTCGTCCGTCAATACTTGGTCTATATAATCTTTATCGCGGTTGGCAAGCTGTGGTGCCATTTTAGCGGGCAATCCCAAAAGCTGGCTGCGCAGATTGGTAAGCATATCCGTCATTGCAAGTTCAACGTCTGCCGCTTCGTGGACTTCGTTATTGCGTTTTTGCAGTTCCAGCTCCGCCAGCTGACGTTTCGCTTTCTCATGCAGCGCTTTTTCTGCCATAAAATCTATAGCTTCATCGCTTTGGAATTTAAAGCTGTAAAATTCTGCAATGGCTTCCGGCAGCACAAAATCACCTTCCGGCTGCCTTGTTATAATCTTTTCCTCTGCCAACTGGTTTATGCGCCGTTGCGTAATGTTCAATAGCTTTGCCAGTTCTCCGGTGTTGCCTCTTATTTCAATTTTTTTGCCCATCTTTATCACCAGCTCTATAAATGCAAAACTGGAAATTTTCTGATGTCAAAATTTCCAGTTTTTCCCAAAATTCTCGTTTAAAAAATTACTTGCAAAATTTTTGCGCATTATTTGGATATTTTTTATTTATTATTTTTACAATTTAATTGTAGTATTTTGTGAATAAATA
>DXVZ01000188.1 GCA_019417125.1 Phascolarctobacterium sp.
AATTATCACCGGCTACGTTAAAGCTGTCGCCTTCAACATAGGTATGGAAGAATTTACCGTAAATATCCAAATCGCTGCTTTCGCTAAGGCTGATGATTTTGCCCACACCGATGTGCGCGCCGTAGTAAGCGCTTTCGCTCTCATAGCCATAAGTGTTACCTGTACCGTCACGCAGGGCATTATCCATATCGCTCTTTAACATACCGGCGCGGAGGCTGCCTTCCGTATAAACGCCGTTTTTGTTTTTATAGCGCGCCGCAATGCCGCCGCCGTTGTAGACTAAACTGCCGTCGCCGCGGAAGAACTCATTGTTGAACTCGTTATAGGTGCGGTAGTTGCCGCTGCCGTTTTCGTAAAATACTCCCCAGCTAAACTCACTGCCGCTGTCAAACTTATCGGCATTGCCGACGCCAACAATCGTGCTCCAGCCGTTGATTTTAATATCGCTGTTCACATCGTACTTGCTTTTGTTGCCTTGCACAGCGGCAAAAGTTTTAACGCCGTAATTACTGTCGCGGCTTAAAACGTCTAAACTATCGCTGATTAAATCGGTGCCCTGGTTTACAAAGGCTGCCGCAACGGCGCGGTTTTCGACAACTAAATTAACCTGGCTGTTTTGCTTAACTTCCGTTAAAGTGTATTTAACGCTGTTTTCATCAACTACTGCCGTACCAGTGCCAACCGTAGCAACACCGGCGGCAAATTCCGGGGCAACGGTAACTTTACCAGTGCCGGTTCCTATACCCAAATTTTCACCGTTAACAAAGGTCATGGTGTCGCCGGTGTTAAGCTGCGTGCCGCCAGCAAAATTAAGGCTGTTAAGGTTAATGTTGGTGTTGGCGAGCGCGCCAACTTCGCCATTTTGGGTAATATTTAAAACCGTACCGCCGTTAACCCAGTTGATGTTGTTAAAGTCAATATCGCTGAAGTTGTATGCGCCTAATACGCTGCCGCTCCAGTTATCTAAAGTTAAAACAGCATCTCCACTAAAGTTTATAGGAGTGTCAGGATTATTATCTTTATAAGCATATAAATTTGAACGGCTTATATCTACATTGTTTTTTATATTGAGATAACAGTTTTTGGCAGAGAAGCCATAAACATAATGTTGGGAACTTCTTTGCAAGACAATTACATCGCCGCCTACAGTAGTGGCACGTTCATTGCTTCCCTCCAAAGAAACAGTAAAACCTGATTGTATATTGTTAAAATTGAGATATTGATCAATGTTAGCGCCAATTACATTGCCCATAACAGTAGTGTCAATTATATTAAGTTCAATATTGTTAGCAGAAGAAGTACTACCACCTGTTCTATGATGAATGCCGTTTACTTCTCCATTAATTGTAGAATTTTCGATGGTAATCTTATAATTAGATATATTATTTACTCCAGAAGCATTTAAATAGCTGCCTTTGAAACTATTGAGAGTGCTGTTAGATACGGTAATATTGTTGCCGTCCTTATTTGTGCCCGTATAAGTTTGGCCTTGAAAATCTGTATCAGTTGCAAGTACTGCATTGCCATGACTGGTAACAATGTTATGGTCAACGGTTACATCTACGGCAAAAGTATTTGGCGGGGTTATAAAATTTATGGAATTTAACATTAAAAGCGCCGTTAAAATTTTGTAGCTTAAACTTTTACGCATAATAAAACCTCCCATAATAGAAAATTACGGGAGGAGATTTACGGAGAAAAATTACGTGTACGTAATTCCCCCCCGATTGGACTTTTGCTGCTTCGCGTTTATTATATCATTGATTTATATGTTTGTATATACGGAGGGCGGCGCTGTATAAATATTGGTTATGATTGTTATAACTGTGTAAATGATGATATTGTTAGTTCGGCAAAACGCAGTAAAATATGGTGTGTAAAAAGCGAAAGGGTTATGCTGTTCAATAGTAGCCAAAAGTTATTGTATTTTTGTTAAACAGTTAGTAAAAACGGACGGAATTTGCTATTTGGTTTGTCAAAGATTGGTTAATGATTACAAGCCACGCGCAGGAATATTGCTGTTCGGCTTGGCAAAACGTCGCTCCTATTTGCGTTCGCAAACACGACTTCGTAACGGTTTGCGCATATGGGCTATAACAATGATTTAGCCGTCGCGATTTTGGTCTGCGCTTCATATCAGCGGCATCTGCCTGGGTGTTTGCGGTTTAGGTAAAAGTAAAAAAATAGTTTTCACGCATCACCGGGCGTGCGGTTTACCGTAACCTGCGCCGCCGCGCTAACCTACCGGCAGGTACAAAGTTTCCACAAGACCAGTAGAAGTACGGATTACGCTAACCAAAATGTCTTGCGGGGGGGTAAAACTGTGCTATAATTTCAGTAAGCATAATTTGTATTTTCCTATATAAATTACAGCTAAAATACTGAAAGGAAGTTGTG
>DXVZ01000189.1 GCA_019417125.1 Phascolarctobacterium sp.
TTATTATAAAAATATATGTAACTTACAATATTGCAGTAATAAAATCTACGGCAACATTGCTATTCTTTATAAAAAATTATCAAAGTGCAAATTTTAGCGGAACGCGACATTCAAAAAATAGGCAAACCATAATTAAGGCACTTGCAGCAATAGCCGAGGATGTTTGAGTTTGCGTAGCAAACGAGTTCCGCAGGCGCTGCAAGTGTCAGCTTATTTGATACATTTGCCGTTTATTTTTTGCTGGAGCGAAGGCTTTTTGGTTACTTTTTAGCCCATAAAAAGTAACTTGAATAAGAAACTAAATAAAAAATTAAACTTAGATTCAAAGAGGCAAAACCATCTAAACTAACCAAACATACTATCTTGACTTAAATGTTAACCTGTTTTATATTATAGTTAACCATAATTAGAAAGAAGGTTAACTATGCGCTTTTCTGTCAATGACTTGTGCCAAACTGCGCTTTTAGCGGCGTTTATTGCCATCAGCGGCAGCATTAAGCTGCCTTCAATCATACCCGGCAGCGAATTTCAGCTTTCCGCACCTATCGCCGTCGCTGTCTGCGGTGTATTCGGCATAAAAAAATACCTTGCCGCCGGTATCGCCGCGTCGGCGGCCTGCCTTATCCTCGGCACGCAAAATGTTTTTAACGTGTTCATCGCGCTGTCGTTCCGCGCCGTTGTGGCAGCGCTATTTGCCTTTACGGGCAGCAGCAAATTGTTTTACATCGCCGCTGGGCCTATTGCCAGCGCCTTAAGCCGCCTGGTGCTGGCACTGTTGGTAGATAAAGCCGTGTACGCAATTGTTGCCGCCGCTGTGCCGGGCATGATTTTTACAGCCTTTGCCGCACCGTGCCTTGCCGGTATTTTAAAACGCCTGCCGGTTGGCGCAAACGCACGTATGCCACGGCGAACTTAATTGCCAGCCTGCAATTTTATAGCTTGCCCGCCGCCGCCGTTGATGTTAAAATATTATAGAAAGCTTATAAATTACAGCACGGAGGTCTTGATTATGATTTTGCAGGAATCAGGCGAAATGTATTTGGAAACGATTCTGCAATTACAGCAGAAGCATGGCAAAGTACGCTCTATCGACGTAGCAGAGCAGATGAACTTTACTAAAGCCAGCGTAAGCCGTGCTATGAGCATTTTAAAACGTGAAAACTATATTTTAGTAGAAGCGGGCGGCAACATTGTGCTGACTGAAACCGGCCTTGCCAAAGCCCAGGAAGTACTGGAACGCCACAAAGTGCTGACGCAGTTTTTTACGGAACACATCGGCGTGCCTGCCGATATTGCCGAGCACGATGCCTGCCGTATTGAGCACGTTATCAGCCCGGAAACCTTTGCCGGCATTAAAAAGCACCTGGCAGAATGCAGCATAAAAAGCAAATAAGCAAACCACCTGGCGGATACTGAACCTTTCTGTCGCGGCAGAAAGGTTTTTTTATAAAAATTTTAAGGAGTGAAAACTTTGCAGAAAACTTTTAACCCCTTTTACGCACCCGATGCCGGCGCAGGCTACACTTTAAGCGAAGAAGTAAAAACGGCTACCCCCTCGCTTTTAGACGCGGCGCAAATCGGCGTCTGCGTATATGAAAACCCGCAGCTTACCAATTTTCCGAATAAGGACGCTATATTAGTTACCAGCTTTGGCACTACCTACAAAGAAACGCGCCGCAAAACCATTGACGCGGTGTTTGAAGAAATTAAAGCCGCCTGCACCGGCGTTAAGGCAGAACTGGCTTTTACCTCGCACATAGTTATTGAGCGCATTAAAAAGAACGAAGGCATTGCCTACCCCACGCCGGAGGAAGCGTTGGAAGCACTGCACCGCGAGGGCTATACCCGCGTCGCTATCTGCTCGCTGGATATTATCCCCGGCATTGAATACGCCTACAAAACCTATGTGTTTAACCGCTATAAAACACTGTTTAAAAAAATAACGCTTGGCACGCCGCTGATGTACTGGATGGGCCAGGAAGGCCAGCGCGACGATATTAAAGACGCCATGCAGGCTTTAAGCACGCAGTTTCCGCCGCTGACGCAGGACAGCGCCGTACTGCTTTTGGCGCACGGCACGCCGCACCCTGCCAACGCTTACTATTCCGTTATGCAGCACCGCTTAAACGAGCTGGGCTTTACTAACGCCTATATCTATTCGGTAGAAGGCTGGCCGCACCTTGATACCGTCATCCCGCTTTTAAAAGCGAAAAACATTAAAGAAATTACCGTTATGCCTGCAATGATGGTAGCTGGCGACCACGCCAATAACGATATGGCTGGCGAAGATGAAGATTCGCACAAAACTATTTTGGAAGGCTGCGGCTTTAAAGTTACACCCTACCTGCACGGCATGGGCGAAAACGCAAACATCCGCCGCCTGTTTGTTGCCCGCGCGCTGGAAGCCTGGCGAAAACTAACCCGGTAATAATTGCGCGTTATCCGCACATAATGCAGTGTAAATTTATAAGCGCGGCTAACAAATTTTACATATTTAACTTATTTTTAAAATTTTCTGTAAATTTGCTTTTGTTTTACTTGCTATCCGCGTATGTTTTAGCTTATACTGTAATTGGTTCTAACTATTTAAAAACAGAGAGGATGATTAAATGGGTATTGTAATTTCCGCACTTGTAACTTTTTGGGTAGGCTTCCTTATTTATAAAAAATATAAGCCCCAGCCCGTGCTGTTTTTAGGCGGCATGGTTTTAATGTATATCGCTGTGCTTTGCGGTTACGGCACCATCCTGCCGGAAAAAGCATCCACCGGTTCCTGGTTCTTTGACGCTTTTGAATTTATGCGCAAAACCATGAGCTCCAACGCCGCCGGCCTCGGCTTAAACATTATGTCCGTAGGCGCGTTTGCCCGTTATATGGACCGCATCGGCGCGTCCCGCTCGCTGGTACGCCTTACTATTAAACCGCTGCTGGCGTTAAAATCGCCTTACCTGGTGCTTTCCGGCACCTGGATTGTCGGCATGTTAATCGGCCTTTGCATCAACAGCGCGTCCGGCCTTGCCATGCTGCTGATGGTAACCATGTTCCCGATTCTTATCGGCCTTGGCGTAAGCCGCCTTTCCGCTACGGCGGCAGTTGCTTCCACCCTGTGCTTTGACTGGAGCCCGAGCGACACCGGCACCATTCTTTCTGCAACCACCGCAGGCGTTGACCCGGTACTGTACTGGACCAACTACCAGGTACCTATCGTTATGGTTGCCTTTGTGGTTGTAGGCACTTTGCATTATTTTACACAAAAATACATGGATAAACGCATGGGGCACGTTGTTAAACCTATGGAAATTGAAAAAGCAGAGGAAAACCCTGCCGACAACGCTCCGCTGTGGTATGCGGTCCTGCCGGTAATTCCCTTAAGCTTAATTCTTTCTTTCAGCTCCTTGTGGATTACCACCATTAAAATGAACATCGTTATGGCAATGTTCATCGGCTTATTCATCGGCGCCTGCTGTGAATTTGCCCGCTGGCGCGACGGCAAAAAAGTATTTGCCGATATCCAAACCTTCTTTGACGGCTTAGGCATGCAGATGGCTAACGTAATTACCCTTATCATCGCAGGCCAAACCTTTGCCCAGGGCCTTCTTTCCATGGGCACTATCGACAGCCTTATCGAAGGCAGCAAAACCCTCGGCTTCGGCCCGATGGCAATGATGCTGGTAATGGTAGGCATTATCGTGTTCAGTTCCATCGTAATGGGCAGCGGCAACGCACCGTTCTTTGCGTTTGCGGCGCTGACCCCTGCCGTTGCGGCACACACCGGGCTGCACCCGGTACTGATGCTGCTGCCGATGCACTTCGCGGCGTCCATCGCGCGTACCTGCTCCCCGATTACGGCAGTTATCGTTGTATCCTCCGGTATGGGCAACGTTTCCAGCTTCGACCTTGTTAAACGTACCTTCATCCCGATGTGCGGCGCGCTTGCCTGCACCCTGGGCATGACCTTCTACTATTACTACGCCGGAGTTTAATTAACCGAACCTGAATAGCTGCTGCTTTTTGCGGCAGCTATTTGTTTTTATGAAAGGACTGAGAAAATGTTTATCTGCGACTGCCACTGCGACACTTTAACCGAACTTTACAACAAAAACGCTTCGCTTTACGAAAATGAGCAGCAATTTGACATTAAACGCCAAATTGCCAACGGCGGCGGGCTGCAATTCTGCGCCATTTATGTGCCTACCGAAGTTTTCCGCTACCAAGGCGGGCTGCGCTACACCCTGTGCCTGTTGGATAAGTACAAACAGGAACTTAAAAAGCTGCACGCGGACGGCATCGACGTGCTGGAAGTGCTTTCCGCTAAAGATGCTGCTGATGTGCTGAACCACAAAGCTGCAACGCTGCTTGCTATTGAAGAAGGCGGCGCTATCGACGGCAGCCTGGAAGCCCTGCGCTGCCTGTACGAACTGGGCGTACGCGCCATGACGCTGACCTGGAGCAACCGCAACGATATTGCCGACGGCATTAACGAAGAAGCCACTGGCAGCGGCTTAACCCTTTTTGGCAAGCAGGTTGTTGCCGAAATGAACCGCCTAGGCATGCTGGTTGATGTTTCCCATATCTCTACTGCTGGTTTTTGGAGCGTGCTGGAAGCCAGCGCCAAACCTATCATCGCCACCCATTCCAACGCCAAAGCGCTGTGCCCGCACCCACGCAATCTTAATGACGAACAGATTAAAGCACTGGCGCAAAACGGCGGGCTTGCCGGAATTACCTTTGCCGGGCAATTTTTGGAAAAAGACTGGCACGACGCCTGCATTGAAAGCGTATATAAGCATATCGACTATATGCTGAACCTCATCGGCGACGATGACCACATCGGCTTCGGCAGCGATTTTGACGGCATCAGCCACCCGCCGTACAACATTAACGGCGTGCAGGACTACAAACCCTTGGTAGAATTTTTAAGCAAGCACTACAGCGACGAAACTATCAACAAAATAACCCACCAAAACGTCATTAACCTGCTGCAAAAAGTGTTGTAAAAATTTACTGGCATATATTTTAACAAACACAACTAAAAATTACTTCATATACATAAGAACTCCCGCCAAAAAAGCGGGAGTTTTTTATTTTACCATTATACTGTTTGCCGTCCCCAATTTACAGGCATCTTACCAAAAGTAGGCTTTATTGTAAAGCGGCAAACTTGCCATAAAGTATACTTTTTTGTATTTGACATTACTATTTAATTATACCATTAAAACGCCCTTTTTCAAGGCATTATCAAACTCAAAAGCTTATAAAAAGTACCTGACAATAAAGTATACTTTTTAGTCAGGTTGTAAAAAGATTGGAGAAATTAATTTTATTATGCTAATAAACAAATTATTATTTAAATTACCAAAAGAAAATCGCAAAATTGAACTTATATCAAATATAAAACGAAATTGGTATTTACCAATTTCAGCAATAGCATTTTTCTCATTAAGTTCAACACTGACAGTTGGTTATTTTATAGGTGTAATTTTAGCTTTTTTTATGGCTTTTATAGTTTCTTCTCAAATTTCATCAATTAAAAATTATATCAAGCAAAATAAGATATGGCTTCAAATATTATCTGCGTTAACAGCAATTGGAATTTGTTGGTGCGCTAAAATATCTTTTTGTACAAAATGGATATTATCACCTAAAACACAAGCATTATCGCTATATATCCCAAATGCACTATATATAATGGCTGT
>DXVZ01000019.1:0-694 GCA_019417125.1 Phascolarctobacterium sp.
TCCATCGTTTCCGGTATCGTTTGCTACGTATTCTTCGGTATCCTCGGATTCTAATACGTTAGAGTAAAGATTTCGGACTTATGCAGGTACGGAGAAACCCGTACCTGCATTATATTTTTACAATAAATTTTCGTAATTAATTTGCAATTTTAGCAATTATTTGTTAAGATATTTCTGTTAATATTTTATCTGTGCGGCTCTCACAGAATAAATATTGTTTGGCTGATTGGCAGTGGGGCAGGGGTAACCGCCTTATTGCTTAAATCAGAGAGTTTTTTACAAACAGGAGGAAAATGATAATGAAACCGTTGGAAAATGTAGTTGTTCTGGACCTCACTCGTGTATTGTCCGGCCCTTATGCTGCTATGATGCTTGCTGACATGGGTGCAAACGTAATCCACATCGAGCAGCCGAAAATCGGCGACGACAGCCGTGCTTACGGACCTTTTATCGGGAAAGAAAGCGCGTATTTCATGAGCTTGAACCGTAACAAACGTTCCATGACCATGAACTTTAAGTCTGAAGAAGCTAAAGCCGTTTTCAAAGAAATGGTTAAAAAAGCTGACGTTGTTGTTGAAAACTTCAAACCTGGCACGATGAAAAAATTTGGTCTGGATTACTCCGTACTGAAGGAAATCAACCCGAAAATTATTTACGCATCCTGCTCCGGCTTCGGCCAGACCGGCCCTTACAC
>DXVZ01000019.1:704-2488 GCA_019417125.1 Phascolarctobacterium sp.
TTGTAGTACAGGCTATGGGCGGTATTATGAGCATTACCGGCCCAGACGAAAAAACTTTCTGCCGCGTAGGCGCTTCTATCGGCGATATTATTGCAGGTATTTTCCTTGCAACCGGTATCACCACCGCGCTGTACACTCGTACCGTAACCGGCGTTGGCCAGGAAATTGACGTATCCATGCTGGACTGCCAGGTTGCAATTTTGGAAAACGCAGTAAGCCGTTACTTTGTAAACGGTGCAAACCCTGTACCGCTCGGAAACCGCCATCCGTCCATCACTCCGTTCGAATCCTTTACGGCAAGCGACGGTCTGTTGATTGTTGGCGCAGGCAACGACAGACTTTGGAAGAAGCTCTGTGATTTAATTAATAAACCGGAACTTGTTGAGGACCCGCGCTTTATTACCAACGCTGACAGAACTAACAACGAACCTGCACTGAAAGAAATTTTGGACGCAGTATTTGTAACCGATACTATTGAACATTGGCTGGAAAAACTGGAAGCGGCAGCTATTCCGTGCGCACCTATCAATACCATTGATAAGGTTGTAAATGACCCGCAGGTTAACTTCCGCGAGATGATTGTTGAAGTTGAACATCCGACTGCCGGCAAGATGAAAATCCCCGGTGTGCCCATTAAGTTCTCCGATACCCCGGGCGGCGTAGAAACAGCAGCTCCGGTACTTGGCCAGCACACTGACGAAGTATTGAAAGAATTTGGCTTTGACGACGCCGAAATTGCTAAGCTCCACGAAGTAGCAGCAGTTTAATTTTTCCATCAAACTCCGACTTAAAATTTTAAATACATATAAGGATGGGTGCTTGTGCCCATCCTTTTTTTGTTATATAATAATAACGTTGATTATAAAGTTTGTAGGAGGCTGTTTAATGAGTTTAGCTGTTGATACAACCAAACGCAGTAAAAAATATGTTATTGTTTACAGTGTTGTAGCTTTAATTTTTTTTGGTTTGCTTATTGTAAATATTTTGCGTTATTATTATTTGGGTTTGCTTGATCCGGTAGCGATATTCTTTTACGCAATGATTATTTGGATTTTGTTTTTGCGCTGCAAACCGACGTATGACGTAAGCGTTGAACGCAAATTTTTAAGAATTGTTAAACATACAGTTTGGGGTAAAACTAAGGTATTTGAAATACCATACCGTGAAATTGCCGGCATTTTCAGTTATCAGCCTAAACTGATGCGTACTGTTAAATTCCGTTATTCGTACAGATTAAATTCTGCGCTGGATGCCCGTGTGCTGTGGACTTTGGCATGGCGCAGACAGATGGAGGGCGGCAACGAAGCCAATGTGCGAATTTATTTTAAAGCGTCAAAACAAGTTATGCAGGCGCTGGCAGAGAAAATGCCGAACCGCGTTGATGTGCCGGAAGAAATGGCTGACTTTAACATGCTTGTTAAAGAGGGTGTAATTGTAAATAACGAGCGTAAGCTGAAAGAGGCAGAAGCGCAGATTTTGGATAAAACCGTAGAACAGATTGACAAGGAAGAAAAAGCTGCCGAGGAAGAGGACGCAAGAGAAGCAGTGGCTGAGGCCAAGGCAAAAGGTAAGAAATAAAAGAGGTGCTGTCCATGTATTGTAATTACTGCGGAAAAGAACTGCCTGATGATTCGAAATTTTGCAGCGGCTGCGGCAGAAAGCTGCCGGTTGCCGGTGCAGTTCCTGAAAAAACTATTGAGCACTGCCGGTTGGAACTGGTGGAAGACGAGTCGCCGTGGTCACTGTTTGGCAACACGCGCAACCGTTTTAAGGCTATTTTGGAG
>DXVZ01000190.1 GCA_019417125.1 Phascolarctobacterium sp.
CTACCAAACTGCGCCACGCCCCGACTTTGCGTTGCTTGCTGCAACGAAGATTATTATAGATAATTTTTAAGGATTTGTCAACAATTTTTTAAAAATATTTTAACCTTCAACAACAACGCGGATGAATTTTACATTAAATGCTTCGGCAATCTGCGGCAGGCATTCGCGTTCAATGTTAGTGCGGTGCAGTTCACTTTCAGCAACAATCATAATTCTTTCGCCGCTGAGGTTTATATTGCGTACCTTGCTGATGAGACGTTTAAAGTCATCGGCGCCAAGTTTTTCTTTTAATTTGGCAATGCCGTCCATCAGGTAAGGTTTTTCTTTAGACATACGTAATTCCAAAGGCGAAAAAGGAATGGTAACAACTTTGGCATCTCTTGCTAAGACAAAGTCTTCTTCGTGTTCGCCCGGTACTACCAGATCATCTCTCATTGTTCTCCCTCCTTTTGCTTTACTAACTAATTATAGTTTATAGTTTTAGCGTAGTCAAGTATAAAAGGTTTGACAAGTTTACAAAAACTAAAATACAATATACCATAATTTAAACCGGAGTTGATATACTGTAAAATTTGCCAATCACCGCATTAAGTTGTATAATACATACTATGGCTTAATGTGATTTTTTTATATTTTAGACTGGAGGTAGATTGATGTCTGTTTATGACGTTCTGACTGAACGCGGCTTTTTAAAACAGGTTTCGCATGAAGATGAAATCCGTGAACTTCTTGAAAAGGAGAAAATCACGTTTTATATTGGCTTTGACCCAACGGCTGACAGCCTGCATGTTGGACACTTTATCGCCCTGATGGCAATGAGCCACATGCAAAGGGCTGGGCACCGCCCAATTGTGCTTTTGGGCGGCGGCACCGGCATGGTTGGCGATCCGAGCGGCAAGGACGAAATGCGTAAGATGCTTACGCCGGAATTTATTGCCCATAACATTGCCTGCTTTAAAAAACAGATGTCGCGCTTTATTGATTTCAGCGACGACAAGGCGATTATGGTTAACAATGCCGACTGGCTGCTGGATTTAAATTATATTAAACTGCTGCGAGAGGTTGGCGTGCATTTTTCCGTTAACAGGATGCTGACGGCGGAATGCTTTAAAAAACGCCTGGAGCGCGGTTTGTCTTTCTTTGAATTTAACTATATGATTATGCAGGCTTACGATTTTTGGACGCTGAACAAAAAATACGGCTGCATTATGGAAATGGGCGGCGACGACCAGTGGTCCAACATGCTGGCGGGCGTTGAGCTTATCCGCCGCAAGGAGCAGAAACCTGCTTTTTGCATGACCTGCAAATTGTTAACTACCAGCGACGGAAGAAAAATGGGCAAGACAGAAAAAGGCGCTTTGTGGCTGGACCCGGAAAAAACTTCGCCGTACGATTTTTACCAGTATTGGCGCAATGTGGACGACAGCGACGTGGAAAACTGCCTGGCGTTGTTAACTTTTTTGCCGATGGAAGAAGTTCGCCGTTTAGGCAGCTTAAAGGATTCTGCCATTAACGAAGCTAAAAAAGTTTTGGCTTACGAAGTTACCAAGCTGGTACACGGCGAAGCGGAAGCGGAAAAAGCCAAACAGGCTGCCGAAGCGTTGTTTGGCGGCGGCGGCGCTATGACCGATGTGCCTACCATTAACATTACAGCAGAGCAGGCAGGCGGCAAGCTGATTGACGTGCTGGTTGCCGGCAAGGTATTTTCAAGCAAGCGCGAAGCAAGGCAGATGGTGCAGCAGGGCGGCTTGTACATTGGCGATACGGCTGTAAGCGATGCGGAAATGCAGCTTGCGCCGGAAATGTTTGACGCTGAAAAGAGCCTGCTTGTTCGCAAGGGCAAAAAGAAATATTACCGTTTGCTGATTGACTGATAAAGTTTTACAATAAACCAAATTAAGGCTGCTTTAAAACGCAGCCTTAATTTTTGAGAATACTTGGAGAAACCAATGAAACAAAAACTTTCTTTTTGGGAAATTCTGCCTATCGGGCTGATGCTGTTTGCGTCTTTTTTCGGCGCTGGCAACCTTATTTTCCCTCCTGCGCTGGGGCAGGAAGCAGGCGTTAATTATTTAGCGGCGGCAGCCGGTTTTTGCACTACCGGCGTAGGTATACCGCTTTTAGGTATCGTCGCTGTCGGCATGCTGCGGGCTTCTAATCCGGAGGCGCTGGCGCTGCCTGTGCATCCAACTTTTGCCAAAATACTGATAATTGTAACCGTGCTTACAATCGGGCCTTTTTTCGCTATTCCGCGTACTTCGGCAGTATCGTTTGATGTTGGCATTTTACCGTTTATTTCTGCCGAAAACCATGATATGTGGCTGGCGCTGTATTCGCTATTCTTTTTTGCGGCAACGTATTTTCTTTCGGTTAACCCGTCTAAAATAGTTGATTGGGTTGGCAAAATTTTAACGCCGCTGCTTTTAATAAGCATTGCCGTTTTGGTGGTGCAGGTGTTTATGCAGCCGATGGGCGCACCGCAGCAGGCAGGCGGCTATTACGCAGCAATGCCTTATTTAAAAGGTTTTCAGGAAGGATATTATACGATGGACCTTTTGGCAACGATGCTGTTTGGCACCGTCGTTATCGAAGCGATTAAACTGCGCGGCGTTTCCGAAGGAAGCGAACTGACAAAAATTTGCATTATGGCTGGCGTTATTGCCGCTGTACTTCTGGCTGCCATTTATTTTTCGCTGACGTATACCGGAGCAACCAGCGTGGAGGTATTCGGTATTTCTGATAACGGAGCGGTGGCGCTTTCCGGCATTGCTAACTATTATATGGGTATTGCCGGCAACGTAGTACTGTGCCTGATGATTTTTTTTGCCTGCCTGACGACAAGCATTGGGCTGACGGTATCGGCGGCATCATATTTTGAGCGTGTACTGAACAATAAAATGCAGTACCAGCGTTTGGCAGCGGCAATCTGCATTTTCAGCTTTTGTGTTTCAAATGTGGGGCTTACTAAAATTATTTCCATGTCGGTGCCGGTGCTGTGTTTGCTGTACCCCATTGTTATCGTTTTGGTTATGCTGGCGCTGCTGCCGGTTAAGCGCACCTGCATTTACCGTTCAACGCTGGCGTTTACCGTTATTTTTGCGGTAATGGACGGCTTAAAGGCGGCTGGTATCTCGCTGCCTGCGGCAGAAAACTTTTTGGCTGCCAACGTGCCGTTCTATTCCGTCGGCTTCGGCTGGCTCGTGCCTTCCGTTGTGGGGCTGGCGCTGGGTATTTTGTACGGTATGATTGTTAAAAATTAAAATCTTGCTTGTTGTAATTAGCACTCCGAATAAGTTTTGGGGTGCTTTTTTGTTTATGCAGGGCAAATTTTAGGCGTATTGTGGTACAATAAAGATAAATAAAAAAGTCTGCGGGGTGAAACTTGTGTATATCAGCAAACTTTATCTTGAAAATTTCCGTTGTTACGATAAATTTGAAATTGATTTTGATAAAGAACTGACGGTTATCGTTGCCGAAAACGGACAGGGCAAAACCGCTATCCTTGACGCGGTGGCGATTGCCATGGGACCGTACCTGTCCTGTTTTTCGGATGCCAAGGCGCGCAATATCCACGAAACGGACGTGCGCCAGACGGTGGAAACTGCCAGTAAAACGCAGCTTGAAATTTTACGCATGAAAAGCCAGTACCCGGTAATTATAGGCGCGGAAGGCAATGTTGAAGGGCAAGAAATAAAATGGCAGCGCGAACTGAACAACGCTAAGGGACGCACTACTATGCAGCACGCCAAAAGTTTAAGCAATTACGGCAAACGCATGGTGCAGGCGCTGCGCGAAAAGGACGATAACAAGGTTGTGCTGCCGGTAATTGCGTATTATGGCACGGGGCGCATTTGGAAGGACAGCAAACTGCGCAACACCATTAAAAATATAGATTTGGAGCGCAGCAGCGGTTATACCGACTGCCTGGAATCGACTTCTTCTTACGCTAATTTTGGGCATTGGGTAAAATACGCCATTATGAGCGCGGTAGAAATTGAGCGTATTATCGCCGAAAAGCATTTGGACGAGGAAAACCCTTACCGCGAAGTTTTTAAAGCCGTAGTGCAGGCAATAATGACCTGTATCGGCAGTATGGGCTGGACGGACATTGATTACAGTTTTGTGCGCCAAAACCTGGTGCTTAAGCACGAAACGCGCGGTATTTTGCCGATAGAAGCGCTGTCAGACGGCGCACGCAGCGTTATCAGCATGGTTGCTGATTTAAGTTACCGCATGGTGCGCCTTAACCCGGACCTTGGCATTAACGCCGTGCTGCAAACACCGGGCATTGTGCTGATTGACGAGGTTGATATGCACCTGCACCCTTCGTGGCAGCAAACAGTGCTGAGCGATTTGCGTAAAGCTTTCCCGCTGGTACAATTTATAGTTACCACGCACAGCCCGCAGGTGCTTACTACCGTGCCGCCGGAATCTATCCGCGCGCTGCGCTGGAACAATGATTTGATAGACATTTACCAGCCGGAGTTTTCGCTGGGCGCAACAAGCTACCAGCTGTTAAAGGATATACAAAACGTCGACGCAAGGCCGCAGTGCGTGCCCGTTGTAAAAGAACTGAAACGTTATTTGGATTTGGTTGCCGATGATAAATGGGACTGCCCGGAAGCGCTTGAACTGCGCAAGAGCCTTGATAAATGGGCGGCAGGGCGCGAACCGGCGCTTTTGCGTGCGGATATGGATATAAGGATGCGTTCCTTCAGGAGGAAGCAGCATGAAAAGAATCTTTAAATCGCCTGAGGTTCCGGAAGGCCTGCGCCGGTATGCCAGCCAGTTTCCGGATGAAACGTGGGAGCACTTCCGCCGTGCCAACCGCCGCGGCTACCGCGAAATTAAGCAGCAGCTGCTGAAAGACCAGCACGGGCTGTGCGCTTACTGCGAAATAAATATTAAATTTGCCGATGAGGAGGGCGAGGTTGACGACTTTCGCGTGGAGCATTTTTACCCCAAGAGTGAAACGGATTTTGCCGTGCATAATTACCACCTGGACTGGCAGAACCTTTTAGGCGTGTGCCACGGCGGCAGCCAGCCCAATGTGGAGGACGCGGAGGAGCGTTTTTCCAAGCGCAAGATTGACCGCAGCTGCGACGTGCCTAAGGCTGGCAAGCCGATTAACGAGCGCATTTTAAACCCGTTGCTGATACCTGCCAAGGCACGTATTTACCGCTATGCGGCACACAGCGGGCGTATGATTGTTGATGAAGATACCTGCCCGCCGGAGCTGGTACGCAAGGCGCGCAACACTATCCGCGAGCTGAACCTGAACGCGCCGCGTTTAATGCGTATGCGCCGCGAAACAATTATGGCTTTGCAGGACGAGATAGAAGCAGCCCTTGACGCCGGTGCGGATATGGAAGAAGTTTTAAATATGCTGGCGCAGAGTTTTTTAGTTCCGGATGATAACGGCAACTGCCAGGCGTTCTTTTCGTTAATCCGCTGGTTTTTGGGCGACGCCGCAGAACAGGTTTTAAGCGAATACGGTTATACAATTTAATAAAATCCTGCCGTAACAGGCAGGATTTTTGTTTTTAAAATAGAAAATATATAAGTCATGAAAATACGCTTGTGGGGAGAGATAAAATGCAACTGAGTAAAAAAGCCTTTAAAGCCTATGATATACGCGGCATTGTGCCGCAGGAAGTTAACGCCGAGCTGGCATACCGTGTCGGGCGTGTGTTTGCAGCCATGTTTGCTGCGGAAACTGCCGTTGTTGGGCATGACATCCGCTTGACGGGACCGGAGCTTGCCAATGCCGTTGCCGACGGATTGCGCGACGGCGGCTGCACCGTTTACGATATTGGCGAGTGCGGTACGGAGATGGTTTATTACGCAACGGCGCATTTAAACACCGATGGCGGCATTATGGTGACTGCCAGCCACAACCCTGCGGATTACAACGGCATGAAGCTGGTGCGCAGCGGAGCAAGGCCAGTGTCCTCCGATACCGGCTTGATGGATATTGGCAAAATGGCGACGGAAGAAGGGGAGTTCCCTCACGTTGTTGTTGCGGGCAAAGAGCGCGGCAAGCTGATTAAGCACGACATTGTGCCAGATTATATTGACCACTTGTTAAGCTATATTGACGTTAAAAACTTAAAACCGCTGAAAATTGTTGCTAACCCCGGCAACGGCGGCGCAGGGCCTATTTTGGAAGAACTGGCGCAGCATCTGCCGTTTGAGTTTATAAAAATTAACGAAACACCCGACGGCAGTTTCCCCAAGGGTGTGCCAAACCCGCTTTTGGAGCATAACCGCGCCGTTACTGCCGATAAAGTGCTGGCGGAAAAAGCAGATCTTGGCATTGCCTGGGATGGTGACTTTGACCGCTGCTTCTTTTTTGACGAGAAGGGCGAATTTATTGAAGGTTACTACATTGTAGGGCTTTTGGCAGCGGCGTTTTTAAAGAAACTGCCGGGCAGCAAAATTATGTATGACCCGCGGCTGACCTGGAGCACGGAAGAAATCATTGCCGAAAAAGGCGGCGTGCCTGTGCGCTGCAAGAGCGGCCACGCTTTTATGAAAGAGTGCATGCGCCAAAACGACGTAGTATACGGCGGCGAAATGAGCGCGCACCATTACTTCCGCGATTTTTCGTACTGTGACAGCGGCATGCTGCCGTGGCTGCTGGTTACGGAACTGATGTGCTGCGAGGGTAAAAAACTTTCGGAGCTGGTTGGCGAACGCATGGAAAAATTCCCGTGCAGCGGCGAAATCAACCGCAAGGTTGCCGACAGCAAAGCAGTGCTGGCTGCTATTGAAGCCAAATACGGCGACGGCAGAATTGACAAGCTGGACGGTTTAAGCGTAGAATATGATAACTGGCGCTTTAATGTAAGGGTTTCCAACACGGAGCCTGTTATGCGCCTGAACGTGGAAACGCGCGGCGACAAAGCGCTGCTGAAAGCAAAAACCGAAGAATTACTTGCCGTTATCGGCGGCGAAGAGGCATAAGGAGAGATAGTTATGACAACGATTAAACCCGTCCGCAGGGCGGTAATACCGGCAGCGGGGCTGGGCACACGCTTTTTGCCAGCCACCAAGGCAACCCCGAAAGAGATGCTGCCGATTGTTGATAAACCGACCATTCAGTATATTATCGAAGAAGCGCTGGCTTCCGGCATTGAAGATATTATCATCATCAGCGGCAAAAGCAAACGCGCCATTGAGGACCATTTTGACCGCAATATGGAGCTGGAAATGAGCCTGGAGGCTTCCGGCAAGTTTGAACAGCTGGAAATGGTACGCCGCATTTCGGAAATCAATCTGCACTATATCCGCCAAAAAGAGCCGCGCGGACTGGGACACGCCATTTTGTGCGCACGCCGTTTTATCGGCGACGAGCCGTTTGCGGTGTTATTGGGCGACGATGTTGTGGACAGCGAAAAACCGGCGTTAAAACAGCTGATTGATGTGTACGACCGCCGCGGCTTCAGCGTTTTGGGCGTTCAGGAAGTTGCGCCGGAAAAGGTATCTAGCTACGGCATTATTGACGGCGTACCGACGGAAGAAGCACGCACCTACACTGTAAAAGACATGGTGGAAAAACCGGCGCAGGAAGAAGCGCCTTCGCGCCTGGCGGTTTTGGGGCGTTACATTATTACACCGGAAATTTTTGATATTTTGGAAAACACACCACCCGGACGCGGCAATGAAATTCAGCTGACGGACGCGCTGCGCGTGCTTGCTAAACAGCAGCCGATGTACGCTTATAATTTTGAAGGCCGCCGCTATGACGTTGGCGACAAACAGGGCTTTATCGAGGCAACCGTGGAATTTGCGCTTAAACGTCCGGAAATGCGCGGCAAGCTGCTGGAATATTTAAAACATATTGTTGACGAAAACAAGGAGTAACGGCATGAACGTTTTAGTTACCGGCGGTGCGGGCTACATTGGTTCGCACGTGGTTAATGTTTTAAAAAAAGAAGCGGGTTTTACCCCGATTGTGTATGATAATTTTTCTACCGGGCACCCGGAAGCGGTGAGCGAGGACGTGCAGCTGGTGGAGGGCGATATCCGCGACGTGCAGTTTTTAAAGCACGTTATGGCGCAGTTTGAAATTGACGCCGTTATCCACTTTGCGGCAAGCAGCCTGGTTGGCGAAAGCATGAGCGACCCGGCAAAATACTATGTGAATAATGTTGAAGGCTCGCTGCACTTGCTGCAGGCAATGAAGGCGTCAGGCGTGGATTACATTGTATTTTCTTCTACGGCGGCGGTGTACGGCGAACCTGCTAAAACGCCGATTTGCGAGGACTTCCCCACCCAGCCGACCAATGTTTACGGACGTACCAAACTTGTTATTGAAGGCATGCTGAAAGATTATGCCATGGCTTACGATATGCGTTATGTGGCGCTGCGCTATTTTAATGCGGCAGGTGCTTCGCTGACGGAGGACATCGGCGAGGACCACCATCCGGAAACTCACCTTATTCCGCTGATTTTAAAAACAGCGCAGGGCGTGCGCGACAAAGTGGCAATTTTCGGCACGGATTACCCGACGCCGGACGGAACCTGCCTGCGCGATTATATTCACGTTGAAGATTTGGCAACGGCGCATGTGCTGGCGCTGAAACATTTGGTAAACGGCGGCGAAAGCAGAATTTATAACCTTGGCAGCGAAGCTGGCTTTAGTGTGCGGGAGATTATTGAAACTGCCAAGCGCGTTACCGGCGTTGATTTTACGGTTACGGAAGAAGCGCGCCGCAGCGGCGACCCGGCGGTGTTGGTAGCAAGTTCTGCCAAAATTAAAGCAGAGCTTGGCTGGCTGCCTCAGCACAGCACGGTTGAAGAAATTATTAAATCGGCATGGAAGTGGCATCAGGGGCATCCGCACGGCTACAACGGTTAAAAAT
>DXVZ01000191.1 GCA_019417125.1 Phascolarctobacterium sp.
TTTGGCGAACTTTATATTTCTGGCAAAGCAATTGAGCTTTTTGAACTGATATTTTTCTTTTAAAATTTTTTCTTGTTTTTATGGGTTTTGTATAAACAGAGCTTTCGCTTTGAATGGCTGATGATAAAGCTTCAGTTTGTTGGAGTATATCTTTGAAGGCCGGTTCAAATTTATCAGATTGCTTTTTTAACTCGTTAATTGAATTTTGGACTTTGCTGTTATCATCGGGTGCGTTGCCGAATTTTGGTGGTTTTTTATACTCATGAAAATTTGGCAAAGATTCAGGCTCAGGAAAGAAACCAGCTTCGTCAAAAATGCTGTAGTCTAAGATGATTTCCTGCCCAACGGCAGACATAATAGCTTCATTTTTAGTAATTTCTGCAATAGAAGATTGCATTTCTGTAATAAATTTCAAGCTGTTAATGGCACTATTCTGAAGTATAGGATTTATTTCTGCTAATGCTTTTGCAGAATTGGCAGCTGCTTCATAAAGCATTGGGCTTATGTCAGTATACATTTTAGATATGTTTGCATATGTTTCATAAATTTGTGGACTTATCTCAGCAAATGCTTTTGCGCTATTAATCGATAGTTGTTGTAATCCTTGCATGGCTTCTAAAGCTGGCGTTCTATATAAATCAGCCATAGCCTGCGCGGAATGAGCCATTTGCACTACTTGTTGTGATGGTAAAGCCATGTTTTGCAAAAATCTTAAAGAACTTTGCAGTTTTGCGATTTCATCAAAATTCATTATGTTAACCTCCGGTCTGGTTTGATGGGCTGTTATTGGTGGTTCTTTAATATTTCTATCTTATCAGACCGGTTGTTATAAGTCAAAAAGTTAAAGGTGATACGCTGCCGGAAGGAGTGATGGTTTTGGGTAAAAATGGATGCTGTAAATAAAAGGCAGGTAAGAGTTTTGCGCTGCATCCGCTGCGGCCGGGAACTGCGGCGCTGGCATTATTTGTACAGCGAGTATGAAGAAGGCTATGTTTGCGCGGATGACAGGTTGTGCCGGCGGCCGGTGATTACCAGGAAGTTGAAAAATTTGGAAAAACTAAAGGAAAGGTGGGCTGAATGAAAAGTGAAAAGAAAAAGAACGCCTGATGCGCCAACATCAGACGTTCTAAAAGCGGATATAACTTAACGGGCTGTATCCGCTTTCATTTTACCCGAAATGGAAGTGATTTGCAAATGAAAAAATTTTTAATTGCAATAATTTTTGCGGCTTTAGCCGTAGCGTCAGGCTGTTACATTGCTAAAGAACTGGAACCTGATACTAAAACCATAACAGTGCCGGCTGTAGTTTACAGCGGCGATACGCTGGACGGTATCTGCATCCGCCTTGCGGAAGAATACGGTGATACGCGAAGCTATAAAGAGATTAGCTGGTACGCGCAAAAGAAAAATAATGTTGGGCGGTTTATTTACCCCGGCCAAAAGCTTTGTATAGATTTGGAGGTGCCGGCGGATGGACAGTAAAAGAGATTTTGACGGCAGCTGTGTAAATGCGCGTGCAAATGTAACGGTTAATTCTGAATATGGGGTTATATCCGAAAGCGCCGCGTTTTACCTGGCGGAAATAATTGTGCAGGAGTTCCGTAAAAACAAGGAACTGCAAAAAGCTTTTGAGGAATGGAAAAAGACTCCAGAAGCTGCAAGATATGCGTAAAAAGCTTTGCTTGTGATTAGATAGATTGGAGATGCAAAGGATGATGGATAAAGTTGAATTAAAGCCGTGCCCGTTTTGCGGTGAAGCAAACGAGATAAGACTTACTTCAAATGGCATAAAATTTATTTTGTATTGGGTACGCTGTGATAAATGTTTTGCTGTTTCCGGCGCAGCCGAAACGGCAGACGAAGCTATTGCCTTGTGGAATACCAGGGCGATGGTATACGAAAAATGAAAGAGTGCGTTAACTGCCGCTGGCAAAAATATTTTACGCGCCGGATGTATCCGTGTAGTGACTGCATCGGTTTTAAGCCTGATGCGGAATATAACTTTTTCTGCCTGCCGGACTGCATTGATATGTTCGGCGCGGCAGAACTATGCCATTGCCGCCGATGCGGCCGCAAGGTGCACATGGAATTTGGCAGGCACGGGTATAAATACATCCGCTGCCTGTGCGGCAACAGAATGCAGGCTAAGGTTACGGCTGAGGAAATGATTAACCGCTGGAATAACCGTGTGCCGGCGCGCAGTAAAATTTGGAAAGTGAAAAAGTGAACTTGTTTCATTTTTGAACAGGTTGGAAGCAGGTGATGTATTTGGACACGGAAATCTGCGTCAGCTCTGAGGAGTTAAAGAAAACTTTGGAGTATATGGCGCTCATCGGCACTGCTGGGCTAAAGAAAAAAGATGATGACGAAACTGCTGGGGCGATGCGCATTACTGCCGTCAGCCCTAAAGGCGATTACCGTTATATGCTGATGTTTTGCCGGATGGGCGCAACGGAGCAGCTTGTGTACCGTATGGAAGGCAAGAGCCGCAACAGCAACGAAGCCGTGGACGTTTATGTGGACGGCAAGCGGTTTATTGCGCTTGCCAAAACCTTTAGCGGCGATGTGCATATTACCTTTGGCGGTAATGACGTTGTATTAAGCGTTGGGCGTACGGAATATAAGCTGGCTACGGTAATTACCAAAATGCCGGAGTTAAAGGTGCCTGACGGCGGCGTTGAGATTAACGCCAAATTTTTAGAAGACGCTATGAAACACTGCGCGCCGGTGATAAGCAAAACTGCGCCCGGCGTGCGTGGCGGCATAAATATTAAAATTGCTGCTGACGGCAATGCCGTTTGCTGGGCAGCACAAAGCTTTTGCGCGGCGCGGTATACAGTGCAGTCCGGATGCCGCCAAAAGCTTGAAATTAACTTGCTGCCTGCCGATATACAGCGCATTGCTGCGCTTGCTGACGGTGACGGGGTAAGGCTTATCAGTACGCCTAACGGCATTTATTTTACCGCGCCGCGCTTTGATTATATGTGTTTTTGCCTGCAAGGCGTATTTCCGGACTGCGAAAAAATGCAGGCGAAGTTTAAAGAATTAAAGCGCGTATCTGTCAGCAAGCAGGAGCTTTTGGCAGCGCTGAACCGCTGCTGCGTTGTTGCCGGTGATGACGGCAATGTACAGCTTTATACCGTGGGCGAGGATTTGTTTATAGAAACTTCCGGCGCCTGCGGCAACGGCATGGAATGTATTGCCGCTAATGACGTGCACGGCGAGGATGACAGCATGAATTATTTAAGCGCGCAGGGGCTTTTGCGTATTGTTTATAACTGCCCCGGCGACAGCGTTACCATTACCAGCACAGGTAAAATGAGCGCTTATTATATAGCTTCCAGCGGCAGCCCTAACCACTATCTGCTGATGAGCCGCAGAGGTGGTGCGTAATGGACGGCTGGATAAAACTGCACCGTAAAATTTTAAACAGCAAAACTTGGCGCGGCGCGGATGCCGATGGCAAAGTAATACTGCTTACTTTGCTTCTGCGCGCGTGCCATGTTACTACAAACTGGACGTTGCCCGGCGATAAAGTTGCCGTACTTAAACCGGGCGAGCTGTTTATCAGCTACCGTAACTTTGCCGTAAGCTGCGGCGTTACAGTAAAAAAGTTAAGAAACGAAATTGACAGGCTTAAAAATTTGGGCTTTTTAACCGTGACCTGCAAAAAAGAAGGCACCGTTGCCCGGATTTGCAACTGGCAGGTGTACCAGGGCGAGGGCACACAAAAGGGCACACCTTTGGGCACACCTGAAAACTCAGAACCGGTGCCGCCTGACAGGTATAATTTTGACGCGCCGGGCACACCTTTGGGCACACAAAAGGGCACACATAACAAGAATTATATATTATTAAAAAATAAACTAAACAAGACAGACAGTAAGCTGCTTGCGGAGGTTAAAGCAAGTGCGGAGTTTAACGCTGCTGTCGGAGAATTTATAAAAGCGTTTCCGGCTAACAGGGATAAGCTGAAAGCGGAATATCTTGACGTTTTAGTTGCTTATGCTGCGCAGACAAAGCCTGACTGGCTGCTAAAGGCTGTAAAAGAGCTTAAAGCGGTTGATAAAATACGCAAGGTGCGCTATCCGGTAAGCTATCTGTTTGGGATTTTAGCTAACTGGCTTAATGACGGCTTGCCTAATGACAGGCTGGGAGCGCAGAAAACACTGGAGGATTTTTACCGGGAAGCGGGCGTGATTGAATGAAAACGATAACTGAACAGGATGTATTAAAAGCTTTTTATAAGTTTGACTGCCAAAAGCTGCCGGTGCTGGATATAAACGGCAAGCTGTCGCCCTCGCTGGACGTTATGATGCGTAAAAATATGTGTGCTGAATGGCTGGATGCTTTTGCCGGGCTGGAAGCAGATTTGTTTGCAAGGGCTGTGCGGATCGCATTGGAAAAGTGCAAAAAATATCCATCGCTTTCGGAAATGTTTGAGTTTATTGCGTTAGCTGACGGTGGAGTGGAAGTTGAACAAAAGCCTGCGCCGGTTCAAAAAACAACTCCGTACAATAAGCTGCGGGGCGAACGCATTGATGCGATTGTGGCGGCCGCTAAACAGGGCGATTTTAAAACCGCTCAAAAGTATGCGGAATTGCTTGCCAAGGGCAAAGCCAAAATAATGCTGTATGCAAAAGAAGTGTGGCCGGATGCATGTGAAGCCTGGATTTTAGAAAACTGGCTGGCTATCAGTAAGCTGTATGCGCAGGAAAAGAGCTGCCGTAATTGCGGCAGTGCGCGCCGCTGCCGTACATACGGATACAGGCTGACGGCGCAGAATAAAAAGCCTGAAGGCGAGGTTATAACCGTGATGGTGCCGTGTTATATGCGAAAGAGGGAAAGCAATGAAAACGTTCAATGACGGTATGGAAATTTTAAAAGTGGTGCGCTGCCCGGCAGGGCTGTATATTGTTAAAGGCCTGCCTTTTATGCAGAACGCCACGGCCAGCAAAATGGTGGCGCAAAACTTTTTGGAAAGCTGGGCAACAAAACATAAGCTGCGCGCCGGATATGATTTGGATGCCGATATGTATAAAGAGTGCAGCCAGAATGTTTGCCGCATGTGCATCGCCTGGAATGGTAAGAAGTGTGAACGTAATGTTTGACCGGCAGACAGAAGAAGCGCGCCGCCGCCTTAAAAGATACCGCGCTAATGTTAACCGCATAAATAATCTGTTAAAAATGCCGGTGCGCATTAACGGCCCATCTAAAAGCGTAACGGCAAAAATAGATGATAACCCCGGCGGTTTTATACCGAAAAGCCACCCGGACGCTATGAGCGACTTGCAGCGCATTGTTGAGATTAACCAAATGATAGCGTCTTACGTATTGGAAGTAAACGAAATTGAAAGTGCATTAAGCGTTTTAAGCAAGGAAGAAAGCCTGGTATTGATAATGCGTGACGTGGATGAAATGAATATGGAAACAATTGCCGCTGCGCTTGGCTATTCTTCGCGTCAAAGTGTTTATAACATTTATAAACGCGCAGTTAATAAATTTGAAATAGCGTTAGGCTGAACGCTTAGTTTTGGACAAATTGTAGACAGACAGTTGCTTTTAAATGTGTTATAATGGTAAAAACAGAAAAAGGGTTTTGAACTGCCGGGGATTTCCTGGCAGTTCTTTTTATAAGCATTGTGCGTATTTTGCACAGTGCTTTTATTTTGCCAGAAAGAAGGTGAGAATGTGCCGGGACGTTTTAAAACGGAATGCAAAAAGCCCGGCTGCCATAATCTGACGGATAACGCTGACGGCTATTGTGATGAGCACCGGCAGGAACGCAAGCAGCTGCGGCGTTATGATGACAAGCGCGGCAGCAGTGCGCAGCGCGGTTACGGTTCGCGCTGGCGCAGGTACAGAATTTGGTTTTTAAAACATCATCCTGTCTGCGCAGTGTGCGGCAGGCTGGCTTCTGTTGTGGACCATATCGTGCCGCATAAAGGAAACACTGCTTTGTTTTGGGACACCAACAACCATCAGGCTTTATGCAAGCGCTGCCATGATATTAAAACAGCGCGCGAGGACGGCGGTTTTGGCAATACTGTAAAAATGGGTAGGGGGTAAAAATCCCTGGCAGAAAAAACGTCAAGACCGTGTGCCTCCTCGTTTGTGCAAAAATATCCCCTATCAAAAAGTTTTTGGCAAATTTAGAGAGGTGGTGAGATTATGCCGACACCTGCTTTTAGCAGTAAAGTTATTGATTTTAACCGTTTGCAGAAAACTGGCAAGCATTATACCAATGCTGAGATTAACCGGCGGAAAGAGGCCGAAGAAAAATTAAAACGCAAAAAGGTTACGTTAAAGCCACCTGCGTTTTTAAAAGAAAAGGCGTGTTCGGCAGCTTTGAAAATCTGGAAGGAGATTGTAAAAGAGAGTGCTGAAATTGAACTTTTCGATAACGTTGATTCGCGCATCCTTGCCAATTACTGCCGCTATCAGGCACTATTTGAAGAAGAAGCAGAGAAATTTTTCCCTGACCGCAAAAAGCTGGATATGTATGCCAAACAGTGTCTTGCCCACGCCGATAAGCTTGGGCTTACGCCGACAGCAAGGGCGCGTCTGGTGGTTAAGCGTGCCAATGCCGATAAAGAGGATGATGAAGAATGGAACGCAATGATGGCATGACAGCAGCTGATGAGATGTTTGTAACACACCGCTATGCGCAGGAAGTTGTGGACGGGCTGCGGCCATGCTGCAAAATGGAGTACCTGGCTTGCAAGCGGCATCTGCGCGATTTGGAACGGCAGGGAACAGAAGAATTTCCGTATGTTTTTGATGAAACGCGCGCTGACAGGATTTTTGACTGGTTTGAGCATTACTGCTGCCATGTGCGCGGCGTTTTTGCCGGGCAGCCAATACAGCTGCTGCCGTTTCAGTATTTTGACCTGGGCTGTATTTTTGGCTGGGTGCACATGGAAACAGGTAAGCGCAGATTTACAACGGCGTTTAACTTTCGTGCACGCGGCAATGTAAAAAGTACCGAAATGTCAGGTGTGGCGTTATATGGTATGTGTGCGGACGCTATATATCCGCCGTATCATCCGGAATTGCGCAAGTTTGAGGATATGCCGGAAGTAGAATGTGCTGCCGTTGACCGTATGCAGGCAAGGCGTGTTTGGGGTGACGCTCAGAAAATGGGCGAAAAATCCGAAAAAATACGCAGGTGCCTGGATATTAAAAAGACGTACATAACGCATAAAACACGCGGTGGGTGGCTGCGGCCGCTGTCGAAAGATACCAAAAACAAGGATTCCGGCGCGCCGTGCATTGTAATTGTTGACGAATACCACGCGCATCAGAGCTCTGATATTGTGGAAATTTTAAAATCAGGCTTCGGCAAGCGTTACCAGTCGCTGCTGGTGATTATATCAACGGCCGGTAAGGATGCCGAAAACAATCCCTGTAAAAAGGAATATGATATGGCGCGCAGCGTACTGATGGGCGAGCTTGTGGATGACAGTTACTTTGCCATGATACGCGAGGTGGAGCAGGGTGATGACGTTAGTAACCCTGCGTGCTGGGTAAAGGCAAACCCTATTTTACAGAGTGAAACCGAATACAGCATAAATTTGTTATCTGAAATACAGACTGAGTATAACCGCGCTTACGGCAGTGGTGATGCCGACAAAATACGTGAGTTTTTGACAAAACGCTGCAATATATGGCAGCAGGACAGTGAGGAGAAATTTTTAACCAGCGAACAGTTGAAGATTTGGGATGAGCTGGCAGTTCCGCGAGAAGAATTTAGAAAGTTGATAAAAGGGCGGGAACATCTTGCCGGTTATGACCTGTCTAAAAAAATTGACCTTACTGCCTATGCCGGAGCGTGCAATTTGCCGGATGGCCGTGTAGCTGTTTGGGCGCACGGATTTATACCCGGCGATGCAGTTGAACAGCACGCAAAAAAAGACCGTGTGCCGTACTTTGCATGGATTAAAAACGGCTGGGTAACGGAAACTGATGGCGCTGTTGTAGATTATAACGAAATAACCCGTTATGTAGATGAGTTCTGTGCAGAACAAGGGCAAAAACCTAAAGAGGATTGCTTTGACCCATACAATGCAACCTTTTATATGACTGAGCTAGGGCAGCGCAGCGGCAGAACGCCGGTAGAGGTGCGCCAGACGGTGTATTATCTATCAGAACCGACCAACTGGCTGCGCGAACTGATTGTGAGCCGCAAGCTGGTGCATGATGGCAACCCGCTGTTAAAGTGGGCGCTGGCAAACGCTTATGCTTATGTTGACGGCAACGGCAATATTAAGCTTAGTAAGAAAAACAAGGATGATACCCAACGTATTGACCCGGCGGCTGCGCTTGTAAATGCGCTGAGCCGTCTGCCTAAAGCGCCTAAAAAACGCAGTAAATATGAGGATGCTGACTTTGGTGAGCTATAAAGCAAAGGGGGTGAAAAAGATTTGGAATTAAGGATACCATTTACAAATATATCACTGCGCATGAACTTATCCGCAAAAAGTGACGGGCGCTGGCTTGGCAGTGCTGATGATTTGGGCACGGTTTTTAACGGTAGGGTAACAGAAGAAAAGGCTTTGGGCATTGACGCTGTATTTGCTTGTGTAAACCTTTATGCCCGTACTCTTGCATCTATGCCCTTGCTGCTTTACGAAAAAACGCCTGAGGGTAAGCAGCGGGCTGTAAACCATCCGTTATACCGTCTGCTGCATAATGAACCAAACCCTAATATGACAAGCCATAACTTCCGTAAAATTATGGAAGCATCGCTGAAATTATGGGGCAATGCTTATGCATGGATTGAATTTGACAACAGCTGGCGTGTTAAATATTTGTGGCCGCTGCTGCCTGGAAATGTATTTCCACAACGCAGCCTGCAAACTGGCAAGCTGTTTTATGATGCGGTTTTATATAACGGTGAAAGCCGCCGCTTCCGCGCTTATGAAATGGTGCATATACCTGGGCTTGGTTTTGACGGTATATCCGGGCGCTCACCGGTACGCCAGTTTGCAGAGACGATGGGCTTTAATTTGGACATTAAAAGTTATGGGCGCAAGTTCTTTAAGAATGGAGCACGGCCTTCAGGTGTTTTGCAACACCCTGGCAGCCTGAGCGAAGAAGCACAGAAACGTTTGGAAAGAAAATTTGACAAGCGTTACAGCGGAATTGAAAATACCGGTAAAACAATTTTGCTGGAAGAAGGCATGACCTATCATCAAATTGGCGTGCCGCCGGAAGAAGCGCAGTTTATTGAAAGCCGTAAATATTCCGTGGAGGAGATTGCCCGTATTTACGGCGTGCCGCCGCATATGATTGGCGATTTAGAGCACGCTACGTTCAGCAACATTGAAAGCCAAGATATAAATTTCGCCAAGCATTCCATTGTGCCAGAATGCGTAAACTGGGAACAGGAGCTTATGCGAAAGCTACTTAACGATGAGGAGCAGGCGCGTTATGAAATTGAATTTAATATGGAAGGCCTGGTGCGCGGCGATATGGAAAGCCGCTACCGTGCTTATGCTATCGGCAGGCAATGGGGCTTTTTAACGGCGGATGACATCCGCGCCAAAGAAAATATGAGCAATGTTGACGGCGGTGGTATTACTTACGTGCCGCTGAATATGATTAGCTCTGAACTGGCTGACAGCTATTGGCAGGCCAGGATTACAGAGATGACAGCAAAGGCAAAGGGGGTGAAAAAAGAATGAGCGAAAGTAAAATTTTTTACCGTGAAATGTCAGTAGATTCTGCGCCGGACGGAGCAAGCAGAGAAGTGAAAATCAGCTTTTCTTCCGAAAGCCCGGTGCGCCGCTTTGACTGGCGAAATGGCGAATGGTATGACGAAATTCTGGGGCATGAAGCCGGTAATGTTGACCTGGCAAGGCTGCAAACGCTTGGCGTTGCCTTGTTTAATCACGATTGCAATAAGGTTGTAGGAGCGGTGCAGGATGCACAGCTTGACATTGCTGCGCATAAATGCAGCGCTGTTATCAGCTTTGATACTGATGATTTTGCAGAAACGATTTTTGAAAAAGTTAAACGCGGCACATTAAAAGGTATTTCTGTCGGTTATGTAATTAACAGCTTTGAAGAAGTTAAAAACGGACAAAAATCTTCGTGCGGCCGTTTTACCGGTCCGTGCAGAATTGCAAGAAGCTGGACGCCGCTGGAAATATCTGTGGTAAGCGTGCCGGCAGATATGCAGGTAGGTGTTGGCAGGGCTTTGGAAAGCGTTGATAAGGCAGAACTGGAGGAGTTCCGCCGCTATAAAGAGCAATGCCGCCAAAATGCCGCAAACGCTGCGCAGTTTGAAAGATTAAATAAGGAAATTGAAATTTTGGAAATGGAGTGTGTTTAAGATGGATAAAATTTTACAAATGAAACAGAAAAGAGCCGAAGTTATTGCTTCCATGCGTGCGCTGGTAGGCGGTGCCGAAACCGCTCAGCGTGCTTTGAGCGATGAAGAAAAACAAAAATATGAAGAACTGCGCGCTCAGGCCGCCGCACTTGCCGATGATATTGTGCGTGAAGAAGAACTGCGCAGCCTGGAGGGCAGCGTGCCTCCGCAGTCTGGCGTTAAGCCGGCGGCACGCACTGAAGAACAGCTTGAAAACGGTATCCGCGCTGCGCGTTTTGTAAAATCGGTGCTTTTGGCATCGCGCAGCAGAACCGAAAGCGCAGCCGATATTGCCGCAAGGCTGTACCCGCAGGATGAGAAGTTGCGCGCTGTTATGACTGAGGGTGTTGCTGATGACGGCGGCGTTACCGTACCGCAAAACCTGTACAATGAAATTATTCCGCTTTTGCGCCAAACCGGCGTTACACGCAGCCTGGGCGTTACGGAGCTGCCTCTGCCTAATGGCAACCTGAACCTTATTAAACAGACCGGCGCCGCTAATTTTACATGGGTGGGCGAAAACAAACCTATCGGCAACAGCAAAGTAACGATGGGCAGCATTAAGCTTTCTGCCAAAAAACTTGCCGGCATTATTCCTATCAGCAACGAGCTTTTGAACGACAGCAGCATTGCGGCAGACCGTTTTGTGCGTGATGAGATGGTTGCCGGCATTGCTGAAGCTGAGGATATTACTTCGCTGTACGGCAGCGGCACTGAAAACGCGCCTAAAGGCGTATCTGTTGCCTGCGCGGCTAATAAAATTACGGTTGACGGCGAAATTACTGCCGATATTATTTACCAGATGGTTGGTAAAATTATTTCTGCTAAACTTACCAACCCGAACCTGGCGTGGAGGATTCCGGGTGTTCTGTGGGCTAAACTGTACGGTATGCAGACGGCAAACGGTGCGTATATTTTCCGTGATGAGATGAAAGACGGCAAGCTTTGCGGCTATCCGTTTAAAATTGATAATAATATTACTGTCGGTGCTGACGCTAACGGCAAAACCCAGATTTACTTTGGCGACTGGAAACATTTCCTTATCGGTACTGCATCGGCTTTGCAGATTGCGGTTTCTACAGATGCAAGCTACACCGATGGCAGTACTAAAGTATCTGCGTTTGAAAATGATTTGACGCTGATGCGCGCTATTGTGCGTGAAGATTTTGGCGTGCGCTATACTGAAGCCTTTGTATTTGCTGATGGCGTATTCAGCAAAGGCACTGCTTCCACATCTACTGAACCTGAAGAATAATGAAAGTGTAACATTATGAAATTAGAGTGCATCGTACCGCCTGCCAAAGAGCCGCTGACACCGGCAGAAGCCAGAGAGTACCTGCGCATTGATGAGGATATAGAGGACTCTTTAACGGAGTCCTTTATTACCGCTGCCAGGATGTACTGCGAAAACTATCAGAAGCAGGCGTATTATACGCAGACTTTAAGGGTTACTGCAAATGCTGATGAGCTTGCCGGGTTTGAAGTAGAGCTGCCGCGTTCCAAACATTTGCAAAAGGTTTTAAGCGTTAAATTTAAAACTAACACCGTAGAAGTAGAGTGTGATGATTATTCAGTGCGCTGCGGCGAAGTTTACAGCTGCGTTGACCTGATGGCGCTGCCGGATGGCGATATTATCATAGAATATGTTACCGGCGAGGATAATCCGCAAATTGAGGATGTAAAAACGGCAATGAAACTTTTAATAGGCGGCTTACACGGCAACAGGCAGCCTTTTATTGAAGACGGGCGCAATGTGCTGGAAATGCCTTTCGGCGTAAAAGCGCTTTTGGACAGAGGCAGGGTGATTATATGAACCCCGGCAAATTAAATAAGCGTATTACTTTGCTGCGCTACGAGGATGCCGCTGCTGATAACGGGCTGACAGAGCAGAAGCTTGTGCCGGCAATAAAAAATAAAATATGGGCAGCAGTAGAACCTGTTAACGGGCGTGAATATTACGAGGAAATGAAATATAAAAACGATGATACTGTAAAATTCACTATCCGTTACCGTGCTGGTATTGAAAATTATATGCTTGTTTTATACGGCGATAAGCTGTTTAAAATTGAAAGTGTTGTGGACCCGGCGGAAAAACATGAGCTGCTGGAGCTTAACTGTACGTTAAGGAACAGAGGGGCGGCAGAAGCTTATGGACTTTGAAGAATTTAATAACAGGCTAAAAGAGCTTTGTGCGGAGTTTCCGGCAGAACAGGAAACGGTTTTAAAAGCCGGCGCTACCAAAATGGTACGCAAAATTAGGGAAAATACCCCTGATAGCGGCGAGGAACATAAGCTGAAGTTAAAAAAGAGCTGGCGCATGGAGATGGCAGGTTTTACTGGTAAAAGTATCCGTGCCGAAATACGTTCCGTTGCACCGCATTTTCATCTCATCGAACGCGGCCACGTTATAAAAACACCGGGCGGCAAGATAAAAGGTTTTAAACAAGGCACGTTTTTTCTAAAAAAGACTGTCGAAAAAAACCAAAAGGAAATTACAGATGAGATGGTTGAAAAACTATATAAGAAAGTGAAGAAAAAACTGGATGGCTAAAGTGATACGGCAGACAGAAATTTTAAGCGCGGTTGCCGGTTTACTGAACAAGGAATTTGATTGCAGGGTTTATTATGACGAAGTGCTGGAAGCATTTAATAAACCTTGCTTTTTTATTAAATTTACTTCGGTAGACCAGCCGCAAACGGTAAATTATACTTCAAAACAGCTGTCTGTTATCTTAACTTATTTTCCGCGTGACGCGGATAGAAAAGAACTGCATTATCTTGATGTTTTTGATAGAGTGCAGCAGCTTTTTCAGCTGGGTTTACAGTTATCTGAACGCTACATCCATACGGACAGTATCAGCGAAAACCGTGTAGGTGAAGAACAGGATATTTTACAGATAACTGTTGATTTTGCCTATAATGACAGAATTATTATTGCTAAACCTGAGGCTGAAATTATGGAAGAAATGGAAGTTGCTGTTAAAGTTAATGAAAGTGAGGAAACTATATGGCACAGTTAGGGATGCCTTCTGTAATTATTTCTTTTAACGAAGCCGGTATTGCTGCTATCGAGCGCAGCAAGCGCGGCATTGTGGCGCTGATTTTGGAAGAAGAAGCCGATATAATCAGCGGCCTTTCTAATCCGTTTACCGTTTATACTACGGATGATATACCTGAAAGTTTATCAGAAACTAATAGGGATTACATTACCAAATGCCTGCTTGGCTATGTAACTACGCCGTACCGCGTAAAGGTTTATTTGCAGGCGAAAACAGAAGAACCGGCAAACGCAACCAAGTGGGATGCTACGCTTAAAAAGATGGCAACGGACCGTTGGGATTACCTGGCGATACCGACCATTGAAACTGCCTCTATCGAAACAGTGCAGACCTGGATTAAAACCAACCGTGAAAACAAATATAAAAAGGTTAAAGCGGTGCTTCCCGGCGCGGATGCAGATTATGAAGGTATTATCAATTTTTCTAATACGACAATTAAAACGGCTACCAAAACTTATACACCCGCCGAATATACTGCGCGTATTGCCGGACTTTTAGCAGGCACGCCAATGACCATTTCGGCAACGTATGCGCCGCTGAGCGAGGTAATCGACTGCGATAAGTACGACCTGGACGAAAATGACGAAAAGGTAAATGCCGGTGAATTTTTTATTTGGTATGACGGCGAAAAATATAAGATGTCGCGTGCTGTTAACAGCCTTGTTACCAATACACAGGGCAAGCAGGAGGGCTATCAGACCATAAAAATCATTGACATTATGGATATGATTTATGATGACATCCGCAAAACTGCGCAGGATAGCTACATTGGCAAATATACCAATGATTATGATAACAAGTGCCTGCTGATTACGGCTATTACCGGGTATTTAAAAACGCTGGAAAGCGAACGCCTGCTTCAGCGTGGGTATTCGCTGGTGGAAATTGATACTGAGGCAGTAAAAAATTACCAGCTTTCTAATGGCTTGTACACGCAGGAGGAACTGGCTGATATGAGCGACCAGGAGATTAAAGAACTGGACACCAAGAAAAAGGTTTTCTTGAAAGCCAAGATTAAAATTTTGGACGCTATGGAAGATATTGAATTGCCGATTTCTATTTAAGGAGGTAAACACATGGATAATTTTACCGCATCGCAGGTAATGAGCGGCACGCAGGGCGAAGTTTGGATTGACGGTCAGTATATGGCTGAGGTAACTGGCTTTAAAGCCGAAATTAAGCTGCTTAAAGAAGAAGTAAACCAGGTTAAGCGTATGTTTAAGCAGTACAAGGTGGTTGGCTGCGAAGGCACCGGCAATGTAAAGCTTAACCATGTATCCAGCTTCTTTATTCAGCTTATGGCTAATAATATTAAAAACGCCCGGCAGACGGTTTGCACGATTGTTGTAAAGCTGGATGACCCTGACGCTGTCGGTGCAGAGCGTATTTCCATTACCGATGCTACTTTTGATAAGCTGACGCTGATGGACTGGGAAGCTAAAAAGCTTACTTCTGATGACTACGATTTTACTTTTACCGATTTTGATATTTTGGATGTTGCTGAATAGGAGGGAAACAATGAATTTAGTTGAAGCATTGATGGCTGCCGATAAAAACGGAGTGCTAGTGCAGGAAACGGAAAAATTTGAAGTTGAACGTTTGAGCAAGGTGCTTGGCGTGCCGTTTGTTTTAACCTTGCAGCCGGTACCGGCACAGCGTTATACGGAAATACAGGCAGCTGCCGTTAAATTTGATAAAAAGGGCAGGGAAAAGGATGTAGACCTTTACTATCTGCAAATGCACACGATGGTTGCAGGTATTAAAGAGCCTAATTTTGGCGAACACGCATTGCTGAAAAAGTTTGGTGCTGCTACACCGATTGAACTTTTTGCCAAATTGTTTAAAGCCGGTGAAATCAGCGCTATTTCTGCTAAAATTTCTGCGCTTTCCGGATTTAGCGATGATAATGAAGCTGTGGTTAACCAAGTAAAAAACTAATTGAAACTGACGGCGATGTGCAGATGATGTTTTGGCTTTATTCAAAACATCACTGGCGGCCGTCAGATATTTTAAATATGGAGCGCGGGGAGAGAATTATAACCCGCGCTTTCTTCTTACACGAAGTTGAATTGAAGAAAGAATTGGCAAAGGGGGCGTTACAGTGAGCGTAATTGACGTTATTATGCGCCTTACGGACCAGGTGACGGCACCGCTTACGCGCATACGCAGCCAAATGGATGCAACCGCAAAAACAAGTACCAGGCTTGGAAGAACGGTGCAGACGGTAGGTAAAAACATCGGCAGCATCAGCAGCGCTTTAATGCCAGTTAGTGCCGGGCTTGTTGCGGCAGGAACGATGGCAGCAACAACCTTTATGGATTTTGACAGGGTAATTACCGGCGCAGGCGCTAAGGCAGGCGCAAACGCGGCAGAGCTTGAAAAAATGCGGGCTGCGGCTATACAAATGGGCGCTGACTTCCCTGTTTCGGCAACAGAGGTGGCACAGTCGATGGATGCGCTTGCTGCTGCCGGGTTTAACGCCAATCAGACCGTGGCGCTGATGCCTTCGATACTTACATCGGCAGTAGCGAGCGGCGAAGGATTGGCGCAAACGTCGGAGGTTGTTACCAGTGCCTTAAATATTTGGGGTATGACGCAAAATAATATTGGGGAGAATGCTGCGCGCGTAGCTGACGTTATTCAGCAGGCAGCCAACGCATCGGCGTTGGGATTGCAGGATTTCGGCGTAGCGTTACAGTATGCAGGCGCTCCGGCTGCAGCCCTTAATGTTAACATCGAAGAACTATCTACTGCTTTGGCACTTATAAAAAATAGAGGTATTGATGCAAGCACTGCCGGTACATCGCTGCGCAGCCTTTTTACCAGGCTTTCTAATCCGCCTAAACAGGCGGCAGAAGCTATTGCGCAGCTTGGTTTGCGGGTTACGGATTCGGCAGGCAATTTTATTGGCTTAGAAAATGTAATAAGTCAAATGCGCGGTGCAATGCAGGGGTTGAACAATACGCAGCGCATTGCTTTGGCACAGGCTGTTGCTGGTACTGAAGGTTACAGTGCTTTACTATCGTTAATTGATACTGCGCCAGATGAGTACCGGCGTATGACGGATGAAATCAACAACGCTTCCGGCTCATCTGCACGGCAGTACGAGATTATGAAAAATACTTTAAGCGGCAGCGTGGAGGATATGAAGGGCAGCCTTGAAGCGCTGGCAATAAATTTTGGCAGCGTGTTGGCACCTTCTATCAGGCAGGCTGCTGCAGCAATCGGCAGTATTGCTGACGCAATAAATGCACTGTCGCCGGAACAAAAAGATATGATTGCCGATATTGCAATGGGTATTATTGGCTTTACCGGGTTTACGTTTGCGGCAGGCAAAGTTGTTTCCATAGGCGGCAGCCTTATTACTATGTACGGCAATATTGCAACTGTGCTTGCCGGGCACCATATCCGTAATAAACTGCTGGAGTATTCTATTATCGGCATAGGCCGGGCGTTTACTTTTCTGCGCACAGCAGCGTTGGCTGCTGTGCCGCACATCGGCGCAGCATTTACGTTTATGCTGTCGCCGGTTGGGCTGGCAGTTGCCGGAGTAATAGCGGCTGGTTATTTGCTTTATCGTAACTGGGATACCGTAAAACAATGGATTACAGGCGTGTTATCTGCTTTAAGCAATGGTTTTAGCATTGCTTTTGGCATGTGGCGTGCTATTTTAATAACGTTTTTAAATTTTGTAGCCAGCGTATTTGTTGGCGGTTGGAATGCTGCGTGGAATGGGTTGCTGACTGTTGTGGGCTATGTTGCCGAGGGTACGCGCAGTATTTTTGGCGGCGTGCTTGAAAGTGTGCGCAGTATGTTTAACGGTGTTATTGACAGTATTAACGGTATTCAGATAACTATACCGGCGTGGGTGCCGGGCTTTGGTGGCAGCACCTTCGGCCCGCTTGGCATACCTAAGCTGGCAACTGGTACTGATAGCTGGCGCGGCGGCCCGGCAATGATACATGACCGCGGCGCGGAAATTGTTGATTTGCCAACCGGCACACGGGTAATTCCACATGATGCTTCGATAACGGCTGCTTATAACATGGGCGCGCGTACCAGCAGCGTTAATCTTGGCGGTATCAGCGTTAATATTTCCGGCGTTACTGTACAGGGTGAAAACGATATTCAAAAGCTGGCGGATAAAGTTGCCGCCGCTATTTATGACCAGCTGCAAAAGCGTTCTGTTAACTTAAAGGCAGGTGCTGTATAATGGCTTCTATTTTATCATTTTTAAACCAGGCGGCAGGTTATTTAGCCGGTACAGCACTTAATACCGGCTGTAATGTTGTAATTATCTGCGCCGGCAGTTCGGTGGTGTTTCCAATATCCCCGGATGGGTTTAAAGTTACTAATCCGTACAATAACAGTACGGTTAATATAAATTCTTTGGGCGATATTAACATGCTGGGTAAGCGCGGGCTTAAAACAATAACGTTTAAAAGTTTTTTCCCGGCGCAAAATTACAGCTTTTTGGAAGAACTTGCCGAAAGCCCGTATCTGTACATAAAAAGGCTGGAAAGCTATGCTGAACAAAATCAGCCGTGCAGGCTGGCAATCAGCGGTACAAATATAAATACGCCGGTAACGGTTGAAACCCTGGCGTATGAAGAAAAAGACGGTACGTCTGACGTTTATTTTGAACTGAACGTTAGAGAGTACCGATATATTTTGCCGGCAAGCGAAAAAGCAAATTTGACAACCGGGCTTGCAAGTAGGGTTGCGGAAAGCATTACCGAAAAAACAATAAATTTTTACCCCGGCATGGATTTAATGGACTGCGCGGCTAATGCTGTAAAAATGCTGTTTCCGATAAATGCCCAGGGCGAAAAGCAGCTGCGTATTTTTTATGCCTTGGCTAAAAAGGGTATAACGGCGCCGGCAGTATTGCAGGTAACGCAGCAGCAGCTTTTAGTGAACGGCGAAACGGTTACTTTGTGAGGTGGTTAAATGCTTGTTGTAAAATATACGCCGCCTGCATCGGCGCAAAATAGCGAAACGCTTGACATAACCGATTATGTAATACGTGCCGTTTGGAGCGGTGACGCTGACCAGGCTGCCCGCAAGCTGGAACTGGAAGTTGCATATAATTCGCCGGCAAAGGATAAAGCGTTTCAGAATTTGGATTTGCGGCTGGGCGGCAAAATAGAAGCGTTTTATCAGGATGATTATGGGCAGCAGGCACAAATATTCAGCGGGCGCATTTTTTACCGTAAGCGCGCAACCGATACTTATAGCTTCAGCATAGTGGCTTATGATAATATGATTTATCTTGCTAAAAGTAAAGTGCACATGGTATTTAACAATGCTGCGGTAACGGATGCTGTAAAGCGTATTTGCGCTGAAATAGGCATAGCTGTTAATGAAAATAATCCGCCGCTGAATACGGTGGTAAGTTTTATTGCGGATGGAAAGAGCTGCACTGAGGTTATTAACAATCTGCTGGAAAAAGCACGGGCTGATACCGGGCTGAAATATAACGCTGTATCTATTGACGGTAAAGTTACGTTGGTACAGGCGGGAACTTTGGTTGATGGTTACATTGCAAGTGATATTACTGACGTGGTGAAGTCAGAACACAGCGAGAGCTATACTGATATGGTTAACCGTGTAAAAATGGTTGATGAGCATGGCAGTCTGATACAAACGCTGTCTGCCGGAGAATATATTGCAGAATTTGGCGTGTTGCAGGAGGTTTATAAAATACAGCCGCCCAAAGACGGCGAAACGGTGGATAATGTAAAGACCGCAAAAGCGATGCTGAAGTATATTCAAAACGAATCGCAGCTTGAAGCACTTGGCAATATCCAGTGTATTACTGGTTATGCAATTACGGTTCAGGAGGAGCAGCTGACAGGTAAATTTTTAATTACTGCCGATACGCACAGTTTTGAAAATAATGTGCATAAAATGGCACTGACACTGGAATATATGCCGGAAATAGAAGAAACTACGGAAATTACTTATAGTTAAGGCGGTGAGGTATGAAAAGAGCAGAAGACCCATATAAAGGCTTGCTGAAGCTGATGGGTAATATCGGTAAAAGCAGCGGGCTTCAGGCAACGGCTGTTATCGGTGAGATTATTACGCCGCCGCCTGCACTGACTGTAAGTTATAACGGTATGGTGCTTGACAGCAAGTATTTGTGGATTGACGAGTATTGGCTGCAAGGGCATACCAGAAACGCCAGAGGGCATATTGTAAGTGCTACGCAGAACCGTTCCGGTGGCAGTGGTGACCCTGCTTTTGCAAGCCATAACCATGATATTGATAATGATTATACGGACAGTATTATTTATACTGATACATGGCAGAGCGGCGATAAAGTTTTAATGGTACCGATTGTAGGACAGGACCAGAAAAGCGTTGAACAGTTTGTGATACTTTGCAAACTTAAAAGATTGGATGGAAATTAAAATGGCTAATCCTTTTGTTTTTGGCAGTACTAATGATGCCGCTGAAAGTTCTGCTTTGCCGGAATTTAAAGAATATGCGTGGGATTTTATAAAAAATACATTTATTTATGATGATAACGGGCAGCATAAAATAGTAACGCGCAATGAAGCTATTAAAATATGGGTTTATAAAGCGCTGCTTACTGAACGGTACCGCTACCGTGCATATTTTGATGATTATGGTGCGGAGCTGGAGCATTTTATCGGTACAGTGCCAAATGATGATAAACAGTCCGGTGAAGTATACCGATATATTGAAGAAGCATTGCTTGTCAATCCATATATTTTAGAAGTTGAAAACGTATCTGTTGAACAGGCAGGAAAAGCAATTACCCTTAATATTGCGCTAACTACTGTTTACGGCAGCGCAACACTTGGAATAGAGGTGTAAGGCTTGGAAGAAAAAGTAACTAAAAAAGATGTGCTGGATAGGCTGATAGCGGCTTACTTAAATACTGCACAAGGCGGCGTTGCAACTGTTGAGGGCAGCTTTACAAGCGATACACTGGCGGCAAATGCGGTAGAATTTGAAAAGGCGTATGGTGAAATTAAACTAGTGCTGGAGGCTGCCTTTGCACAAACATCGTGGGGAGAATATTTAACTGCACGCGCTGAAGAACACGGTGTAATGCGGCAAGCGGCAACGCACGCGCTTGTTGTTTTAACCGTTACCGGCAGAGTAGGCAGCACTATACCTTTGGCATCGCTTTTTGCTACGGCTGATGGCAGAAATTTTGAAACGGTTGCAGAAGCTGTAATTGGCGAAGACGGAAATGTTGATGTAAGGGCGCAGTCTCAGGGAACTGGCAGCGAAAATAATGTAGCGGCTGGAACGATAACCAAAATTCCGGTTGGCATTTACGGAGTCAGCAGCGTAAATAATACGGCTGCTGCCTATGACGGTTTTGATGAGGAAACGGATGCGGCGCTTTTAGAAAGGCTGTTGTTTAAAGTACGGCAGCCATCTACTAGCGGCAATGTTTATCATTACCAGCTTTGGGCAACTTCTGTTGCCGGCGTTGGTGCTGTAAAAGTGCTGCCGCTGTGGAATGGCAACGGCACGGTAAAGGTTTTAGTTGTGGATGCCGAAATGGGTGTTCCTTCTGATGACTTATTGCAAAATGTACGCAATGAAATAGCTGCTAACGCGCCGATCGGCGCAACAGTAACAGTTGCTGCGCCGGAAACGCTGACCGTAAATATTACGTTGAAAGTAACTGACGGCGTAGGAAATACTGAGGGTATTAAGCAGGTTTTAAATGATTATTTTAAAGAAACGGTTTTTGAAGCTGACAGTATATCTTATGCACATATCGGAAAAACAATTTTGAGCGAATATGTAAAAACCGGCGTGTTGGATTATGCTAATTTAACCGTTAACAGCGGTACTGTAAATATACCAGTCAGTGATGGGCAGCTGCCGGTTATAGGGCAGGTGACGCTGGATGAATAATTGGCTGCGCCAAAACAAAGTAGATATTTTAAAATATCTGCCGGATTTTTTAAGCAAAGATGAGCGCTTTAGGGCAGTTGGCATTGCCGGCAATACTGAACATGAAAAATTAAAAGCGGCTGTTGCTGATATTTTAGATCAGCTTTTTGTAAATACTGCTACCTGGGGACTTGATTTGTGGGAAGAATTTTGCGGGTTGCAAACCAATTCTGCTGATGCTTATGTTCAGCGGCGCGCACGTGTGCTTGATTTTTTAAACGCTAATCAGGTTTCAACATTAGCGTTCATAACTTATCTGGTAAACAGGTACGTTGCTGATGGTACCGGCATTGTTGAAGACTACCCGGAAAATTACAGCATTGATATATTTTTGCCGGATAATAAGATAACGAGCTTTGAAGATTTGGAAAAAGCGCTGCGCATTTATGTGCCGGCACATATCGCCTGGCGCTATCTGGCATATGTAAATGTAGTGGGCGGTATTTATGCCGGTGGTATAGTAACAGGCTACATAAAAATGAATATTGAAGCTGATACAGATTATGCTATTGAGTTTGACGGCCCAGCAGAACCTGTTAATGTCGGCGTTGTAACTAATGGTTATGTTATAAATATTCCGGCAGAACTTTATATATAAATGGAGGTATAAAAATGGCTGAAACACAGAATACCGGTCAATTTGCAAAAGTTATTGTTACCGATACTGGTAAAGATATGATTGCAAAATCGCAAAATGGGCAGACTTTAACATTTAGCCGTGTGGCATTAGGTGATGGCCTGGTAGGCGAAGAAGAAGACGTAACTAAATTTACTGCTGTTAAAAATGAACGACTGAGCCTGCCGATTGCAAAATATTCTAATTTGGGTAACGGGCAATTTGAAATTCAATTCCGTTTAACTAATTCGCAGGTTGAAAGTGGTTTTTGGCATCGTGAAATCGGTGTAATGGCCAAAATTGATAACGGCCAGGAACAGCTTTATGCTTATACAACGGCCGGCAATAAAGCAAGCTACATTTACGATAAAACAACACCAGTTGAAGAACGTATTGTTAATGTTACTTTTGTTATTGGCAATGCACAGAATATAGAAGTAATAATTAACAGCAGCGTAATTTACGCTACTATTGAAGATTTAGAAGAAGCATTAGACACGCATGACGCTGGAGAAGAGGCGCACGAAGCTGCTTTTGCTGCGCATAATGCCGATGATAGTGCGCACGCTGATTTTACCGGCGCAACGGCAGAAGCAGACGGTAAACGCGGCTTTGTGCCAGAGCCGAAAGCTGGCGACCAAGATAAATTTTTGACCGGTGGTAAAACTTATGTCCCGGTAGCAAGCCAAACAGAAGCAGAAGGCATGACAGATGATAAAAAGCCAATGACGGCTTTAAAAGTCAAGCAGTTAATTGATAAACTGCTTGGTGCAGCAAATGGGGTTGCGGATTTAGATGAAACGGCAAAACTTAAATCTGTGCTGTATGATTTCGCAACAACGCTTGAAGCGCAGGCTGGCACAAATACAACCAAACCTATTAACGCAGCTGGTGTTGCAGCAGCCATTACAGCATTGGCTGGTGGGGCAGTAATTGTTGATGAATTATTAGCGCAAAATGGGTATGTAAAATTCAGCAATGGGCTAATTCTGCAGTGGGGTT
>DXVZ01000192.1 GCA_019417125.1 Phascolarctobacterium sp.
ACACCAAACACCGCCGCCAAACTGTCAGGGTTAATAACCTGCTGCGGGCTGCCTGCGGCAAAAACACCCTTATCTTTAATAATTACAACATCGTCGGCATATAAACGGGCGTGGTTAATATCGTGAATGACCATAATCACCGTCATGCCCTCGTTTTGGTTAAGTTCCGTAATAATCTGCATAATCTCCAGCTGGTGGGCAATATCAAGGTAGGTCGTCGGCTCGTCCAAAAGCAAAATCTGCGGCTGCTGCGCCAAAGCCATGGCTATCCACGCGCGCTGCCGTTCACCGCCCGAAAGCGTTGCCACAAACCTGCCCGCCAGATGCGCGATATGCGTTTTTTGCATAGCCGCTTCAATCACCTGCGCATCGTTTTTATCCTCACGCTTCAACAGCGAGCGGTACGGAAAACGACCGCAGGCAACCAGTTCACGCACCGTTAAATCGGCAGGGACCGTTACGCCCTGCGGCAAAATTGCCATTACTTCTGCAATTTTCCGGCGCGGCAACTTTTTCATATCCGTGCCGTTTAACAGCACCGTACCGGCATAACTACGGTTTAAGCCTGCCGCCGCGCGCAGCAGCGTATTTTTACCGCAGCCGTTAGGGCCGATTATCGCCGTGCGCCTGCCAGTGCCGAAGCTGATGCTGACGTTTTGCAGAATGGCGTTTTTGCCGATAGTAACGCTTAAATTTTGTACTGCAAGCGAGGCCATGCTACAACTCCTTCCTTAGCAAAAACAGAAAGAACGGTGCACCGAGAACCGCCATAAAAATGCCGACTGGTAATTCCAGCGGCGCAAAAGCCGTGCGTGCCAGCGTATCGCTGTAAGTAACCACCGCCATGCCCAGCAGCGCTGATGACGGTATTAAAAAGCGGTAGTCCGAACCGGTAAGCAGCCTTACGGTATGCGGTACAATTAAGCCGACAAAGCCTAGCAGGCCCGCTACGGAAACCGCGCTCGCCGCCAAAAGCGCGCCGATGGCGGTAAATACCACGCGCACCAGTTCCACGTTAACACCAAGCCCGCGGGCAACATCGTCGCCCAGCTGCAAAATGTTAAGGTAGCGCGCGCCTATGCAGGCAAACGCAAGCCCTATCAAAGCATACGGCAAAATTATCCACACGTGCGGCCACGACCGCGCCGCCAAACCGCCAACCATCCACATCAGCGCACCGTGCACTCTGTCGCTGTAAAGCACAAGTATTGCCGAAATGCCCGCGCCCAAAAAGCTGGAAACAGCCACGCCCGCCAGCACAATACGCAAAGGGCGGATGCCGTTTTTCCAAGCCAGCATATAAATGCACACCGCCGCCAGCATAGCGCCGCAAAACGCCACCGGCACAATTAAATATTCCATTGCCGGAAACAGCACCAGCACAAAAATACCTGCCAGCCCCGCACCGGACGAAATACCGATAATATGCGGGTCCGCCAGCGGATTTTTCATCACCGCCTGCAAAACCGCACCGCTGACTGCAAGGTTCATACCTACCAGCGCCGCTACTATGGTTCGCGGCAGGCGGATGTTTAACAGTATCTGCCTGTTTGCAGCATCACCGCCGCCGCTGAAAATATCGCTCAGGGCGGAAAACGGTATTGCCACAGCGCCGTTAAGCGCACTGCACAAAAAGCCTGATGCTGCCAGCAGCATAAACACCGCCAGCATCAGTACGCGCCATTTATTTATTGCCATGCCAAATTTTTTGTATCCGTTCAAAGTATCCATAATTTAAGCCTTATTTAAAAGCATCAGGGTAGGCAAGTTTAGCCATGTATTCTACAGCTTCCGGGTATTTTAAACCGGGGCTCAGCAAAAACAAATCCTGCGGTAAAAAATACACATGCCCGCTTTTTACCGCGCCCAGGCTTTGCCACGCCGGGCTGGCGCTTAAGCTTTTCAGCATCGCGTCCTGCACGGTTTCCAGCTTGCCCATGCTGGTAATGTAAATAATATCGGGGTCAGCGGCAACCAAAGTTTCCAAACTGTAAGGAGCTGCCGTGGCATTATTTTCAAGCGGCATGTTGCCTGCGGCGATGTTGGTAAACCCTAAAAGCTGCGCCGTGCTGCCGGCAATGCTGCCTTCCAGCTGCACCGTTACGTTCTGCGCCGTACTGTGCAAAATAGCAATGCGTTTTTTTCCCTGCGGCAATTTGGCTTTAACGGCGGCAATACGTTCATCCATACTTTTGTTAAGCTCCGCCGCTTTGGCTGTACTGCCAGTTATTTCGCCAAGCACTTCAACCGTGTTTTTTACCTGCCCGTAAGTACGCATTTCCAGCACGATAACAGGAATGTTATTTTCTTCAAAATTGTGTACAAATTTATCGTTCATGCCCTTATAGCAAATTACCAAATCCGGCTGCGCCGCAATAACTTTTTCAAGGTTGACGTTGTACACATTGCCGACTTCCGGCAAGTTTTTATAGCGTGCGCTGACGCCTGTTTTGGCAGCGACGCGCGCCGCGACTTTAGCGTCAAGCTCTGCCAAAGGCTCTAAAAACGATGCAGACAGCGGTACAATTTTTTGCGGCACGCCTTTTAAAGTTACCGTCCTGCCGTTGTCATCCGTTACGGTTATGCCGCCGGAAACCGCCTGCTGCTCTGCCTTATCGCCGCCGCAGCCTGCCGATGCAAGCGCCAGCGTTAAAAGTATAAAAATAACTGCGTAAAAAAATTTTTTCATGGTTATGTACCTGCACAAACAACTATTTTATAAAAGCACAATTAGCTATGCGGCAAAACACCGCATAGCTATGTTTTAATTATAACACTTATTGTAAATTTATTAAATTATTTTTCTGCAACAAGCGCGTCCCAAGCCTCGTTGGCATGGTCAACAAACAGTTTGCGCACATTGGGGTTTTCGCCAATGCCGTGAATATAGGCTTTAACCTTAAACCCTTCGTTTTGCAGAATTGTTTTATGCGAATCTTCCTCGTCGCCTGCCATATCGTTGTTGGCGTGGTCGCCGGCAACCATCATCAGCGGCATTAAAGTTACGTTTTTAACGCCCTGCTCTTTCAGTTTTGGGATAACGTCTTCCAAACGCGGCCAGCCTTCAACGGTATAAATCATTACCTTGCCGCCGTACAAAGCGTCAAGCCTGTCCTGCATAACGGCATAATAAGCGTTGGAAGGGTCCGGCGTGCCGTGCGCCATTACCAGCACGGCGTCTTTTTTGCCAAGCTTCGGCAGCTGTGAACCGATTGCCGACATAGCCGCTTCCACATCGTCAACCTGTCCTTCCTGCCCCATCCAGTACATCAGCGGCGTGCCAATGGTCATCTTTTTAAACTGCGTTTTATACATATCGTAAACGGCTGTTTTGTAAGCATATTCCATGCCCGGAATCACGTCAAGAGACGTCAGCGCCACGCGGTTATAGCCTTCAGCTTTCAGCTGTTCCAAAGCCTGTTCCGGCGTCGGTACGGTAATGCCTTCGTTAGCTTTTACCCTGTCGATAATAATGTGCGAGGTAAACGCCAGCACAACTTTGGTGCCGGGGTGTTCTGCCTTAATCTGGTTAAACGTTGCTTCAATCGTTTTCGCCCTCGTATCAGGAAAAGTCGTGCCAAAGCTCATAACCAAAATTGCGTCTTTGTTAGGCTGCGCCAGCAGCGCAGGGTCCGTTGTGGTGTAAGTGCGCACACCGATTTGCGATGCCTGCAAAAGCGCAGGCGTAGGTGCTTTAACTTCTTCACTTAAACTATAAGCTGCCATAGTAGTTGCCGATACCCCCGTTAAAATCATGCATGTAACAGATGCCGCCAAAAATTTTTTCCACTTAAATTGCATTTTCATACATCCTTCCTGCGTTATATATTTTCCTGTCTTGCAAGGCAGGCAGAAAGCCAAATTTATCAGAAGAAGAAGTACAGTTCGCTGAAGATGGTCTGCGCATCGTCGTTGCCG
>DXVZ01000193.1 GCA_019417125.1 Phascolarctobacterium sp.
GGATTGAAGTATTTACGCAGAAAGCGCGCCAGCCCGTCGGGGTTGGCTTCTTTAAAGCAGGTAAAAATATCAATCGTGGCAAAGCCCATATCCGGGTAAACGTGCATGGTAATGTGCCCCTGCTTGCAGTGCGCAAACACGGAATATTCGGCGATGCCGTCCTCGTCGTTGACGTACACTCCGCTCGGTTCCATGCCGAAGCGCGCCGCCGCGCTGCTTAGCATGTGCTCAATGCTGATAACGTCATCCAAAAGGATATCGCTGCAATTATACATATCAATGGCAATTTGTGTGCCGATGGATTTCAAAGCTGAACCTCCCGCCGTTTTGCAAAACGGTTAAAACATATTTAATTAATTATAGCTAATTTTAAAGCTGTTGTCAAAAAATAATGGTGCGGTGCTTAGAAGGTTTATAAACTGAGAAAAACATGCTATAATAAACTGAACATTTGTTTTGTACGGTGGTGAGCATTTGGAACAGCTGCAGGGAACACTGGAAAATGTTATATATGAAAGCGGCGACGGGCAGTTTTGCGTGCTGCGCGTTAAAACGGCGGCTGGGCTTGCAACAGTTACCTATAAAGGACCTGCCCCCTATATGGGCGAAAATCTGGCGCTGGAGGGCGAGTGGTGCGAGCACGCGCGTTTTGGGCGGCAGTTTAAGGCAGATGCTTTGCGCGTGGTAAAGCCTTCTACCACAGAGGGCATTGAACGCTTTTTGGCTTCCGGCGCAGTTAGGGGCGTTGGCAGAACAATGGCGGCGCGCATTGTGGAGCATTTTGGCAGCCGCACGCTGACCGTTTTGGAAAGCGAGCCGGAACGGCTGACGGAGGTTGCGGGCATCGGGCGCAAAAAAGCGGGCGACATTGCTGCTTCTTACGCAGAATTGAGCGAAATGCGCGAGCTGATGCTGTTTTTGGAGCAGCATGGCGTAAGCGCCAACTACGCTCCCAAATTGCAGGCGCGCTATGGCAGCACGGCTTTGGTGCGGGTGCAGGAAAACCCCTATGCTTTAGCTGGCGAAGTTACCGGCATCGGCTTTAGGACGGCGGACAAAATAGCGCTGGCATTGGGCTGCAGCCGCAGCGATAAACGCCGCATTGAAGCCGGGCTGGTGTATGCGCTGAACATGGCGGGCGCGGCGGGGCACACCTGCGTGCCGGAAGAACTGCTGGCGCAGGAAACAGTTAAGCTTTTGCAGACCGACCCGGAACCTGTAAAAGAACTTTTTAAAGAACTGATTGACGGGGACCGCCTGCGCACGGAAGAAGTGGGCGGTTTAAGGCTGATATACCCTGAATACCTGTACCAGGCAGAAACGCAGACCGCGCGGCGGCTGCTGGCACTGCGCGATGC
>DXVZ01000194.1 GCA_019417125.1 Phascolarctobacterium sp.
ACAGCAAATTGCCGCCGCCTGCGAATGTTCGGAAGGCCTGGAGCACCGCTTAAAAGAAACCGCCGCCTGCCCGGATGCAGCAAGCATATTAGCCAGCGCCAGCAATAAACGCTATGCTAAGGCGCGCATACGCCGCCTGTTAATGCAGCTTTTGCTTGCCGATGACAAAACAATTTTTACAGCAGCGCAGCCGCAGTACCTGCGCGTACTGGCGTTTAACGCCCGCGGGCAAAAACTGCTTGCCCAAATGCGCAAAACCGCAGCGCTGCCGGTTATTACCAAAATCGGGCGTAATTTTAAAAATTGCCGCACCGGCAACAGCGCAGCCGGCGCGCAGCTAATACGCCAGCTGCAAACAGATATCAACGCTGCTAATTTGCTTGCGCTGCTGCAAAACCGCAGCCAAAACACGCTTGCCCCTTACAACAGCGATTTTTTACAGCAGCCTTTTCAACAGCTTTAATACAAAAAATTAAGCCGTCTGCCCCGCCGGGCAAACGGCTTTTTGCTTGCGTTATTAAATTACACTGTTATTTTTCTTCTTCGTCCTCTGCTTCATCACCGTAGTAATCCTGCTGCGGCGCGGCAATTTTGCGGCGCTCGTCGTTAACGGAACTGCGGTTATCATTTAAACCCTGCAAGGCGGACTGAAGATTACCGCTTAAATAAGCCAGCATATCATCGGCATATTGCAGCACGTCCATTTTTACGCGCTCGGCATAAGCGTCGGCTTCTTCCTTAACCTCCTGCTCGTGGCGCAGCGCTGTGCTTTTAACGTCCTCGGCAAAAGCCTGCGCCTGCTGCACAATTTCTTCCTGGCGCACAAGGCGTTCGGCTTCAGCTTTAGCAATTTCCACAATGCGCTCGGCCTCGGTTTTAGCCTGCACAACAATGTTGTCGGCGTCCTCATGCGCTTTGTTGATAATAGCCTTTTGTTCCTCCAGCAGCTTGGCAGCGCTTTTTACCTCGCGGGGAATCGCTTCTTTTAAATCATCAAGGATTTCCGCCAAATCGCTTTCTTCAACAATAATTTTATCCGTCAGCGGAATCCTGCTGGCAGCGGAAATAAGATTATACATTTCATCAAAAATTCTGTCCAAAGCAGCACTGGTACTCTTGTCTATCATCGTAACACATCCTCTTTCTATAACAAGTGTTTTTCCGCCAGCAGCTCCTTAATGCGCTTTTCCACATTATCGGGCACCAGCCCGTGGATGCAGCCGCCAAAAGTGGCAAGCTCGCGCACGCCGGAAGAGCTTAAAAACGAATAATTGGCATTGGTCATGATAAAAACAGTTTCCAGGTTATTATCAATCTTTTTAATCAGCAGCGCACGCTGAAATTCGTATTCAAAATCAGAAAACGCACGCAAGCCCCTAACAATAAAGGGCGCCGCCTCCTGTTTGCAAAACTCGTTCAGCAGCCCCGAAAAACAGGTAACTTTAGCATTGGGGATATGCGCCGTTGCCATACGCAGCATTTCAACGCGCTCGTCCATGCTGAACATTGCTTTTTCCTTTCCGGGATTATAAAAAACACTGATGATAATCTCATCAAACATCTGGCTTGCCCGTTCAAAAATATCAATATGGCCGTTGGTTACAGGGTCAAAACTACCCGGGCAAATTGCTCTGCGCACTTTATTAACCTCCTAAAATCTGCTGTGCAGACGGTAATTTTGGCAATATTATAAACAATTTATTCTACAAAAAATCCAATATTCCTTTAATTGCCGCACCTTTTACTATTTTATCATGTTTTTACACTTTTGCAAAACGGATAAAGCTAATTTTTGTTTCGCCGTAGGTTTCGCAGCGCACCAGTTCAAACTGCGGCGGCAGCTCGCCCAGTACGTCGTGGGCAGAATGCTCCGCAATTACATAGCCGCCGTCCACTAAAAGCGGGCTTTGCGCCAGCGCGGCGATAACCTTCTGCACCAGCCCTTTATTATACGGCGGGTCGGCAAAAACAAAATTAAAACGCAGCCCTTTTTTATAAAGCCTGTCAATCAGCTGGCAGGCGTCGCCGCAGATGGTTTCCGTATCCGCCTCCGCCCGGCATTTGGCAATGTTGCTTGCCACCAGCCGCAGCGATTCGCGGCTCATATCCGTAAAAACAACGCGCTGTGCGCCGCGGCTCCAGCTTTCTAGCCCCAGGTTGCCCGTGCCGGCAAACAAATCAAGCACCTGCGCGCCAATAATTTTGCTGCCGATAATATTAAACAGCGATTCCTTCACACGGTCCGCCGTGGGGCGCACATCCCAGTTTTTGGGCGCTGTTAATTTCAGCCCGCGCGCCTTGCCTGTAATAATCCTCATTTTAAAAACTCCGTACTTGTAATATAATATCAGTAACTATACGCTGCAAAGGAGGGCAACCATGAAAAAATATTTTTGGCTTTTACTGCTTGCCCTTTGCGGCTATATTTTTTACTGGTTCCACCTGCCGCCAAGCGAGCCTTATGCGCCGCAGCCCCTGCCCATGCAGGATAAACTGCTTTTGCTGCCGCTTGACAGCCGCCCGCCCTGCACAACCATGGCGCAGGATTTAGGCAGGCTTGCTTCCATTGATGTAATTGTACCCCCAAAAGAACTTCTTGACAACTACCGCACGCCCGCTAACCGCGCAAAACTGGCGGCGTGGCTGCAAACCAACCTAAAAAACGCGCCTGCCGCCGTTATCTCCGGCGACCTGTTAATTCACGGCGGGCTGCTGGGCTCGCGCCTGCCGCTTGGCACGCCGCAGGACGGGCAAAACTTTTTAACGCTGCTTAACAGCCTGCCGCCGGGCGGCGATATTACCGTATTTTCCATTATACCGCGCCTATTGGTAAGCGATAGCCTGCTGCCGGACGCCTGGTATCAGTGGCACCTAATGCGCTATTCCACCCTGCGCGATATAGTAGAGCAGTTTGGTGATTACCACTCCACCGCGCAGCTTGAAGCAATAAAAAACAAAATACCGGCAGAAATTCTGCAAAAATACAACACCCTGTACGCCAATAACGACACTTTTAACAAACAGCTGGCAATGCTGTGCGACAACAAAGGCTATGTGCTCGCTATCGGGCAGGACGACTCCCAGCCGTTTGGGCTGCCCAACCGCAACCGTACCCACGCCGCTGCCTATATGCGCCAGGCAGGGCTTGGCGTAAACGGCGCCACCACCTGCGGCGCGGACGAAATTGCCCAAATGCTCATCGCCCGCCGCTACTGCCAAACGCATAACTACAAACCCAAATATTACATTGAATACACCACGCCAGAAGCTTCCACGGCGATTATGCCCTATATGGCAGTTACCGCCGAAGCCGCGCTGATTGACAAAATAACTTTCAGCGGCGGCATGCTTACCAAAAATATGGCTGACGCCGATATAATACTGTTTGTGCACTGCGGCAGCGCCAAACAGCCAGCCACAAGCGCTATGGCGCAGCGGCTGCAAGCATTGCTGGATAGCGGCAAACACATCGCCGTTATCGACAGCAGCGAAGACTACGAAAGCAGCCAAATGCTGCTGCCCGTACTTTTAGATGAAGATGTGCAGCTTAACAAACTTGCCGCCTACGCCGCCTGGAACACCTTCGGCAACGCGGCAGGCACCGCCGTCGCCCAAAGCGCCATTTTTACCGGGCAGCTAAAACACCTGCCGCAAAATAATTTGCCGGCGCTTTACGCGCAAAACCTTAATTTTACCGTGGCGCGCCTTTTGGACGACTACTGCTACCAAAAACTTTTGCACCACCGCCTTAGCACAACGCTTACCCTGCGCGGGCAGGACCCGGCAAACCTAAACGTTGGCTACCAAAAATTTGCCACGCGCATAGCCGAAGGCTTTATTTATAACCAAAAGCGCACCCTGCTGTACACAAATTTAGGGCTTACGCCCTTTTATACTGATAGCAGCGGCAGTTACTACCTTACCGGCATCAACGCCAAAGTGCAGCTGCCCTGGAACAGAATTTTTGAAATTGATTTGCAAACGCACTGCGAATATGGCGTAAGTAAATCTGCGCCATAACCAAATCTATCCTTACAACCGTGTTAACCCGCGGTTGTTTTTTTATGCCTTTTTTTAGCCCGCAGGTAAATAATTCTTGCCAAAAAGCCGTTTTATGGTTAGAAGCTATTTACAGGAGGAATTTATGAGTACAAACTACGGCTACATCCGCGTCAGCAGCTATGACCAAAACGAAGACAGGCAGCTTGCCGCCATGCAGAAACTGGAAATACCGGCTAAAAATTTGTTTATTGATAAACAATCCGGCAAAGATTTTAAGCGCCCGCAGTACCAAAAACTGCTGCGCAAATTAAAAACAGACGATGTGCTTTACATTAAAAGCATCGACCGCCTGGGCAGAAACTATAGCGAAATTTTAGAACAGTGGCGTTATTTAACCAAAATTAAAAAAGCAGACATTGCCGTTTTGGATATGCCGCTGCTTGATACCCGCATCGGCAAAGACCTGATGGGCACCTTTTTAAGCGACATTGTTTTGCAAGTGCTTTCCTTTGCCGCCGAAAACGAACGCAACAACATACGCCAGCGCCAGGCAGAAGGCATTGCCGCCGCCAAAGCGCGCGGCGTTAAATTCGGCAGGCCGGCAAAACCGCTGCCGCCCAACTTTTACGCAGTTTACCAAAAATTAGCGGCAGGCAAAACCAGCTGGAGCGCCGCCGCCCGCGAATGCCGCATGCCGCTGACCAGCTTCCGCTACCGCGTGCGCAAATACGAAAAAGGGGAGATTTTGTAACCCTCCTAATTTGCCAAAAAGTGTACTTTTTAGTCAGGTGCTTTTGAGGAGCTTTTAAGCCTGATAATGCCTTGAAAAAGGCGATTTTAATGATATAATAAAACAGTAATGTCAAATACTAAAAAGTACACTTTTTGGTTAATAAAAAATTCATGGAGTCTTCTAAC
>DXVZ01000002.1 GCA_019417125.1 Phascolarctobacterium sp.
ATTAACACGTTGTGCCCGCCTGCAGCAGCAATTTCCAGCGCGCGTTTAACCACCTGCTGCCCGCGTACTTCGGCAAAGTCTACGTCGTAAATCTGGTTTGTTTCTTCTTTAAAGCGTCTTTTAGGCAATGGCTTCAGGCGTTCCTGACCTTTTAAATGGCTTACCAGCTCTCCCAGCGTGGCAGGCGTGTAAACATCTATGCCGTCTACCAGTTCACCTTCGGAAGCGTTACCCTGCGGCACGTAAATCTCGCTCCAGCCGTGCTCGCGCGCGTATAAAATCATCGGCAAAACGCCTGTTACCTGGCGGATACTGCCGTCCAGCGCCAGCTCGCCCACAAAAATTTTACCGGCGGCTTCTTCCTGCAATAAAGTACCGGCAGCGGTTAAAATGCCAACCGCTATCGGCAAATCCAAGCTGCTGCCGTCCTTGCGCAAATCAGCTGGCGCAAGGTTTACGGTAATATGCGTCATCGGAAAAATCAGCCCGGAATTTTTCAGCGCCGCCTTTACGCGCTCACGCGATTCCTTTACCGCCGTATCGGGCAGCCCGACGATATCAAAGCCCGGCAGTCCGTTGGAAATATCCACTTCGACAATAATTTCTTCCCCGTTAATCCCACAAACAGTTTCCCCATAAGTTTTTGCGTACATTCTATCTCCCCTAAAAACAATTTTGCAGATGGCGCAATTTTGCCTTGCTGTCATCTGCTATAATTTCTATTACATCAAAAGCTATTTTGTTGTAACCTTCGCGATGCTGCTGCAAATAGTGCAGCGCCGTTGTACGTATTTTCTGCTGCTTGGCATAAGTAACCGCCATGCCAGGCGTGCCAAACTTTAAGCTGCGGCGCGTTTTAACTTCTACAAACACCACCATCCCGTCCTTGGCGGCGATAACGTCGATTTCGCCCCAGCGGCAGCGGTAGTTGCGCCCGATAACCTTATAACCGTGCCGTTCCAGATAGGCGCAGGCTGCATCCTCGCCACGCCTGCCAAAACTGCCGCGCCCGTCAGCCATTAAGTTCCTCAGGCAGGCGCATTAATTTATTTGCTGACGGCTCCGCTTCAGGCAGGTGCATGCTTTTAACCGGTTCGTAGCTGCGTCGGTGCCAGCAGGTTGCGCCGTGCTCTAAAATTGCCTGCATGTGTTCGCCGCTGCCGTAGCCCTTGTTGTGCACCCAGCCATATTGTGGGTAATCTGCCGCCAGTTTTTCCATCAGTCTGTCCCTTGTTACTTTGGCTATTACGGAAGCCGCCGCTATCGAAGCGCTCAGAGCATCGCCGTGCACAATAGCGTAGGTTTTTATGCTCTCTGCCTGCACCGGCATAGCGTCAATCAGCGCCGCCTGCGGGCGGATTTTTAAATTTGCCAGCACCTCCGCCATGCCTTCCTGCGTAGCACGGTAAATGTTCAGCCTGTCGATGTTGTACACGCTGACGATGTTAACAGAAACCGCCAGCGCCGTTTTTAAAATTTCATCAAAAAGCTGTTCGCGTTTCGCAGCTGTAAGCTTTTTGGAATCGTTCAGCCCTTTAATATATGCGTCCGGCGGCAAAATTACCGCGCCGATAACCATCGGTCCTGCCAGCGGCCCACGCCCGGCTTCGTCCACACCGGCAACATACTGCGCGCCGCTGTTATAACACTCTTTTTCGTAAGCCAGCATTTTAGCAAAACGCTCGCGCTCTGCGGCTTCCGCCTGCTGCTTTTTATAATACGCCGCCACCAGCTTCTGCACGCCGCTGCGGCTGTCTTGCGCCAGTTCTGCCAGCAGCTCATCGGTAGGGTTATTGTTAAGCAGTTCTTTTATCTCTGTAATTTTCACGTTTACAGCTCCTTATACAAAAAGCCGCTTAAAGCGGCTTTAAATTATTTATCCGGTTCGTCAAGGGTTATTCTGCCAATTTTGCCGCTGCGGAAATCGCGCAGCACCAGCTGGATTACCTTATCAATATCCAGCCTGCCGCCTGCTTTTAAGCAGCCGCGGCTGACGGCGATTTTGGCAAACACGTCCTGAACTGAGGCGTTTTCTTCAAAATCAACGGCATACTTGGCTTTTAATAAATCCGGGTAAGCGGCAATAAGTTTTTCCGTCAGCAGCTCCGTTGCCTGCTCGCGGTCATACACATCCTCTTTTATCGCGCCGGTCAGCGCCAGGTTCAGCCCAATTTGTGGGTCGTCAAACTTCGGCCACAGCACGCCCGGAGTGTCCAAAAGTTCCAGCCCTTTGGCAATGGTTACCCACTGCTGCCCGCGCGTAACGCCAGGTTTATCGGCAGCCATAACCTTGTTTTTGCCTACCAGCCGGTTAATCAGCGTCGATTTGCCCACGTTAGGTATGCCAACAATCATTACGCGGATAGAACGGTTTTTTACGCCGCGCTTCAGCCATTTATCCAGCACCGGCTGCGCAGCCTTCTGCACCGCCGCCACCAGTTGCTTTACGCCCTTGCCCGTATTGCAGTCGATAACGCACACCGGCAAGCCATTATTTTTAAAAATTTCTTTCCATGCCTCGGTTTTTACCGGGTCTGCCATATCAACCTTATTTAACGCAATAATTTTCGGCTTCTGCCCCAACAGCTGGTTCAGCATAGGGTTGGTACTGCTGCGCGGCACACGCGCATCCAGCATCTCCACCACAACGTCCACCAGTTTCAGCTGTTGTTCCATCATGCGTTTCGCCTTGGTCATATGCCCGGGAAACCACTGTATTTTAAATTCCATTTACAACACTCTCACAATCAGGGCAGCATGCGCCATCTGTCAACTGGCCAGAAAGCTACGCTTGCCTTGCCCTTAACCAAATCAAGCGGTACAAAGCCGACATCGGCAAAACGGCTGTCTTCAGAATTATTTCTGTTATCGCCCAACACAAAAATATGCCCTTCAGGCACTACGGATTTTCTATAATCGGAAAGGTTCGGACCTTTGGGGTCCTCTTTCCAGGTATAAGGCTCGTCAATTTCCGTGCCATTTACCAGCACTTTGCCGCTGCGCATTTCAACCGTGTCGCCCGCTGTGGCAATGACGCGCTTAATAAAATCGCGGCTTTCATCCTTAGGATAGCGGAACACAATAATTTCGCCCTTCTGCGGGTCGTTAATAAAATAGGTAAACTTATTTACCAAAAGGCGCTCGTGGTTCACCAGCGTCGGGTACATTGAAGAACCTTCAACCATATACGGTTCCACAATAAAAGTCCTAATGCAGAAAGCAAGCGCCACTGCAACTATAATCGAAACCAGCCAGTCGCTGACCGTATCCTGCCAGGTAGTTTTCTGTTTGCTCATTTATCTATCCGCTCCTTTTCTGCCGCTGTGGGCGGCGCATCCGTCTTATTATCCTGCAATATTTGCCGTTTAGCTTCTTATGCTTATCTATACTAACAAACATTAGCCCATTTGTCCATACTGTTCACGCTTTTGACACAGAAAAAAATATCGGGACGTTAACGATTTTACTTGCATTATACACCGCATTTGTTGTAAAATTTTTCTGTTATGCTGTGCGTTTTTTGTAGTAAATTTTACAATAACGCCCATATTTGGCAGGATTTTAAAATTGAATAGCCAAATATAATATATTGTATACTATTTCTTATACAAAAATTTAACATTTTACCGGTTAAAGGAGCAGAAAGCATTATGAAAGAGACCAGTATTGCCGTTATCGGCAGCTGCAATATCGACGTTGTTGTTGAAGCGCCTAAACGTCCGCTGGCAGGCGAAACAATTTTAGGCAGCCGCCTGCTTATCGCGCAGGGCGGCAAAGGCGCCAACCAGGCAGTTGCAGCAGCAAGGCTCGGTGCCAAAGTTTATATGGTAGGCTGCGTCGGCGACGATGATTACGGCCGTTCCGTACTGAAAAACTTTGAAGCCAACGGCGTAAACACGGCGTACGTTAAAACCATCAGCGGCGTAACAACTGGCACTGCACATATTACCCTTGCCGAAGGCGACAACAGCATTATCGTTATTAAAGGCGCTAATGACCTGGTAACGCCGGCGCTTATCGACGAAGCGTGGGAGCAGATTAAAAACTGCGATATGGTTATGCTGCAGCACGAAATACCGGCAAAAACAATTGCTTACGCGCTTAAAAAATGTGCCCAGGCAGGCGTAAAAGCACTGCTTAACCCGGCGCCCGTGCTTGACGGCGCGCAGAGTTGGGGCAAAGACGCGGCTTTCATTACTCCCAACGAGCACGAAGCAAAAGCGCTCTTTCCCGGTAAAAGTACCGAAGAAATACTTTTGGAAAACGAAGGCCGCCTTTTAATGACGCTTGGCAGCAAAGGCGTTGCTTATGCCGAAAACGGCGCAATTAAAACCGTACCGGCATTTAAGGTACAGGCAGCCGATACCACCGGCGCAGGCGACACTTTTAACAGCGCCTTTGCCGTTGCTTATGCTTCCGGCAACCCCATGGCTGAAAGCATTGCTTTTGCCAATGCGGCGGCAGCCCTTTCCGTGCAGAAAATCGGCGCGCAGGGCGGCATGCCTTATTTAGATGAAGTGGAAGGGATGTTATCCGAATGCAGAAAATAGGAATTTTAAACAGCGAAATCGCCAAAGTGCTGGCTGATATGGGCCATACCGATACTATCGCCATCGGCGACTGCGGCCTGCCGGTGCCTCCTGGCGTAAAAAAAATTGACCTTGCTTTAAAGCTGGGTACGCCACGTTTTTTAGAAGTTGTTGAAGAACTCGTAAAATATATGGAAATCGAAAAAATCCACGTTGCCGCCGAAATGCAGAGCAAAAACGAACCCTGCTGGCAGCGTATGCACGAGCTGTTTGGAGATAAAGAATGGATTGTTACCGACCACGAACACTTCAAACATGCAACTAAAACTGCCAAAGCAGTTATCCGCACCGGCGAAACCACGCCGTTTGCCAATGTAATTTTACATTCCGGCGTTATATTCTGATTTAAAGGAGCACTGTCAGCTATGGAAATTACCATGCAAGGTATTTCAAAGGCCTTCGGTTCCAACGAAGTTCTGCGCGGGGTTGATTTCACACTGCATTCCGGGGAAATCCACGCGCTGATGGGAGAAAACGGGGCCGGCAAATCGACGCTGATGAACATCCTCACCGGCATACACAAGGCCGATGCGGGCACCATTACCGTTGATGGGCAGGAAGTACATTTTAAAAACGCGCGCGACGCCGAAAACCACGGCATTGCCTTCATCCATCAGGAACTTAATATCTGGCCTAACCTTTCTATTTTGGAAAATCTGTTTTTGATGAAGCAGATTACCAACTCTTTCGGCATACTGGACACCAAAAAGATGCGCCGCCTTGCCGAAGAAAAATGCGCGCAGATTGGCATTGAGCTGCCGCTGGACGCAGAGGCCGGCGAATGCAGCGTTGGCCAGCAGCAAATGACAGAAATTATCCGCAACCTGATGCTGGATGCCAGGGTTGTAATTATGGACGAACCTACTGCGGCGCTTACCGAACGTGAAACCGCCAAGCTGTTTGAAGTAATGCACGCTTTAAAAGATAAAGGCGTCGCTATTGTTTATATATCGCACCGTATGGAAGAAGTGTTTACGCACTGCGACACCATTACAGTCATGCGCGACGGGCACTCCATCAGCTGCCGACCAACCCGCAGCACCACCATGGAAGCAGTTGTGCAGGACATGGTTGGCCGCGCCATCACCGAATATTATCCGGGGCGCACCACTGAACCTGGCGAAGTTGTACTGGAAGTTAAAAACCTTTGCCAGCCGGGCGTATTCGACCAGGTTTCATTTAATCTGCGCAAAGGCGAAATTTTGGGCGTTGCCGGGCTGATGGGCGCTGGGCGTACGGAAATTATGCGCGCGCTGTTCGGCATTGACGACTGCCAGCAGGGCGAAATTTACCTGCACGGGCAAAAAATAACCATCAAAAAGCCTGAAGACGCCATTAAAGCAGGCATCGGCTTTATTACCGAAAACCGTAAAACCGAAGGGCTGATTCTTGATTTTTCCATCTTAAAAAATATCGCGCTGCCGAGCGTTGATACCTTTGCTTCCAAGATTGTTATCAACGATAAAAAGGAATTTAATTTTTCCAACGAGCTGTCGCACAAACTTGGCGTTAAAACGGCTTCCATTCAGCTGCCTGCCGGTGCGCTTTCTGGCGGCAACCAGCAAAAAGTCGTTATTGCCAAATGGATTGGAATGCACCCATCCATCATCATTATGGACGAGCCTACGCGCGGCATCGACGTCGGCGCTAAACGCGACATTTACGATTTAATGAACGAACTTACCGCGCAAGGCGTTGCCATTATTATGGTTTCGTCCGACCTGCCGGAAGTTATCGGCATGAGCGACCGTATCCTTG
>DXVZ01000020.1:0-13127 GCA_019417125.1 Phascolarctobacterium sp.
GCACACTGCGGTCCATAAACGCGCCGGGGTCGCCCTCATCGGCGTTGCAAATAACGTATTTTTTATCATTAACGGAATTAGCTGCAAACTGCCACTTCACACCAGTGGGAAAACCGCCGCCGCCGCGTCCGCGCAGCCCGGATTTTTTAACTTCGTCGATAACCTCCTGCGGCGTCATAGTAGTAATTGCCTTAGCAAGCGCTTCGTAGCCGCCAACGGCGATATATTCTTCAATCTGTTCCGGGTTAATGGCACCGCAGTGTTCCAGAACTAGGCGTTTTTGCTTTTTGTAAAAGTTAATTTCCGAATAGGAAGGAATCTGCTCGTGCGTCAGCGGTTCGTGGTATAAAAGGCGCTCTACAATTCTGCCTTTAAATAAATGGCTTTCGACGATTTCTTCCACGTCTTCCGGTTTTACGCGGCAGTAAAAAGTACCTTCCGGGTAAATAATTACCAGCGGGCCATGCTCGCAAAAGCCGTGGCAGCCGGTTTCTACAATCATAACCTCGTCGCTCAGCCCTTTGTGTTCAAGCTGTTTGGCAAATTCCAGCTGTACTTCTTTGCTGCCTGCCGATTTACAGCCGGTGCCGCCGCAGACAAGGACATGTGCTCTTATATGCTGCATAAAAAACCCTCCCCGTTTTTACTCCTGCTCTATCTTGCCTACTACAAGTTCCTGCACAACCCTGCCGTTGACAACATGTTCGGCAATAATTTTTTTAACGTCGGCAGGCTTAACCTTGCCGTAGGTAATACGCGGTTCTCCGGGACGCACAACGTCTACCAGCACCTCTTTTTCGCACATGCCGATACAGCCGGTCTGCTGCACCTGCACGTCAGTTAAATGCCGCACCGCCAGCTCGTCCAGCACGGCTTTCATTACCTCGCGCGCTCCGGCGGCAATACCGCAGGTACCCATGCCGATAATAATTTTAGTACTGCTGCCCTGGCGCACTTTAATATCATTCTTCAGCTTTTCTCGCAAAGCCTTAAGGTCCTCCAAAGTTTTCATGTCAATCCTCCTGACCGGCATGCAGCGCGCTTAGCTGCTGCCTCAGATATCCTTCAGTCCAGCGGTAAATTTCCGGGTGGGCAAAATCGGCGTCCTGCCCCAAAACAGCACGGATTTCTTCCGTATCAAAAACAAAACTGCCGCTGTCTGCGCTGTATGTAAAAACAAGGTTCAGCCCCGGCGCGCCTGCCAGCAAAACTGCAATGCTGCCGGCAATGTCGCCCAAGGGCGGACGGTCTATATTATCTGCCTTAAAGGCCGCTTTTACCGTTGTGCCCTCGCCCGGTGCGGATTTAATATCAAAATAGCCGCCGCACTGAGCCGTTACCATATCCATAAAGGGTATGCCCATGCCTACCTTGCGCGTAAGGCGCGTAGTTACAAACGGGTCGCGCACTTTTTTAACCATTTCTTCCGTCATGCCGCGCCCGTCGTCGGTAATGGCAAAGGTAAAATAGCCGTTTTCATTTTCGTTAACGCTTATTTGCAGATTATGGGCTCCCGCCTCAACAGAGTTCTGCGCCAAATCCAGTATATGCAGTGAAAGCTCTCTCATAATTACTGGTATTTTGCCAAAATTGCCTTTAATTTATCGGGCGTCAGCCTGCCGTGGGTGTCTTCGTTAACCTGCATAACCGGCGCCAGACCGCACGCGCCAATGCAGGCTACGGTTTCCAGCGTAAAACGCAGGTCATCGGTAGTATGCCCGGCTTTAATGTCCAGCTCTTTTTCCAGCGCCTGCAAAATTGCTTTGCCGCCGCGCACATGGCAGGCAGTGCCCTGGCACACGCGGATAATATTACGGCCGCGCGGATTAAGATGGAACTGCGAATAAAATGTTACAACGCCGTAAATCTGCGCAATGGGCGTGCCGGTTTGTTGGGCAACGTATTCCAGTGCATCTTTGGGCAGGTAATTATACAGGGACTGTACTTCCTGCAAAATCGGAATCAGCGCGCCTTTAACGCCTGCGTACTTGGCAAGGATAGCGTCAATGCGTGTCTTTTCCGGATTTTCGCCGCCGCAGCAGCTGCATGTTCTCTCCACAAAGCTCATGGTACATTCTCTCCTTACTATCAAATTTAAATGCACATATATAACTATAACAAAACGTCAGTCTATATGCAACACTATTGGCTAAATATACTTCATTCAGCATACACTATATACCTGTCAATCCTCACGCACGGCGGCAAAACAGCCAGGCTGCCAGCTGCGTCCTCCTTCGCCTGCCAGCGCCAGTTTAAGCTCCGCCACCGTCAAATCATTAACCGTAATTAAATTTTTAGGCCCGTTAATAAAGCTGTCCATCATGTGCGCGTCGCTGTTGGTAACGTAGTTTAACCCCCCCAGCGGCATTTTCAGCTTCTGCGCCTTTAATTCTCTTATGCCCGGCGGGCTGATTTCCGCTGCCGCCAGCCCCATATCCGAGGGCAAAAAGCCAAGCTGCATTAACAGGCTGTAAGCAGGCCTGTCCACATGGGCAGCTATAGCTATGCCGCCCATGGCATTGACCTTTTGGATAATCTCCGCCGCCGGCAGTTTTATTGGGCCAAGCAGCAGGCGTTCTTCTTCGGCAATGAATTTATCGTCATCGTCTACCACAAACTGCGCTCCGAAGCGTTCCGCATTGTTTTTAATGCCGCTCATGTTAGCGTCAACAATTTTCTGCCAATCCGCCAGCTGCGCCAGCGTATCAAACAGCACCAAAATATGCGCTTCCTCGCGGCACTCTACCTCCATACCGGGGAACACTTTAATGCCATAGCGCAGCGCCGCTTTTACCGCCGCCGCCGCATTTGCCGAAGCGTTATGGTCGGTAATGGCAACGGCTTCCACGCCGTACTGCGCCGCCCGCATAACGATATGGTGGGGCGTCATCTCAATTTCCGCACAGGGCGACAGCAGGGTATGGATATGAAAATCTGCCAAAACTGTTTTCATTTGCCGTTAGTAACGCCAAGGGCGTAAAGTTTGCCCACAACGTCATAAGCGGGCAAATCAGTAGTAATAATGTTGATATTGTTGGCGTCTGCTTTTTTTAGGGTTTCTTCTTCAACGGGAGCGCCGCCGGCAACGATTACCGCCGCCAGCCCAATTAATGACGCCACCGCCGCTACGTTTTGGTGCCCCTGCATTGTTACCCATACCATGCCCGGCTCCGCCTGCCCCATAACATTGCTTAAAAGGTCAGAGGCATAACCGCCGGTAACTTCAGCCTGCAAATCGCCCGTATGCGTTGCAAGCTGCAAATTTAAGCTGTTAATTACTTCCTTAATCTGCATCGTTTTCTTCTCCGTTATCGTTAAAATCCGTATTGTCTATCGGTATCTGGCGGGCAAGTTCCAGCATGCCGTGCGCCAGTTTTTTAACGCTGGCACGCAGTTTAAAAATACAGTCAATTTCCGTTGCCTTGCCCTGCACTATGTCTTCCGCCAGGCACTGGCAGCTTGGCGCGCCGCACGCGCCGCAATCCAGCCCCGGCAGGTCGTTCAGCACTTCTTCCATGCGCTCAAATTTCTTCATGGCTTCCAAAATATCGTCATCCAACTGCATCATCGGGCGCGGCACCAGTTTTTTAATGTAAGCGCCGGATTTTGGGAAATCCCTGCAAACCATACTCTGCGCCATTGCTTCCAGCCGGCCTGACGGTTCATGTTCGCGCATCCGCGCCAGGCGCAGCTTAAGGTTTTTTTCCGCCACAAATTTATTTTCAGCCGTCAGCGGGCCGCCGATACAGCCGCCGCTGCAAACATTGCATTCCACATAATCTACGTCCGGCATTTTGTTCATGGAAATCTGTTCCAGCACGTCATACACGTTTTCTACGCCGTGCACCGCCAGCCCTTTTTTAACGCCTACAGCGGCAAGTTCGCCGCCGTAACAGCCCCACCCCATGCCGTAGGACGAAGCCGCGGTAATTTTTTTGCTTTCTTTAATGCTGCCGATGGAACGCATCAGCCTGCCGTAAATTTCGGAAATAGCAATGCTGCCCGTCAGCTGCGTATGCGCTACGTCTACCGACTGGCGGATATTGGCGTTTTTAGACGGACAGGGCGCTAAGAACCATACGCCAATCTGCGATTCGTCCAGCCCCAGCCGCTCCACAGCTTCTTTTTTAACGTAAATCGCCGCCGCTTCTACCGGGGGCAGCACCGGTACTACCTGTTTGATGAGTTCCGGGAACTTAACCTGAATCATACGCAGCACCGCCGGGCAGGCGCACGAAATTAACGGTTTGCGCCCACCGCCGTAGTTTTTAATATAATCCTCAATTTCCAGCGAGATATATTCCGATGCCACTGCAACATCGAAAATTTCATCAAAGCCCAGGCTGCTTAAACCGCCGCGGATAGTTTCTTCGCTGATATCGGCGGGGAACTGGGCGTACAACGAAGGAGGCGGCAGCACGATATTATATTGATATTTCTGTATTTCTTCCAGTTTGTCCGAATACGCTTCGACCGCGTGGTACGCGCAGCGGCGCATACACTCGCCGCAGTCGATGCAGCGCGCCGCAATAAGCTCCGCCTTGCCGTTGCGCACGCGGATAGCGTCCGTTGGGCAGGCTTTAACGCAGGTTACGCAGCCCTTGCATTTAGACGGCACAAAACGGACAGAGTGAATATAGCCTTCTGCCAATTAAGGTCACCCCTTTTACAAGTCTTCGCTGATATGCTTAAACTCCATGGTGATAGACGTACCCTCACCTATTTTGGACTGAATGTCGAATTTATCGCTGCATTTCATCATATTGGGCAAGCCCATACCGGCACCAAAACCCATCTGGCGGATATAATCCGGCGCGGTGGACCAGCCTTCCTGCATCGCCAGCTTAATATCCGGTATACCTGGGCCGTGGTCGGTAATGCGTATTACCGTACGGTCGGGAAAAATCTCCGCCGCTACATTACCGCCGCCGGCGTGGATAATAACGTTCATTTCCGCTTCGTAAGTGCCGATGGCAATGCGGCGCACAATATCGGCAGGGATGCCTATTTTTTGCAGCATGCGCTTAATGCCGCTGGAAGCCTCTCCGGCGCGGTCAAAATCGCCGCCCGCAACATCGTAGTTTATTTTTACAGATTTTGCTTCCGTCATAAACCGCAGCCCCCTTTATCCTCCGAGCAGCCGCGCAGCCCTGCCACATATAAAATCCCGCAGGCTTCAAACAGCGTCAGCCCCGTTGAAAGCACAGGCATCTGCGCCTCGCGCGCGAACTCTAAAAAATCCGGCACGGGCACCTTGCCGCGCACTATAATAATGCCGCTCAAATCGGTAATGCCCGCTGTGCGGATAACCTGCATATTGGTAAGGCCTGTACACAAAAGGGTATTGCATTTGGTAAAAGCCAGCACGTCACTCATCAGGTCGCTGCCGCAGCAGGTTTCTACGGAGCGGCCCATAAATTCTTCTCCCACAAGGATTTTAGCTTTTAAAACCCTTTGTACATCCCTTAAATTCATTTCTTCCTCCATAAAGATTTAAAATTTTCTGATTATAATTTTATTGTAATATTTCCGTACCTGTATGTAAAGCAATTTTCTGCCGTCTGCGTGCGTTAAGCCTGTTCAGCAGGCTGCACTGCATCATAAGCATCGATACGCACCAGAACAGCAGCCCCATGTCCATATTAAAATAAACGTGGTCGGTAAGCCCGCCAACGCAAATGCCCACCAGCGCTGCAAGGTACCCCTGCCCCACGGCGCGCAGCCACGGACGCACGCCAAAACGCGCCAGCTTATACGCATGCCAGGCAAAAATTAAAAGCACCAGCACAAACACAGCCAGCCCGTGCCAGCCAAGTTCCGCTAAAATGTTTAAAAACAGGTTATGGCAGTGGTACATAATAACGTTGGGGTTGTTTAAATAAAAATCGTATTCCGGGTATATATATTGAAAACCATACCAGCCGACGCCGTAAGGATGTTCTTCAATAATAAAAAGCGTGCTTTTAAGATAGGCAAAGCGCAGCGCAACGCTGGTATCCTGCGTGCCAAAGATGGAGATTAACCTGTGCCACACAGCGCCGTGCATTAAATACACACCGCCAGCCGCACACACCGCCAGCGGAATAAGCCATTTGCGCCAAAAAAGCAAAAAGTAAAAGCTCAGCGCGCAGGCGCACGCCACCCAGTTGCCGCGCGAAAAGGTATAAATAAGGCTTACGACCAGTACCGCTGCCAGCATCAACAAAAAGATACGGATTTTACCAGCCGTTATTTTTACAAACGGCAGCGCAAAACTTAACAGCAGCACCAGGTAGCCCGCAAAAATGTTGGGGTTAATCAAAGTGCCGACGACACGCGTTTTAAGCTCCGGAAACTGCGCCGGGTCCACCCACGGGTCGGTGGGCACAACACCGGTAAAATGCTGGTAAATGCCAAGCAGCCCGTTTAAAAAGCCTGCTGCCAGCAGCACTGCCAAAATTTGCAGCGGGCGCGGCCAGCTTTTGGGGCTGTGCCAGTCAAAGTCCAGCTTACCGTCGCCGCCGTAGCGTAAAAACAGCCACACCAGCAAAACGTACTGCCCCACAACATAGCCAAAATTATAGGCAGAAACCGCGCTGTCCGCCGAAAAGCGCAGCGAATACCAAGTTATTGCCAATAGCAGGTACAAAAGCCCCTGCTGCACGCGCGGAAGCACCGGCACGCGCTTAATTTTGCGGTACTTAACAGCCACCGCCAGCCCTGCAAAAAAGGTTATGGAAACCATCAGCAGCGTAAACACCTGGTTTACGGGTATTACCGCCGCTGTAAACAGCAAAAGCAAATACACATATTTTTCTGCGCTGCGGTATTTGGCAAGGGCGTTCATCAATGGCACCTTGCCTTTTCTTCCAACAGCCTTGCTTTAAACGTGCCAACCAAATACAGTGAGCCGCAAATAACTACTACGCCGTCTTTTCCGGCTTCATCCAGCGCTTCCAGGTACGCCTCGTACACATCGCTATGCGGCGCGGCGTTAGCGCCGATGATGTTTGCCAGTTCTTCCGGCTTAGCGGCACGCGCGCCTCCGTCCGCCGGTACGGTATACGCCAAATCAAACGGGCGCACAATGGTATGCAGAACGTGCTGCATATCCTTATCACCCATCATGCCGATAACAAACACGCGCTTTTGTGTGGGGTAATATTTATCCAGTGCCTTGCGCAAAGCTTCCGCGCCGTTAGGATTATGCGCGCCGTCCAAAATAACGTCCGGCTTTTGGGCAATACGCTCCAAACGTCCGGGCCAAAAAGTATTGGCCACGCCGATGTGCAGCGCCAGCTCATTAATACGGTCATCCTGTTTGGAAACCAGCTTCGCCGCCACAACAGCAACCGAAGCATTGGCAATTTGGTGCTCGCCAGGCAGTTTAATAGTATAATCACTGCTGTACACGTCGCCAGCGTGCAGGGTAAAGGTTTGCCCGTCCATCGTACTTGCCTTTTCCTCCCCCCAAAAGGCACGTCCGTAAATATACACCGGCGCCTGCTTAAACATGCTTACCGCGCGGATAGGGCCGATAGCATCGTCGCCAACTGCCGCCGTAACCACGGGCACTTTTTCTTTTATAATACCGGCTTTCTGCATGGCAATGCGCTCAATGGTGCTGCCCAATTTGTCGCAATGGTCCAGCGCTATGTTAGTAATAACGCTTACCACCGGCGTAATTACGTTAGTACTGTCCCACAGGCCGCCTAAGCCGACTTCGATAACGGCGTAATCAACCTTTGCCAGCGCAAAATGCAGAAATGCCGCCGCTGTTAAAATTTCAAACTGCGTAGGCTGTTCGCATACGCCTTTTGCAACAATGTTATCCGCAGCGCGCTTAACAGCTGTAATTGCCAGCGCAAAATCTTCGTCGCTGATATCCTTATTGTTAACGCTGATGCGCTCGTTATATTTTACAAGGTGGGGTGATACAAACTTGCCTACCTTTAAATTGCTTGCCAGCAAAATATTGGCAATCATGCTGCTTACCGAACCTTTGCCGTTGGTGCCGGTTACATGCACCGTTTTAATTTTGTCCTGCGGGTTATCAAGCTCTTTCAGCAGCGCTTCAATGCGCTCCATGCCAAGCTTAATGCCAAATTTGCCAAGGCTTTCCAAATAAGCCAAACTGTCGTTATAATTCATTGTTTCTCTCCCGTTATGTAATATAAAAACGGTGCGGTCAAAACTGCCGCACCGTTTCAGACCTTTATTTAATTTTACTTTAATTCTGCCAAATATGCCATACGTTTTTTTACGGCATCAATTTTGCCGCTCAGTTCTTCGTATTTAGCACGCTCTTTGGCAATAACGTCTTCCGGCGCTTTAGCCAAAAAGCCTGCGTTGTTCAGTTTGCCGCCTGCACGCTGCAAATCTTTTTCCATCGTAGCAAGCTCTTTGCTTAAACGCTGGGTTTCTTTGTCAACATCAATAAGCCCAGCCAGCGGCAGGTAAACCTCAATGCCGGTAACAACCGCCGCCATAGCGTTTTCGGGCTTCTCGCCGTCCAGCGCGCGCAGCTGCAAATTATCAATGCCGCCCAGCAGCTTAATGTAGCCGTCGTTAGCGGCAACAACCTCGCGCAGGTCGTCTGCAACAAGCATTACCGCCGGTATTTTTTTGCCAGGGTTGGCGTTAACTTCGGCACGCATATTGCGGATGGCTTTAATGCTGTCCATAATGGCGTTCATGCCGCGTTCCGCTTCGGTGTCAACAAGGCTTTCATCGGCAACAGGCCATTTAGAAATCATAATGCTTTCCGCTTCGTGCGGCAGGCACTGGTAAATTTCTTCGGTAATAAACGGCATGTACGGGTGCAAAAGCTTCATAGCAGATATCAGCACGGTTGCCAGTACATGCTGCGCCGTTGCGCGTTCAGCCGCCGCTTCTTTGTTGTAAAGGCGCGGTTTGGCAATTTCAATGTACCAATCGCACACTTCGCTCCAAATAAAGTCGTAAATAGCACGGCCTGCTTCACCCAATTCAAAACGCTCCAGCAAACCGGTAACATCTTTAATAGTATCCTGCAAACGGGAAAGAATCCATTTGTCGGCAAGCGTATAAGGCGCAAGTTCCGCATCCTTATCGTAGCCTTCCATATTCATCAGCGCAAAACGCGATGCATTCCAAATCTTGTTGGCAAAGTTGCGGGTGCCTTCCACGCGTTCCCAATAAAAACGCATATCGTTGCCCGGCGTGTTGCCGGTAATCAGCATAAAGCGCAGGGTATCGGCGCCGTATTTTTCAATAACTTCCAGCGGGTCGATGCCGTTGCCGAGAGATTTGCTCATTTTGCGTCCCTGGCTGTCGCGTACCAAACCATGGATGAATACTTTTTCAAACGGAATTTCTTTCATAAACTCCATGCCCATAATCAGCATGCGCGCTACCCAGAAGAAAATGATATCGTAACCGGTAACCAAAACGCTCGTCGGATAAAACTGTTTTAACAACTCGGTGTTATCCGGCCAGCCCATGGTAGAAAACGGCCACAGAGCGGAGCTGAACCAGGTGTCCAGCGCGTCCTCATCCTGATGAATATGCGTGCTGCCGCATTTCGGGCATTTTTCCAAGTCGGTGCGGCTGGCGCTCATTTCGCCGCAGTCGTCGCAGTACCAAACCGGAATGCGGTGTCCCCACCAAATCTGGCGGCTAATGCACCAATCGTGAATGTTTTCCATCCAGCCAGTGTAATTTTTGGTAAAGCGCTCCGGCACAAACTGGGTGCGCCCGTCGGTAACGCAATCCACAGCGGCTTTAACCAACGGCTGCATTTTTACAAACCACTGCGTGGAAACCAGCGGCTCTACAATGTTGTGGCAGCGCTGGCAATGGCCTACGGCGTGGCTGTGTTCTTCTATTTTAACAAGGTAGCCTTCTTCTTTTAAGCGGGCAACAATCTGTTTGCGGCACTCGTAGCGTTCCAAACCTGCAAACGGGCCTGCTTCTTCAGTCATAATGCCGTCTTTGCCAATAACGACAATTTCCGGCAGGTTATGGCGCTGACCCATTTCGTAGTCATTGGGGTCATGCGACGGCGTAATTTTTACGGCGCCGGTACCAAACTTGGTATCTACATAGCTGTCGGCAATAACGGGTATTTCTCTGCCGATAATAGGCAGGCGCAGCGTTTTACCGATGAGGTGCGCATAACGCCCGTCCTCGGGGTTAACAGCAACAGCAGTATCGCCGGGGATGGTTTCCGGACGGGTGGTGGCAATTGTCAGATAGGTATCTTCTTCGCCGATAACCGGGTAACGCACATACCACAAATGACCCGGGGTGTCTTCGTGCTCAACTTCAATATCGCTGAGCGCGGTTTGGCAGTTTACGCACCAGTTGGTAATGCGCGTGCCTTTATAAATAAGCCCTTTTTCAAACAGGCTTACAAAAGTTTCGCGCACGGCGCGGCTGCACCCTTCGTCCATAGTAAAGCGTTTGCGCTCCCAGTCGCACGAAATGCCCAGGCATTTCAGCTGGTTAATAATGCGGTCGCCATATTCTTCTTTCCATGCCCAAACGCGCTTAACAAATTCTTCGCGGCCCAGGTCATAGCGGGTTTTGCCTTCTTCTTTTTTCAAAACTTCTTCAACTTTAATCTGTGTTGCCAGGCCTGCGTGGTCATAACCAGGCATCCACAGGGTGTTATCGCCCATCATGCGGTGCCAGCGGATTAAAATATCCTGCAAGGTATTATCCAGCGCATGGCCCATGTGCAGCTTGCCCGTAATATTTGGGGGTGGGATTACAATGCTGAACGGCTTTTTGCCCGGTTCAGGCTCAGCGTGAAAATACCTGTTCTTTTCCCAAAATTCATACCATTTCTTTTCAACAGAAGCGGGGTCGTAAACCTTGGGGATGTTGTGTTCTTCTGTCATATTCTTTCCTCCAGTCTTAATGCGGCACTTATAATAAAAAACGTCCTGCTCATAACGAACAGGACGACAAAAATCGCGGTACCACCTATTTTCCCGGCATTAGCCGGACACCTTTAAACGCCTAACGCGCGCCTGCGGGCAAACTTACTATTGGTTCAGCCTGCCAACTCCCGGACTACTTCAAAGCCATTGCTTTAGGCACGTTGCAGCCGTGCGCGCCCTCTCTGCAAAAGCCTGTGCTTTTACTACTTCCGTTCATAGTTTTTAACAATATTTTGATAGTTACTATCTTATCAATTTAGCGGCGCGCTGTCAAGCGCATAAGTGGTTTTGTTATTTTGTTTTCTGCGAAATTTCATGGCAATGGCAGCACCCGCCCGAACAACTGCTGCAGCCGCTTTCGGAGCAACCGATGCATTCGCCGCGGCGGAATTTCTTCCAGCAGTAGCGTGCCGCCATAACAATCGCAGCAAGTAAAACAGCGCTGATAACCCAAGTAGCCATAGCCGTTTACCCCTTTCTTTAAAAGACGCCGTAAACTGCGCAGGCGTAAATCCTGCGCAGCTTACATTTTAACGTTATTATATCACAAAATTTTCAATTAAGCATTTACGGAACGCAAAGCCTCTTTGCCTTTCGGTGCGGGGCGGAACATCATATACAGCATGATGAGTGCAACCACGCAGGCAGCAGCAGTCATGCCGGTAAAGGCTTCGCCCATAATAAGTACCAAACCGAATTGGTAAATCATAAAGGTCATGGCATAAGCAAAAATGTTTTGGAAGATGATGGCAAACCACAGCCATTTGCGGCTGCCAAGTTCTTTATTCATCGTGGTGATGGCTGCCAGGCACGGGCTGTCAAGCAGGTTGAATACCAGGAAGCTGAACGCCGCCATCGGGTTCTGGAACATACCCATCGTCGCTGCCCACAGGCTGGCGTCATCTTCGGCAAGCTCGCCCACGCCAATCAATACGCCAATAGTACTTACAATGGCCTCTTTAGCAACGAAGCCAGAGATAGAAGCTGCAACAGCCTGCCATTCACCGAAGCCCAGCGGTGCAAAAATCCAGGCAATAGCGCCGCCCATAGCCGCGATAAAGCTGTCTTCCGGGTCTACCATGCCATAGCCTTCAGCACCGATACCGTAGGTTGAAAGATACCACATTACTACGCAAACAAGGAACAAAACTGTTGCAACCTTTTTAATGAAGGCAAAGCAGCGTTCCCAGGTATGCAGCAATACGTTTTTAGCAGCTGGGATATGGTACTGCGGCAGCTCCATAACAAACGGGGCAGGGTCGCCAGCAAACATTTCGGTTTTCTTTAAAATCAGGCAGGCAAACACAACAGAAATAATGCCGATGAAGTACATAATCGGCGCCATATACCAATCGCCGCCCATAATCGCACCGGCAATTAAAGCGATAACCGGCAGTTTTGCGCCGCAGGGAATGAACGTCGTCGTCATAATCGTCATACGGCGGTCAGTTTCAGTTTCAATAGTGCGGGTTGCCAAAATGCCCGGTACGCCGCAGCCGGAGGAAATCAAAAACGGAATAAAACTTTTGCCGGACAGGCCGAATTTGTGGAAAATACGGTCCATAATGAACGCGATACGCGCCATGTAACCGCAGTCTTCAAGCAGCGCCAACAAGAAGAACATAATCGCCATCTGCGGCACAAAGCCAATCGGCGCGCCCAAACCGCCGATAATGCCGTCAACCACCAGCGATACCTGCCACTCGGCAGCGCCGGCATTTTCCATGGCTTCCTGTACGGAAGGCATAATCATTTCACCGAACAGCACATCATTGGTCCAGTCGGTAACATCAGTACCGATTGTCGTTACGGCAATATAATAAACCATAAACATTACGGCTGCAAAAATCGGCAGTGCCAAAATGCGGTTGGTAACAATCTGGTCAATTTTGTCAGAAGTCGTCATGCCGGTTTTAACTTTTTTAACGCATTCACCCATCAAACCGGTAATATAATCATAACGCTCGTTAGTAATAATGCTTTCGCAGTCATCGTCCAGCTTTTCTTCCACGCCGGCAATAATTTTTTCCAGCTGTTTTTTAATAACGTCCGGCAGGTTGTATTTTGCCCAAACCTCGCGGTCGCGTTCAAACAGCTTTATCAGCGTCCAGCGTGCGCCGGTTTCCGGTACGGAAGTACCCATAATATATTTAATTTCTTCCAACGCTTTTTCAACTTCGGCGTTAAATGCCAGCGGCTTGCAGCCGGATTGTTTTACTT
>DXVZ01000020.1:13137-29667 GCA_019417125.1 Phascolarctobacterium sp.
ACTTTGGCTGCCTGTACGGCTTTAGCGGCGGCTTCTTTCAAGCCCAGCCCGCTTAACGCGGAGGTTTCCACAACAGGGCAGCCAAGTTTTTTGCCCAGCGCTTCGGTATCAATCTTATCGCCGTTTTTACGGACGATATCAATCATATTCAGCGCAATGACCACCGGCAGGCCCATTTCCAAAAGCTGGGTTGTCAGGTACAAGTTGCGCTCTATGTTGCTGCCGTCTACCAGGTTTAAAATAACGTCCGGTTTTTCGTTAATAAGATAATTACGCGAAACAACTTCCTCCAAGGTATACGGCGAAAGCGAATAAATACCCGGCAAGTCGGTAACGATTACATCGTCATAGCCTTTTAATTTGCCTTCTTTTTTCTCAACCGTAACGCCCGGCCAGTTGCCTACGTACTGGTTCGCGCCGGTTAAATTGTTAAACATGGTCGTTTTGCCGCAGTTAGGGTTGCCAACCAGTGCAATTTTTACAGACACTCTAATCCCTCCTCAAATTAATCAACCAAAATATTATCGGCTTCGCCCTTACGCAGAGAAAGCTCGTACCCTCTTACGGTTACTTCAATCGGGTCGCCCAGCGGAGCAACCTTGCGCACATAAATTTCCGTGCCTTTGGTAATCCCCATATCCATAATGCGTCTCCTGACAGCACCCTCTCCTCCAAGCCGGCTTACTTTAACAGTCTGTCCGCATTCAACATCTTTAAGCGTTTTCATGTCATACCTCCGTTAAATCATTATTTTTGATGCAAGTTCTTTGTTTAAAGCAACCCGCGCGTCTTTAACATTGACGATTAAATTTCCGGCAAGTTTGGATACGACAGTAATAGCTGCCCCTTCCACAAATCCCATGCTTTCCAAAAAACGTACTGTTTCAATTTTTCCGCGTATGGTTTTAATGGTATTTACCTCACCCGATGCGGCAAAAGTTAACGGCATAATTGGAACCATCCCCTTCTTTATATAGCCGGAGCTAACCTTATATCGTTTTGCAAGTTAGACGTTTCTAACTTTCTTTGCATATTGTAGTTTACTCCTGCTAACATATTTTGTCAATAAGTTTTACTTAACTTTTTGTAAATAAACTTTTACAAAACCCGCTTGACAAAAAATTAAAGCCTTATTACAATTTAGTTAATCATTTTGCACTGCAACTACAGTACAAGCTGAACAGGCTGCCTCACAGCAGCCGGGCCTTACGGCAGCAGATACTCTCACATCTGCGGGACAGAAGTAGTTCCGCAGATGTATTTTGTTTTAAGGAGAAATTTACATGCAGCAAGACCAATCTTTAAACCAGCAGCTTGCCTTAAACACTGTAAAAAAAGGTATCGCCCTTAACGTGTTTTTGGCTGTTTCCAAATTCGCGGCAGGCATTTTGGGGCACTCTGCCGCCCTCGTGTCAGACGCCGTTGATTCTGCGTCGGACATTTTCAGCAATTTAATAGTCATGGCAGGCATCAAAATATCAGGCAAAGCGTCGGATATGGAACATCAATACGGGCACGAGCGCATGGAATGCGTTGCCTCCATCATCATGTCGGCAATTTTAGCGCTGGCAGGCGCTGGCATCGGTTTTGCCGGAGCGCAGAAAATTCTGCACTTTTCTGAAGCAGGTGAACTTTCCGCACCGGACGCCATAACCCTTGCCGTAGCGGCGCTTGCCATTATAAGCAAAGAAGGCATGTACTGGTATACCCGCAGCGTTGCAAAAAAAATTAACAGCGGCGCGCTTTTAGCTGACGCCCTGCACCACCGCAACGACGCGCTGACCTCCGTCGGCAGCCTTATTGGCATCAGCGGCGCCATGCTGGGCTACCCCATTTTTGACCCGCTTGCCGCCATAGCCATTTGCCTGATGATTATTAAAGGCGCGTACGACGTATTTACCGACGCCATCGACCGCATGGTAGACCGCAGCTGCGACGAAGAAACCGCAGCGAAAATGCAGGAGCTCATCGCCACGCAGCGCGGCGTAGACCATGTTGACAAGCTGCAAACACGCATTTTCGGTTCGCGCGTGTACGTTGACGTTGAAGTAAGCGCCGACGACCATTTAACGCTGGTAGAAGCGCACGCCATTGCCGAAAATATCCACAAAAAAATTGAGGAGCACTTTCCAGAAGTTAAGCATTGCATGGTGCACATTAACCCTTGCAGCGAAAAGCACCATAATTTTTAAACTGCTTTGCCAAAGCCTTATGCCAAAAAGAAAATGCCTGTACAAAATTCAGCTTTGTACAGGCACTTGCAAATAAAAAGCAATACTATCCTTATAGTTTAATTAAGGGCAGTATTGCTTTTTACTTTTCTGCATTATTTTTTATTAACAATTAAGGAAACGGAAGGCTGGGATACATTAAACAAATTTGCCAAAAATACCTGCGAGATGTTTTTTTCGTGGTACAAACGGTAAATCTCCGCATTGCGTTCTTCGCGGTTGTTAAAAGGCTTTATCTCTACCGTTTCGCCGCCAATTTTATAACCGTAGTCGCGCAAAACAACAATTACATACTCACCGTCCGGTTTCTGCGCTTTAATTTCCCAGCAGCGCAAACCATTTTTGCCGCGCGGCATATAATTAACGTATTCCGCCACACAGTCACCGGCAATTTGTTTAAATTTCGCTTCGTTAAAAGGTGTTGTACTTGCCATAATCTTCATCTTTCTATGTATGATATTATATTAAAAGATTTTTAAAACCAAAGGGAAGTTTTCACTTCCCTTTGGTTTTTATATCCAATTACAAAATACGAAAGATTGTACTGTAACGGCTCAATTAGAACGTCCAGCGCATACCGGCATTCCACTGCCAGTCTTTTTCAAAATCTCCGCCTGCTGTTTTTACAAAGTCAAAATACAAGTGGTTATTTTTTCCAGTTTTTAATGCCGCACCGACGCCGTATTCAAACCAGGTATCATTAAAACTATTGCTTTCGCTTCTGCTGATGCCTGTGCTGTCGGTCATTCTAACATCGTAATCGCCTGCAAATTCGTGCAGCAGGTTGGCTTTGGCGTAAATTATGCCGTTGTCGCCCAATTCTTTGCCGATATTAAAACCAATACGCCCAAGTACGCTTGCTATGCCGCCTTGGTCTACTTTAATGCCGTTACTGGTTTCGTATTCATCACCGCCAAAGTAACCTAAAGTAAGTTGTGCCTGCGGTTCAATGTACCAACCTGCGTTAAGGTCGTTTTTGCGACCGTATTCGGCGCTTAAGCTAATGCCGTTGTTTTTGTATTCGCCGCTGATAGCTTGATTGTTAGTGTCGTAAACATTAAAATCGTTATCCATATTGGCAAATTTAAACACTAAGTCCAAATAATGCCCGCTTTTATAAATATCAGTGTTGTAGAAGCTGATAGCTTTACTGTGGTTTTCGCCGTTGCCGCGGTTATAGCTGCCGCTGCCGTCGGTGTAGCTTAACGCCGCACCGGTGTAACGGGTTAAATCGTCCGTTTGTTTTGTTACCTGGTCATAGCCAAGCTCGTAAGTGGTGTATTTATTTTCAAAAGCAGCGTTGTCATCACGGCTGATTTTGCTGCCATGTACGCGGAACCATGCGCCCTGCTCATCAGCACCGTTGTTGCGCAGCTCGCCCATACGGCGTAAAAGCTGGTCGTTTTCCGCACGCCAGGTATGGTAGTTAAGCGCATTTGCGCCAAGGATAGCTTCGACGGAAGTTGTCGGCATATCAAGCTGCTCAACTTCTTTTAAATACCATTCCGTGCCATACGCTTTGCTTGTGCTTTGCCTGCTGTCAAGGTTATAACGGTTCCAGTATAATGCGCCCTCGCTGTCGTTGGCTTTAAAACTGCCCTGCTCATCATTAACGCTTACCAAAACCGTCCCTGCGGCTCCGACTGTACTAACACCGATATTATTTAAGGTTATGTAATGCGTACCGGTGTGCGTTCCGTCAATATAGATACGGTCGCTGTTATCTATATTTGTTGCGGCGTCAATATCCATCTTAAATACGCCGTTATCAGAATCGGTTAAATTAACAACATTCAAATTACTGAAAGCATTTCCATCATACGTCATATCAACAGCAGTGCTGTTTTTCAATAATGTCAGCGAACTATCGCCCGTCAAATTCCAGTACGAGCCGCTCTTTGTAAGATTCATTTCCACTGCGCTGTTATTATCAATATCCGTTGTGCCAGTATATTTAACATTGCCATTGCCTGAAGAATTTACTTTTACCGTACCACCCTCAATTGCTGAAATACTGCTAATAACTCCGTCAACGATTGTTAAACCATTTTTAAAATCTACAATCGAGCTATTCCCCTCAGAATCTTTACCTTTCGCCAATGCTGCTGTTTTGGAATTAACCGCAGCATCACCGTTAACAGTTATTTTTCCGGCTTGTTCATTACATTCAGTATGAAAATCTTCATAATAATGCATATTACCAGGGTCAAGATATTCTGCATAAAACGCAACAGCATTATTGCTTGTTGTTACTGTTGTATCATTTAATAATTCTATGGTTCCTCCATAGGCACGTATACCGGCATTTCCTGCATTTTCAGTTTCAAAGTTTACATTTACTAAACCGGAAGCTTTAAAATAACCCCCGCCTTCAGCACCAATACCGGCGGCAAAATTTTTGTCGCCACCTTTAACGCTAATATCAGCACTTGTTATATAAACTTCTGCATTAGCATACTTTGCAGGGCTGCCAGCTATTATGCCAAAACAATGTCTACTATCCATAACTTGAACATCGCCATCTTCAATTGTTGCATCAACATTTATTGTTAAATGGCCCGTAGACTTAACCGTCCCCCCTTGTGCACGTATGCCGTAATTACTCTGTCTAGCCCCTGATGTTTTAATAGTACCGCCAGCAAATTCTATATCAATAGCTTCATTAAACATAGTTATAATTCCGTTATTTTGTATTCCACTGCCAGACGATTCTATATAAAGTTCATTAGCTTTAAGCTTACCATAATCTGCATAAATTCCTGCGGCATAACCACCTCCTCCACTTATTGCCTGAATATTATATTTGGGAGAGTCAATAGTTTTATCACCTTGAACTCGTATAGCATAACTAAGATACTTTCCAACAACAGATATATTCCAGTTTATATTTTCATTTTCTGTTGCAATATAACTTTCTGCATTTGCCACGCTATACGGCATTGCCAAAATTAAACCAAGCGTAATGCTTTTTGCTAATAGTTTGCTATTTTTCATAAGCTAACCCCTCTTCCGTTATCCACGCACATTTTTTAATATCCATTGATAATATGTTGCTAAAATTATATCACATCTTTACCCCCCCGCAAGACATTTCGGTTGGTATAATCCGTACCGCTACTGGTCTTGTGGAAACTTTATCCCTGCCGGTTGGTTATGCTGCTTATATTTGGTTAATTTTTTAACGGCAAGCAAAAAAGCGCTCCTGCCACAATCTGATGAGGCGGACAGCGCTTTAACTGATAATACTATAAAATATAAAAAGTATCTATTTTGCTTAACCAGGAACAGGCAAAACTTACAGAAAAAGAGTGTATGGCAATTATAGCAATTTATTTGAATGGTTGCAGTAATAAAAACAGCCTAAATTTTAAACTTTGCACTGGCAATGGCGACAAGGCTGCATAAGCTGGCGCTTAAAATTTAAAAGACAAAATAGCGTAATAAAAAAGAGATTGTACCGTGCGGCTATTTGCTAACGATGCAATCTCTTTTTATTTGTTTTTATTTTTCGGCAATTACTTCAATCTCGCAAAGCACGCCTTTGGGTATGCCTTTTACGGCAACACAGCTGCGCGCCGGTTTTCCGGTAAAGTATTTGGCGTAAACTTCGTTAAAAGCTGCAAAGTCTGCCATATCTGCCAAAAAGCAGGTAGTTTTTACTACGTTTTCGTAGCCAACGCCTGCGGCTGCCAAAATTGCGCCGACATTTTTGCAGCTTTGCTCTGCCTGTGCAGTAATGCCTTCCGGCACTTCGCCGGTTGCCGGGTCAACAGGAATCTGCCCCGAGGCAAAAATAAAATTGCCAACTTCCATTGCCTGAGAATACGGCCCAATAGCTGCCGGTGCTTTTTCGGTAGAAATAACTTTCATTATTGAACCCTCCTAAAAATGTTTTGCTGTTTTCAGTATAACAGCAAAAGGCGTTTTGCTCAACTTTTTGGCGCAAATAAAACAGCCGCCGTTAAAACGGCGGCCAAAGCAGCACCCGCACCCCAACGTGCACTGCAAGAGGAGTAGAGAATGAGTATCTGAGAATGTTAAATGATACAATCAATATTCCAACCTGCAAAAGCGCAGGTAAGATAAAAACCCGTCTTTCCAAAACGAAAAGACGGGTTAAGATTATTACAAACAAGAGGCCCTGCCACTCTCACATAAACAAAGCCGGTTGGTTAGTAAACATCTCCTTCCTGTCTCCCGCAGGTCAAGCAGTGATGCTTATACAGGCTGCCTGACCGGCTCCGGCTTTTATTGCCGTTACGGCGACGGGATCGCATCGGGTTTGCACCGATAAACATTTGAACATTAAGTACCTGTACGAAATATTGATTTGTTGTTTTAATTATAACTATTCCTATTAGTGCTGTCAAGCCTTTTGGTAAAAATTTACCGTTTTTATTTTTGCGTTACAAGCTATCATTTAATATTATTTATCCTTAAAATACCAGTTAAGCCCTACTGGCACGGTTACGTTTAAAATTAACAGGCGCACTAACTGATAGGTAAGAATTATGGACACATTTTCACCCATGCTCATACCGGCAAGGCACATTTCGGCAATGCCTCCGGGAGCCATCGCTAAAAAGGCGGTTATCAGCGAAAACCCGTACAAATCGGAAAGATAGTATGCCATTGCAACGCTGACGGCGATAATAAGCAGTATGCCGCAGATGATAAACGGCAGCAGGCGCGCGGTTTCTTTAATGCGTGCGGGGTCAAGCAGCATGCCCATATAAAGCCCGATGCTGATTTGCGCCACAGTCATAACGGGGTCGGGCACTGGCTGAAAGCTGCCAAAAAAGTACGAGCAGGCGGAAGCCGCCAGGATAGGCCCCAGTAAACGCGGCGTTGGTATATGCAGCACCGTAAGCACCACTGCGCCTATGGCGGCAATTGGCACCATCCACAGCCAGCTGTAACCGACGCTTACGGCAGCTGGCAGCGTTACATCTTTAATTTCCGCGCCCAAGCCGTGCACTACCAAAAACGGGACTATAATAATCGCGCCCATCAGCCGCAAGGTTTGCATAACCATTACTACGCTGAAATCGACGCGCTTATCACTTTCGCTCATCAGCATCATCTGGGTAAGCCCGCCTGGCATACAGCCCATAACGCAGCTTTGCAAATTGGCGTAGCTGTGGCGCGATGTCCACCACGCTATAATGATGGAAGCGCCGACGCTGGCGAAGGTTGCCTCCAGCACGCCAGCCGTCTGCATGGAAAGTTCGTGCATGGTTTCTGCCGTAAAATTGCGCCCTATGCCGTAGCCAGCCACACATAGCCCCAGCTCACGCCACTGGCGCGGCCAGTAAACCTGCGCGCCTATAACCTTCCAGAACATGGAAGACACAATGCCGCCCAGCAAAAATGGAATCGGCACTGCCAGATAGCGGAACGCAAGCCCGATAAGCACGGCAAGGCCGAACATCATCAGCCGCCTTACCTGCAGCATAGTATCAATTTTACCCATTGCAACCACTCCCCAAACCGCGCACAGCGCAGCGCATTACTGGTGGTTCTCCAGCACCGTCATAATGCGGTTAATCAGTTCGCTGCGCATAGTATTCTGTGTTACCGAATATGTAATAATGCGGCTGTCGTCAAGCCCCAATTCGCGTTTAAACAGCGCCTTTTGCGCCATGGCGGCGTTTTTGGAAATTTTATCCGCCTTGGTCAGCACAATCTGCACGTTATGACCGCAGCCCAGCAGCCAGTGGTAACATTCAATATCGCTTTCCAGCGGCTTATGCCGGATATCAATCAGCTGGCAAACCAGCGCCAGGTTATCCGAGCCGGACAGGTATTTGCTGATAAAGCCCGACCATAAATCTTTGTTGGATTTGCCGGTTTTGGCAAAGCCGTAACCCGGCAGGTCAACAAGGTAAAACTGCGCGTTATCGGCGCCTTCTTCGGTATTGCGCTTGGCGTCCAGCAGATAGTAATTAATGGTTTGCGTTTTGCCTGGCGTTGCGCTTACGCGAGCCAGGCCGTTGCGGCGGCACAGCGAGTTGATAAGCGACGACTTACCAACGTTGGAACGCCCGATAAACGCCGCTTCAATAAGCTGCGGCGTTGGGTACTGCTCTGCCTTAACGGCAGATGTAACGAACTGCGCGCGGATAATATCCCAAACTCCTTTGTTCATCGCCTCAATCCTCCAATGCTATTTTTAACACCTCATCCATATGCTTAACCGGAATAAAGTGCATCTGGTCACGCACGTTTTCCGGCAGTTCTTCCAAATCCTGCACGTTTTTGGCAGGCATAATAATGGTTTTTACACCGTAGCGGTGCGCCGCCAAAAATTTTTCTTTAATACCGCCCACAGGCAAAACCCTGCCGGAAAGCGTAATTTCGCCGGTCATGGCAAGGTTCTTTTTAACTTTGCGGCCCGTCAGTGCCGATATCATCGCCGTCGCCATGGTAATGCCTGCCGAAGGCCCGTCTTTCGGTATAGCGCCTTCCGGCAGATGGATATGGATGTCAACGGTTTCGTAAAAATCTTTAGCAAGCCCCAACTCATCGGCACGCGAGCGGATATAAGTATAACCAGCCTGCGCCGATTCTTTCATAACGTCGCCCAGCTGCCCGGTCAGCACAAGGTGACCCTTGCCCTTGCAGGCTACAACCTCTACCTTTAACAGCTCGCCGCCGACGCGCGTCCAGGCAAGGCCGGTGCAGATGCCAGCCGCCGCTTCAAGGTTAACATCGTCTTCCAGGTAAATTACTTTGCCCAGGTATTTTTGCAGGTTTTTAGCCGTTACCTTTGCCGTTTTAGCTTCGCCGTTAACAATGCGGAAAGCCGTTTTGCGGCACACAGCGGCAATTTTGCGTTCTAAATTGCGCACACCGGCTTCGCGCGTGTAACCGCGGATAATCTGGCGCAGCGCTTCTTCCGTGATAGTAAGCGTTTTAGCGCTTAAACCGTTGTTGTGGCGTTCTTTCGGCAGCAGGTGCAGTTCGGCAATTTTTACCTTTTCGTCCTCGGTATAGCTGGAAAGCTGCACTACTTCCATACGGTCAAGCAGCGCGGCGGGAATGGTTTCCACAGTGTTAGCAGTAACAATCCAGAACACCTGCGACAAATCAAACGGCAGTTCAACGTAATGGTCGCTGAAAGTATTGTTCTGTTCGGGGTCTAAAACCTCCAGCAGCGCCGAAGCAGGGTCGCCGCGAAAATCGGACGACATTTTATCAACTTCGTCCAGCAAAAAAACGGGGTTCATTACGCCGCAGGCCTGCATGCCGTGGATAATGCGCCCCGGCATTGCGCCGATGTAGGTACGGCGGTGTCCGCGGATTTCGGCTTCATCGTGCACACCGCCCAGCGACATACGCGTGAACTTGCGCCCGATAGCACGCGCAACCGACTGCGCCAGCGAGGTTTTGCCAACGCCCGGTGGCCCGACAAGGCAATGGATAGAGCCTTTGTCTCCTTTGGTCAGCGCGCGCACGGCAAGGTATTCCAAAATACGCTCTTTAACTTTTTCCAGCCCATAGTGGTCTTTATCTAAAATTTTGCCGGCATGTTTCAAATCAAAGTTGTCCTTGCCGTAAATACCCCACGGCAGCGAAAGCAGGGTTTCCACATAGTTGCGGATAACGCCGCTTTCCGCCATCATCGGCGGCATTTTGTAAAGGCGGTCCAACTCTTTGTTGATTTTATCGGCAACTTCTTTAGGCAAGTCGCGCCCTTCCATCTGTTTTTTATACTCGTCTATTTCAGCCTGGCGCTCATCGCCTTCGCCCAGCTCTTTGTTAATAACCTTAATCTGCTCACGCAGATAATACTCGCGCTGGTTCTTTTCTATCTGCTTGCGCACTTCCTGCGTAATATTTTTTTCAAGTTCGGCAATTTCCAGCTCTTTGCACAAAAAGGTATGCAGCATGCGCATACGCTCTTTAACGTCAACAAGCTCCAAAAGTTCTTCTTTTTCTTCGATGCTGACTGTTAAATAACCGGCAATGATATCGGCAATTTCTCCAGCGGTGGTAATGGTTTTAAAATTAAGCATAACCTCGGTGGTTACTTTTTTGCCGGTAATCAGCCATTTTTCAAAACTTTGTAAAAGCACGCGGCGCATGGCTTCGGTTTCGGTGTTTTCTTCCGGCTCAATGCTTTCTACCGGCACTGCAAAACCTTCAAGGTAAGTATCTTTAAATGGCGCCTCAATCAGCGAAGTAAGCTCCGCCCTGTTTAAGCCCTGTATTAAAATACGCAAAGCACCGCTCGGCAGTTTTAAAAGCTGCTTAATTTCGGCAACAACGCCGAAGTTATACAAATCACCACGCTGTGGGTCTGCTGTTTCGGCGTCGCGCTGTGTTACCAGCAGTATTTTTTTATCCAGCTGCATAGCGGCGTTAACCGCGTTTATTGATTTATCCCTGCCGACGTCAAGGTTTACCGTCATCCCTGGGAAAACGATAATACCGCGCAGCGCCAGCAGCGGCAGTAATTTTCCTGATGCTTCCATTTTTATATTAGCATCCCCCTATTTATACTAAAATTCAAATCTCTTATAATTGTATCACAAAAGCCCCATAAAACCAAAAAGAGGGAAGGTTAAAATCCCCTTCCCCCGTTATTTTAATTTCAGCCTACCTTAACAACCATTTTCGGTTCCGCATGGTTGCGGATGGCATCGGCAGTTACAATACATTTTACAACGTCGCTGCGTGAAGGCACATCGTACATTACGTTGCGCATTACCGATTCGATAATAGCGCGCAGCCCGCGTGCACCCGCACTGCGTTTCAGCGCTTCTTCGGCAATGGCTTCCAGTGCATCTGGTTCAAATTCCAGCTCTACATTATCCATCGCCAGGAAATGCTGATACTGTTTAACCAGTGCGTTTTTAGGCTCCTGCAAAATCTTAATCAGCGCAGCCTTGTCCAAAGCCTCCAGCGTTACAACAACCGGCAGACGGCCTGCAAACTCCGGTATCAAACCAAACTTCATCAAATCCTCCGGCAGCACCTTTTTAAAGGTATCCGTCAGGCTGATTTCGTCTTTAGTTTTAATATCGGCGCCAAAGCCAAGGTTCTTTTTGCCGGTACGCTGGCTGATAATGTTTTCCAGCCCGTCAAAAGCGCCGCCGCAGATAAACAGAATGTTGGTTGTATCAATCTGCAAAAATTCCTGATGCGGATGCTTGCGCCCTCCCTGCGGCGGAACATTGGCAACCGTGCCTTCAAGAATTTTTAACAGCGCCTGCTGTACGCCCTCACCCGATACGTCCCTGGTAATGGAGGGGTTTTCGGACTTGCGGGAAATTTTATCAATTTCGTCAATATAGATAATGCCGCGCTGGGCGCGTTCAATATCGTAATCAGCATTTTGGATTAAACGCAGCAGAATGTTCTCCACGTCCTCGCCTACATAACCTGCTTCCGTCAGCGCAGTAGCATCGGCAATGGCAAAGGGCACCTGCAAAATTTTCGCCAGCGTCTGTGCCAGCAGGGTTTTGCCGCTGCCGGTAGGGCCAAGCATTAAAATATTTGATTTTTGCAGTTCCACGTCCTTATCGCTGGGCACGTGGTTCAGTTCATAGTCAATGCGTTTATAGTGGTTGTAAACGGCAACGGCAAGAGTCTTTTTTGCTTCCTCCTGGCCGATGACGTATTCATCCAGAATAGCCTTTATTTCTTTAGGTTTGGGCAGTTCGGAAATTTCCGTATGGTTAACCGCCCTCGCCCGCATTTCTTCTTCAAGCATTTCGTTGCAGAGCTTTATACACTCATCGCAAATAAACAAATCACCTTCGCCCAGCACTTTGCTGAACATTTTGCTGACCTGCGCCTCGCGCTTGCCGCAAAAAGAACATACAGGGGCGTCATGGTGATTGTCCCCACCGAATTTCATTCTAAGTATCTCCTTAAAGCCTTTATTTTTCATTAGCAGGCTTACGCGTTACAACTTCGTCAATCAGCCCGTAGGCTTTTGCTTCCTGGCTGCTCATGTAGTTATCACGTTCAGTATCCTGCGCAATCTTTTCTTTGGTCTGTCCGGTATGATATGCCAAAATACCGTTCAACTCGTCACGGAGGCGCAGAATTTCGCGCGCCGTGATTTCAATTTCGGTAGCCTGGCCTCTTGCACCGCCCATCGGCTGATGAATCATAACCCTGGAATACGGCAGGGCGAAGCGCTTGCCCGGCGCGCCGGCAGCCAGAAGCACGGACGCCATACTGGCAGCCATCCCCATGCAGATTGTGGAAACATCAGGCTTTATATACTGCATTGTATCATATATTGCCAGGCCGGAGCTTACTACGCCGCCCGGGCTGTTAATATAGAGATGGATATCCTTATCGGGGTCTTCCGACTCTAAAAAGAGCAGCTGGGCGATAACGAGGTTTGCCATAGTATCATCTATTTCGCCGGTAACAAAAACTATTCTGTCCTTTAAAAGGCGGGAATATATATCGTAAGAGCGTTCTCCGCGGTTGGACTGTTCTACAACTATTGGCACATAATTCATTATTGTCACACCCCTTTTTTATGGTTTTGCCAAACGCCTAATTATTTAGCGCTGTCAATAATTACATGAGCAGCTTTGCGGCGCAGAATGTTTGCCAGGAGCAGGCCCATGGTGCCGTTGGATTTAATAATTTTCTTAACGTCGTCAAGAGTTGCGCCGTGCTGGGAAGCGATGGCGGAAAGTTCGCTGTCAACATCGTCCATAGAAACCTGGAGGTTTTCAGCTTTGGCAATAGCGTCAAGAACAAGGTCGGTTTTAACATTTTCAACTGCGGCGCTGTGCTGGCGTTCACGCAGCTGTTTCATGTCGATACCGCTGTACTGCATGTACTGGTCCAGAGTGAGTTTGCGTGCTTCAAGGCTCATGCGCATTTCGTCAATCATCTGGGTAATGCGGTCTTCAATCATGATTTCGGGAACTTCAAATTTAGCGTTGGCAACAGCAAGGTCAATCAGTGCTTTTTCGTAAGCAATCTGAGCGTTGTTTTCTGCTGCTTTCTGCATGCGCTCTTTGTAGCTTGCACGCAGTTCTTCAACGGTTTTGCAGTCGCTGTTGGCTGCTACATATTCGTCGGTCAGTTCGGGCAGCTCTTTACGTTTAACGTCCTGTACGTTTACTTTAAAGATTGCCTGTTTGCCGGCGAGTTCTTTTACAAAGTATTCTTCCGGGAAAGTTACGTCAACATCGGTGCTGTCGCCTTTTTTAAGTCCTACCAGCTGATCCTCGAAACCGGGGATGAAGGAATTGGAGCCAACTTCCAGCGGATAACCCTTGCCTTCGCCGCCGCTGAACGGTTCGCCGTCAACGGTGCCTGCAAAGTCGATAATGGCGAAATCGCCTTTTTCTATTACAGCGCCTTCTTCAGCCTCAACCATTTTAGCATGGCGGTTGCGCAGGCCCTGTACCTGTTCTTCAACAGCTTCGCCGGTAACTTCAACCACTTCTTTTTCTACATGCAGTTCTTTGTAATCGCCCAGTTCAACTTCCGGTTTGAGGGTAACTTTAATAGTAAGTTCCATATCTTTGTTTTCTTCAAATACGGATTCTTCTACTTTCGGGTCGGAAACAGGAATAAGTTTTTCCTGTTCCAGGGCTTCGGTATAGCACTGGTTGGCAACCAGTTCAAAAGCTTCTTGTTTAACGGCTTCTTTGCCATAGTGCATTTCGATAATATTGCGGGGGGCTTTGCCTTTACGGAAGCCGGGGATGTTTACCTGGCCTGCAATCTTTGCAACGGCTTTTTTAAAGCCTTTGTTTACTTCCTCTGCGGGCAAAGTGATTTTAAGAGTTGCGTCGTTGCCGACTCTTTCTACTGTTACGTTCATTAATAAATCCTCCCTTAATTATATGTGCTGATTGTCACAGCGTGTTGTTTGCATCGGTTATATTGTTAAAAATGCAGCTGTTTACACACATTGCTCATAATATAATATCACAACAGGCGGTACTTGACAAGAATTTTGCTGTTATTCCTATAATATATTATTATGGTTTTTGCAGCAAATTCAAAAAACCCGGCAGTAAACTGCCGGGCTGACAATTCATGGAGCGGAAAACGAGGCTCGAACTCGCGACCCCCACCTTGGCAAGGTGGTGCTCTACCACTGAGCTATTTCCGCATCTCTCAACAACGATGTTAATTATACAGCAGTAAAATTCGTTTGTCAACAGATTTTTTAAATTATTTTAAAAAATTCCCAAAACAATCTGGCTGATATTTTTGGAATGGTCTGAAACACGCTTAAGGTTAATTAAAATCTCCATCATCATAAATCCGGCAACAGGGTCGCAGCGTTTTTCGTTCAGGCGCACAATATGGTTTTTGCGGATTTCTTTCTGCGTTTTTTTAACCTTGCGGCAAATGTCCCATGCTTCCTGCGCCAGCGCCTTATCGTCATTGGCGAGCGCTTCCATCGCCTTACCGCTGGCTTCCAGCACCAGTTTGCCAAGATTGCGCAGTTCTTCTTTAGCTTCTTCGCTGAATTTAACGTCGTCCTCAAACATGCGGCGTGCGTCTTTTGCCAGGGCTTCGCCGTGGTCGCCAATGCGCTCGATATCCGTGCAGGCGTGCAGCAGCCTGGTATGCGCCGCCGAAAGCTCGCCGCTCATTTCTTTTTCGCTCATTTTAGTAAGGTAGCGGGTAATGTCTTCTTCCAGTGTGTCAATTACCGGTTCGTGCTCCAGAACGTATTTAATTTTAGCTTCGTCCTTATCTTCCAGCGCCGCCAGTCCTACTTCTACATTGTGGCGCGCCATGTTGCCCATACGTACAATTTCCTTAACAGCAAGACCCATGGCGATAGACGGAGTCGCCAGCATTTTATCGTCCAAATAAGCCGGTTTGCGCGAAATTACAACGCCGCTGCCCGGCAGCATTTTTTCGATAAGTTTAATAAATAAACCGGTAAACGGCATAAACAGCAGCGTATTTACCACGTTAAACGCCGTATGCGCGTTGGCAATCTGGCGGGCAATATCGTCTGCCGGTGAAATTGCCAGTACCAGTTTAACAAACAGCGCCATAAAAGTAATAAAAATTATGGTGCCGATAAAGTTAAACATAACATGCGCCAACGCCACCCTTTTAGCGGTAATGTTGGCACGCAGAGACGCCAGCACCGCGGTAATGCAGGTACCGATGTTATCGCCCAACAGTACGGGAATAGCTCCCTCCAGCGGAATCAGCCCCTGGTTGGCAATGGCAATCAGCACGCCGATAGTGGCGCTGCTGGACTGAATTACCATCGTCATTACAAGGCCCACGGCAACTCCCAGCACCGGGTTATCCGAAAAACGCCCGATAAAATCAATAAAGCCCTGGTATTCGCGCAGCGGCATTACTGAATCACTCATCATTTCCATGCCCAGCATTAAAATACCGAAACCCAGCACAACCTGCCCCAGATATTTGCCGCGCTGGCGTTTTGCCAAAAGCTGCACCGCAAAGCCGATTGCCAAAAACAACGTAATATAATCAGTAAGCTTAAAGGCAATCAACTGCGCCGTCATGGTAGTGCCGATGTTGGCGCCCATTATTACGCCGAACGCCTGCTTTAAATTTATCAGCCCGGCGTTAACAAAGCCTACCGTCATTACCGTCGTCGCGCTGCTGGACTGCAAAATACCAGTTACAACCGCGCCAAGCGCTACTGCCACCGGCAAAAAGCCGGTCAGCTTTTCAAGTATTTTTTGCAGCTTCTCGCCGGCGGCACGCTGCAGGCCTTCGCCCATAAGCTGCATACCGTACAAAAACAATGCCAGTCCGCCCAAAAATCCGAAAAAGTAAACCATAAGCCCTCCTATTAAGCCGTTTAACTTAATTTTTACTTATATTTTATATTTATTATACAAGATTAGGCAGGTACGGTACAAGTAATTTTATCTATTTTTGTAACAATTAAAACAAAAGGCCCTGCAATTTGCAGAGCGGTAAAAATTTTTTTGTTATGCTTCTTCTGCCGGTACAGAAGATTTATAGTGTTTGGCTTTCCACTGTTCAAATTCCATATACACAACCGGCACAACCAACAGCGTCAGCATAGTGGAGGTAATTAAACCGCCGACCAAAACCACGCCCATAGATTGGCGCAGTTCCGCGCCTTCGCCGATGCCCATGGCGATAGGAAGCATACCCAAAATTGTAGACAACGTCGTCATCAATATCGGGCGCAGGCGCAGCGAGCAGGCTTCCAGCGTCGCGCTGCGGATATCCAGCCCTTTTTCGCGCTGCTGGTTAGCGTAGTCAATTAACAAAATAGCGTTTTTAGTTACCAGGCCCAACAGCATGGTAAAGCCAATCATACTCATCATGTTGG
>DXVZ01000021.1:0-6907 GCA_019417125.1 Phascolarctobacterium sp.
TTACGGTACTGTGTATTTTTTATTAAGACCTTTTATTTTTTACTTTTTATTTTTCGTATTTATTGCAGTAAATGCGCGGAATACGCGGGCTTAACTGGCAGGAAATTTCGTCCGGATGGGTGTCCGCCAGCTTGGCAATATCAATAACGGTAATTTCATCATCGCCCTGCCTGCCGATAAGCACTACCTCATCGCCAACTTTTACATTGATTTCGTGGCCAAGTTCTATCATAATCTGGTCCATGCACACACGCCCGGCAACTTTATAGCGCCTGCCGCCAATTAAAACTTCGCCCTTGTTGGACAGGCAGCGCGGATAACCGTCCGCATAGCCGATAGGCACGGTGGCAATCCAGGTATCTTCATTGCATTTATAGGTTGCGCCATAGCCAACCGTATCGCCAGCTTTTACCTTATGGATATGCACCACGCGGCTGAACAGCCCCAGCGCGCTTTCAAACTTAGGCAGCTCTGCCGCACGTTCCTGCGTTTCAGCGTGCCCTTCCGGCATATAGCCGTAAATAATTTGCCCCGGGCGCACGGCGTCATAATAAGATTCAGGAAAGTACAGCGTGGTAGAACTGTTAGCGGCAGTAAAAACATATTTTTCGGGCTGAGGTATGCGCCTTACCATGCTTTCAAAACGCTGCATCTGGCGTTTTACATGCTCGTGGCTTTCGCCGTCAGCGCAGGCATAATGCGTAAAAAAGCCGTGCACGGTAATGTTGGCGTACTTTTTAATGTCCTCCAAAAATTCGGGCACTTCCTCAGCCTGCACGCCGATGCGGTTCATGCCGCTGTCTACCGCAACCATTACGCTGGCAGTTTTGCCAAAGCGCGCTGCCGTTTTGTCAAGCCGCTGCAAATCGGTCGATTCGCATACCGGAATGATGGAATCTGTATTAAAGGCTTCTTCGTATTCATCAGGCATTAACAGCCCCAAAAGGTAAATAGGGCATTTAAAGCCAGCCTCGCGCAGCTGTTTAGCCTCGCTTGTAACTGCAACGGCAAGTGCCTCGTAGCCTTCTTCCATAGCCATAGCCGCCACCTGCACGGCGCCGTAGCCATAGGCATTTGCCTTAACGACGGCGACGGTTTCCGTATGTTTGGGCACCAGCGCGCGGATGGCACGCAGGTTGTGACGCAGCGAATCAAGATATATTTTCAAATAAGTCGTTCTCATTGACGCTTAACCCTTCCTGATTTTTACGCCTGACGCAGCAGACAGATTTTTTTACTGAACTCATATATTATACAGCATTTTCAGAAAAATTGCTGTATACAAATTTAAAAATTTTTAATCTTTTACGCAAAATAAAAGCCGCACCGCCCAAAACTTACGGTGCAGCCAAAATATTAAATTTTAAAGCGCAGGTGCTTCGCTGCGGTGGCGCAGATATACATGCGCGGCAATAATAATCAGCACCACACCGCCGATAACGAACAAACTGTTCATCGGCAAAAAGACCGCAATGCCTCCGCCCACCAGCGGACCGATCATCGAACCGAACTGCTGCGCCGAAAACAGCATACCAAACACGCGCCCGCGCTGTGTGCGTTCCGACTTATTTGCCAAAATAGCACTGATTGACGGCTGAATGCCCGCAAAGAACAGGCCCACCGTGAAATTAAGCGCGGCAAATAATATTAACGAATCGGGCACGGACTGCATAATCATCACCACGCCAGCACAGACAGATGACAATGCCAGCGACAGGTAAAAGCCGCGGTTCTGCCCGAAGCGTCCCCAAAATGGCGCGGTCATAGCGCTGGCAATGCCCACCAGCGAGAATACCAGCCCCGCTACAAAAATAATGTTGTCCGTACCGTGGTACAGCTTTTCTACGTACAGGCTGATAATCGGCTGAATTAAAAGTATTACCATCTGCACTATGCCCGAACAGATAAGTGCTTCGCGGATTGGCTTATTTTTCAGCAGAGCCGTTACTGGCTCTTTATCCACGTCCTCTTTGGCAGCAGTGCTTCCCGGCGGCTCCGGTATGTAGAACCAAAAGACCAGCGTAATCATAAACAGCACTGCGCCGCCTAAATAAAACGAAGTGCGCATGCCAAACATCGTCGCCAGCACGCCGCCAATTAAAGGGCCGATGACGTTACCAGCCGTTAAGCCCGATTGCAGTATGCCAAGGCTCATGCCCAGTTTACCGACCGGCACGGAAGACGTGGCTATGGCAAGGCACACCGACCACAAGCCAGCAGCAAAGCCCTGTAAAATGCGCACGCCCACCATTTGTTCCGGGCTTGTTACCAAACCGCCCAAAAAATACGAAAGAGCCAGCCCCAGCCCGCTGCGGATAGCCATCGGCTTTTTGCCGTGCTTATCGGCAAGTTTGCCCCAAATCGGCGCCATAATGCCGCCGATAAGAAACGTAACCGAAAATACCACGCCCGACCACATGGTAACTTCCGGTTCGGCAACACCAAGCTCGCGCACCAGGTACATCGGTAAAAACGGTATCAGCATTGTATAGCTGGCAGACATAAACACCACGTTAGCGGTTAAAATAGCCAGTATAACTTTCCAATTTCTCACTTTAGTGCTCCTAAAAAAGCAAAGCCGCCGTAAAGCGGCGGCCTGCCTTTAATTTATTGTTATTTGTTGCCTACTTCGGCTTCTACCCTTGCCAGAATAAAGCACAAATCCGATAAGCGGTTGAGCGCGATTAAAGCCTGCTGGTTAACAGGTTCTTCTTCAGCCAGGCGCAGAGCGCAGCGTTCAGCGCGGCGGGTAGTGGTGCGCGCAATATCAAGCGCCGCTGCTCCAAGCGTATCGCCGGGGATAATAAAATGTCCCAGCGGCTCAAGCATTGCGTCGTACTTATCAATCGTGCTTTCAAGCATTTTAACATGTTCCTCTTTAATGTAAGGCTCCGGCAAATTCATGCTTGCAATATCGGCCATCAGCGACATTAAAAGCTGCTGCACCTTTAAAATAGTGCCCTTTACGTCCTGCCTTGTTACCGTAGCGCGGGCAAACCCCAGCGCCGAAGTAATTTCATCTACCGTTCCATATGCTTCCACGCGCAGGCTGTGCTTGGAAACACGTTCACCGGTATAAAGACCGGTAGTGCCTTTATCGCCAGTTCTTGTATAAACCGCTGCTTTAGTCATGCTGCCACCATCCTTCCGGAACAAACTGTAATTTAATCTTAGTAAATTTCTTCGGGTTTAAAGAAGTTGTTAATTTCGCGTGCTGCGGATTCTTCGCTGTCGCTGCCGTGAACGATGTTTTCACCGATAGACAGTGCAAAATCACCGCGGATAGAACCCGGTACGGATTCCAGCGGGTTGGTTGCGCCCATCAGGCCGCGTACTGCTTTAATAGCGTTTTCGCCGGAGATTACCATAGCGGCAACCGGGCCGGAGGTGATAAAGTCAACCAGTTCGCCGAAGAAGGGTTTGCCTTCGTGTTCAGCATAGTGGAATTTAGCCTGTGCTTCAGTCATTTTAACAAGTTTCAAAGCGGAAACTTTAAGGCCGCGGCGTTCAAAACGGGAAATAATTTCACCGATAAGATTTTTCCTTACTCCGTCAGGTTTTACAAGTACGAGTGTTTGCTGCATTAAAAATCGCTCCTATTCTTCTTTGTAATAATTTTATACTAAATCGTTAAACGATTTTAGCCCTTTAAAAGTTCCTGGTATTTTTTAGCGTCCAGCTTTTCAATCATAGCTGTAATAAGTTTTACCGCACCTTCATAATCGTCCAGGTGGATTACAGACTGATGGCTGTGGATATAGCGCGTAGGGATACTGAAAGTTAAGGTCAGCACGCCGTCCCCGTGCAGGTGGATGCGCCCGCCGTCCGTCGCGCCGCCTTCAGAAATACTGATTTGCGTCGGTATTTTCATATCCTTGGCAACTTTCTGCGCAAAATCACGCAGCGCGGTATTAGGTATCATACCGGCGTCAAAAATAGTAACGGCAATGCCCTCGCCAATTTTCGCCGGTGCAACATCGTCACTGACGCCAGGCGTACCGCCTGCCACGCAGGTATCAATAACAAAGGCAACGTCCGGTTTCAACAGGTTTACGCTGGTTTGCGCGCCGCGTAGGCCAACTTCCTCCTGCACTGTTGCCACACCGTAAACGGTGTTGGGGTGTTTGGTGCCTGCAATATTATCCATAACGTCTGCCATAACAGCGCAGCCGATACGGTTATCCCACGCCTTGCCAAGCAGGGTTTTGCCGTCGCCCATCACTGCCATTTCGGCATACGGAGTAACGGGGCAGCCTTCAAACGCGCCCAGTTTGCGGGCTTCTTTTTCGTCTTTAGCGCCAATATCAATATACATATCGCGTTTTTGCACAACTTTTGTACGTTCTTCCGGCGTTAAAATGTGGGGCGGCTTACTGCCGATAACGCCCACCAAATCACCCTTGCTGCCGTGTACGGTTACGCGCTGGCTCAGCATTACCTGTTCCCACCAGCCGCCCAGGCAGACGAATTTTAAAAAGCCTTCTTTGGTAATATGCTTAACCATAAAGCCGATTTCATCCATGTGGCTTGCCAGCATGATTTTCGGCGCTGCTTCATCTGAGGCAGCACTGGTGAACACTACGCTGCCAAGTTTATCATAGCTTACTTCTGCTTTGCCTGCAAGGCGCTCCTGCAAAAGCTCTTTCATCGGCGCTTCAAAGCCGGATACGGCGTTGGTTTCGGAATATCTTTTCAGCCACGCCAGTTTAGTTTTCTTATCCATTATTAACGGCCTCCGTGTTTTCTCATTTCGGCAGCCTGTTCACGCAGGCGCGCTACACGTTCTTCGGTGCTGGGGTGGGTGCTGAACATTTGCTGCATAGTTTTTTTGCTGAACGGGCATACAATAAACATGTGCGCCGTCGCTTCAGTTGCGCCGGGCATAGTGCGGCGCTGCGCATAAGCGTCAATTTTTAAAAGCGCGTCCGCCAGTGCGTCCGGGTCGCCGCTAAGTTCGCCGCCGCCCTCATCAGCCAGATACTCGCGAGAGCGCGATACCGCCATCTGAATCAGCGCCGCAGCGATAGGCGCCAAAATCATAATTAACAGCGTAACGATAAAGTTGCCGCCGTTATTGCCCTCATCGTCGCTGTGCCCGCCGCCAAGGAACATGCCCCACTGCGCAATGGTTGTAATAACGCCAGCCATGGTTGCGGCAATAGTGCTGATTAAAATATCGTTGTGCTTAACGTGGCTCAGCTCATGGCCAAGTACACCGGCAATCTCGCGTTTATCAAGCACGTCGTACAGCGCCGTAGTTACGGCAACGGCCGCGTGCTCCGGGTTGCGTCCGGTAGCAAAAGCGTTAGGCACCGGGCTGTCGATGATGTAAACTTTCGGCATCGGCAAGTTGCCGCGGCGTGCCAACTCCTGCACCATTTTATACAGCGCCGGTGCGGAATGAGCGTCAACCTCACGCGCGTTGTAGTGGCGCAGTACCATTTTATCGCTGTTCCAGTAAGCGTAAAAATTCATCGCTACCGAAAAAGTCAGCATCACAATCATGCCCTGCAAACCGCCGAAATAATCGCCGATAAGCACTAAAAGCACGGTCAGTGCTGTCATTAAAAAAGCTGTTTTCATAATTTGTTATGTCCTCCTTCATTAATAAAACAAAACATTGCAAAGCATTACAGGCAAAGCCTATTTAATATTATAACAATTTTAAGATTAAGTTTCAAATACTGCAGCATCATTTAATGTAAAACTTCTGTGACAGGCACCAGTTTCAGCCCCGAAGCCTTAACCTCGCCGATAACGCGCTCCCAGGCGTTTACGGTATGTGGGCGCGCATGGCAGATAGCAATGGCGCTTCCGTATTTATCGGCGATAGCCGCCGCCTGCCAGATTTTTTTAATTATCTCGTCCTCATCGGTGCTGTTATCCAAAAAGATATTGTTGCGCCCGGTCGGCACGCCCATATTTGCCGCCAGCTTATCGCCAAGCGATTTGGCGTAGGTATTGCTGTCCACAAAAAACAGCCCCTGGCGCTTAATTTCTTTCAGCACGGCGCGCATCGTACGCTCGTCGCTGGTAGCTTTGCTGCCCTGGTGGTTATTAACTCCGCTGATGCCCGGCAGGCTGTTAATTAATTCGCCAGTCAGCTGCATAATGCGCTTATCGTCCATACTGGTCAGCACAGTGCTTTTGCCCTCGCTCATTGCGGATGGGTCCATTGGTTCCATCGGCAAATGCAGCATTGCCACCTGCCCGCCGCCGTTAATAACGTGCAGCGAATCACTGCTGAAATCGCGGTACGGAATAATCGCAAAGCTGAATGGCGCGCGCAGATTTACCAGGCGCTGCACAAGGTCAATGTCGTAGCCGCAATCATCAATAATTACCGCCAGTTTACCGTGATGGCTGCGCGCAGCGGCAGGTTCCTTTTTAATATCCTTATCCGGCTTATCCAGGTTTAAGTTATGGTAAAAATACACAGTGTCGGTTACAAACTCTTTCGTGCCATCGCCCGCTTTAGTGCTGATGGCAACGTCAAGGCGCACCGAATCCCAACTGTTGTAAGTAGTTTCTTCAAGGCGCACGGTTTTCAGCCTGCCGCCCTCCAATTTGCTGGCAAGCCAGTTAGCGGCGTCGCGAAGTTCCGTCGCAGGCGGCACGCCCAGCGCTAGCTCGCGCTTGTTCCAAATTACCTCCGCGCCGGAGCGCTGCGTTTCTTTCTGCTCGCTGCGCCCATTATCAGTCAGCTGCCAGTTAGCGCGCGTCAGCAAAATATCGTCTACCGCCTTTTGGGCAGATTTTGATTCTTCCAGTAAATCTATCACGGTAGGTCCGGTAATGCCGGTGTCCTCAACGTCCTTTTCCGCGCGCGAGGAAGCATAGTAAATACCTGCCGCCACAGCGGTTATCAGCACTACCGCTATTAAAAGTACGGTTAACCATACGGAAG
>DXVZ01000021.1:6917-8471 GCA_019417125.1 Phascolarctobacterium sp.
CTTCTTTTTGCCATGCTGCCACTCCTTCAATCATGCCCGCGGATGCGCTTTAGCATAAATATCGCGCAGGCGCTTATTAGTTAAATGCGTATAAATCTGCGTCGTCGAAATATCAGAATGCCCCAAAAGCTCCTGCACGCTGCGCAGGTCGGCGCCGTTATCCAGCAAATGCGTGGCAAACGAATGGCGCATAATATGCGGCGTTAAAGCCTTGGTAATGCCTGCTTCCTTACCATAAGTGCGGATAATCTGCCAAAAACGCTGGCGCGTCAGCTCGTGCCCGCCCATAGCTAAAAACACAATGTTAGTTTTGCGTTCCTCGTGCGTCAGTTTTGGGCGCACTTCGTTAAGGTACTGCTGCAAAAATCCCGCAGCAACTGACCCCAGCGGCACAATACGTTCCTTACTGCCCTTGCCGAAAGCGATGATGTACTTCATATTCAGGTCAACGCGCTCCAGCGTCAGGTTAATCAGTTCCGAAACACGCATACCGGTAGCGTACAATACTTCCAGCATCGTGCGGTCACGGAAACCCTCTGGCGCCGTTAAATCTGGCTGCTTTAAAAGCCGCTCCACCTCGTCCTCGCTTAAAACGCGCGGCAGTTTAATGCCTTTTGTCCCAGCCTCAACAACTTCGGCGGGGTTCACTTCCATATAACCTTCTGCCGCCATAAAACGGTAAAACGCCTTTATCGCCGCCAGTTTGCGGGCAATAGTAGCCGCCGCCAGCCCCTTATTTTTAAGCTGCGACATATAGCCTGTTATCCCCTCGCGCGTAACGCCGGTAAGCCCGTCGGCGTCCTTTAAGCCCAAAGCCTTGCAAAACAGGCGCAAATCACGCTCGTACGCCTGCCGGGTATTTGCCGAAAGGCCCAGCTCCACTGTTAAATATTCCAAAAATAACTGCAATTTACCAGTCATAAAAATACCCTATATAAAGAAAAACAACGCCACAGCGCCGTTTTTCTTAAGCCTTTTATTGTTGCTCGCGTCTTTCCGGCTGCATAATGGTAATATTTGCCGCCGGAGAAATTGTTGAAATGGCATGCTTGTAAACAAGCTGCTGTTTGCCTTCGTTCTCTATAATTACCGTAAAATTATCAAAGCCGCGAACCAGCCCCCTGATTTGGAACCCGTTTACAAGATAGATAATTACGCCGAGGTTTTCCTTTCTTACATGGTTTAAAAAGCTGTCCTGCAAATTCATTGCCGGTTTTGCGTTGTTATTCATAACATAGCCTCCATTAAAAAGCAAAGTATACTACTCTTTAAATTTTACAATAAAACAAAGTTTTCAGCAAGCCGAAAAGCAAAAAAGCTGCGCGAAGCAGCTTTTAAAATTTAATCACAGCACCCACGCGGGGATATAATACAAACTGTCTGACGCCGGTAAAAGGTCGTCAATTAAGCACACTATGCCCCCTGCGCCGGTGTTTATTTTTGCGTTGGCGCTGACCGGTTCCAGTATCGCAAAGGTTTTAACGGCTTTGCTCGGGTAAGCGCTCTTTTTTATGCCTACCGGGTACGCCGTGCCGTTCTGCCAGATGATGAGTT
>DXVZ01000022.1:0-1667 GCA_019417125.1 Phascolarctobacterium sp.
TTTTATGGCAGCAGGAAATTACGCGCCAACTGCCGCAAAACAGCCGCCTGAAAATTTTGGACATTGGCTGCGGCGCAGGTTTTTTTGGTATTTTGCTGGGGCAGAAACATGACGTTACCGGCATTGACTTGACGCCGGAAATGATTAAAGCTGCGCGCGAACTTGCCATCGCCGAAGGCAGCAGCGCCGCTTTTGCCATTATGGACGCCGAAGCGCTGGACTTTGCGGACGATAGTTTTGACGTTGTTATCAGCCGCAACGTAATGTGGAACCTGCCCCACCCCGAAACAGCCTACCGCGAATGGCTGCGCGTGCTGAAACCAGGCGGACTGCTGTTAAACTACGATGCCGAACACGCCCGCGCCCACCACAGCCAGAAACCGCCTGCACACAACGCCCATGCAGATATTGCCCCGGAACTTTTAGAGCAATGCCATAATATTTACCACATGTTGAATATCAGCGCCTACAACCGGCCGCAGTGGGATACTGAGTTTTTACAAAACACCGGCCTGTGCAGCGTTAGCGCCGATACCACGGTAGGCAGCCGTATTTATGCCGCTGAAGATATTTTTTACATTCCTGTGCCGATGTTCTGCGTTAAAGCAGTTAAGTTTTAACGCCGCATCAGCGCGCTGCGCACGCAAACGCCCGCAGCGCCGCACGCCAGCACTTCTTTAATTTGCTCCTTATCAGCCCCAATGCCGCCAATGGCGTACACCGGCACGCTGCTTAATTCGCACGCCATGCGCAAAAACGCAAGCCCGCGCGGCGGCACGCCGGGTTTGCAGCTGCTTGCGTAGATATGCCCGGCAACTAAATATGCCGCACCCAAACAAACGGCTCTTTTTATATCTTCCGCGCTGTGGACAGATACGCCCACGCAGCCTGCCTGCAAACGTTCCGCCGTCATAGCGGCAAAATCTGCCAGCGTCAAATGCACTCCGTCCGCGCCAAGCGTTAAACCAACGCGCCAAAAAGTATGCGCAATAAATTTAACGCTGTAAGTTTTGCAAATTTCCTGTACCTTGCGCGCCAGCTGTAAATATTCCTTCTCTGGCAAATCTTTTTCGCGCAAAATTAAAGCCAAGGGGTGCAGGGCGCAGATAGTTTCTATTTGCTGCAAAAAAGGCGCGCGGCTTATTTTGCGGTCTGTTAAGCAAATTATTTTTTCATACATAGCTGCCATCCGTCATTACCGGCTGTAAGCCGGCTTTTTTTATGCCGTTAAACACTTCGGCAACGCTGCGCGGGTCGGCAATTTCAAACTGCTCGCTGCCTTCGCGCTCCTGTTTGCTGTGTGTGCCAATGCCTGTGCTGACCCCTGCGGAAATCTTCGTCGCCGCAATTTGCAATAAATTATCGCGCACCACTGCGCTTTCGCGGCTGGAGATGGTAATGCCCGCCTGCGGCATAAACAAGCGGTAAGCGCACACCGCCTGCACCAAATGGCACAAGTCCGTGCCGTTAGCCTCCGGCGGCAGTTCGTTGCCCTCTGCCGGGCGCAGCCGCGGGCACGAAAAACTAATTTCCGCCGCCGGATATTTACGCTGCAATAAATAAGCGTGCAGCCCACAGGCAAAAATATCGCGGCAAAAACCGCTAAGCCCCATCAGCGGCGCAAACGCCACGCCGCGCACGCCGCCTTTTAAAGCGCGCTCCTGCGT
>DXVZ01000022.1:1677-3599 GCA_019417125.1 Phascolarctobacterium sp.
CACATAATCCGCGCCGCATTCATGCAAATAAGCATACTCATCGCTGTTCAGCGGGTATACCTCCAGCCCCACCACGGCAAAATATTTGCGCGCCAGCCTTACGGCTGAGGCAATGTATTCCACGCCGCTCATACTGCGGCTCTCGCCCGTCAAAAGCAAAATTTCCCGCAGTCCGGTGGCGGCAATCGCCTGCATTTCGCGCTCCATGCCCGCCGCGTCCAGCTTTAGGCGGTTAATTTTGTTGCAGCAGTTAAAGCCGCAGTACACGCAGTAATTTTCGCAGTAATTGGCAAGGTACAGCGGCGTAAAAATGCTGCGCGCCGTACCGAACCACTTAAATGTCAAACTGCGCGCCTGCTGCGCCATATCCTCCAAAAACGGCAGCGCCGCTGGCGATAGCAGCGCGGCAAAATCACACACGCTTTTATGCTTATGAGCCAGCGCCTGCTTAACGTCACGTTCCGTAAACGCGTTAAAATCCACGCCGTCCGCCGTTTGCTGCACTTCGCGCAAACTGTCCGATTCGATTATTTCCATACCCGGCAGGTACGCCATCACATCCGCCGCAAGGCTTTGTTTTTTCGTCATTGCCATCACCTGCCTATAAAACCAGTCAGCGGGCTGCTTGCCGCCGCGCGCCCCGTTACCGCGCCCAGCCCCGCCAAATAAGCCTTGCGCCCGGCACAGATGGCAAGTTTAAACGCCTCCGCCATGGCGGGAATATCGCCGCTGGTGGCAAGCGCGGTATTTGCCATTACTGCTGCCGCGCCCATTTCCATTGCCTCGCATGCCTGCGAAGGGCTGCCGATACCGGCATCGACGATAACAGGCAGGTCAATCTCATCAATTAAAATCTGGATAAACTCCTTCGTTACCAGCCCCATATTGCTGCCAATCGGCGCGCCGAGCGGCATTACGCACGCCGCACCGGCGTTTGCCAAATCGCGCGCGGCGTTTAAATCGGGATACATGTAGGGCATTACCACAAAACCCTCCGCCGCTAAAATTTCCGTCGCTTTAATGGTTTCGTAGTTATCGGGCAGCAGGTATTTGCTGTCGCGGATAACTTCAATCTTCACAAAATCGCTGCCGCATACCTCGCGCGCCAGGCGGGCGATGCGCACTGCTTCCTGCGCACTCCTTGCGCCGCTGGTGTTGGGCAAAAGCGTAATCCCTTTGGGAATATAATCCAAGATGTTCGCCATGCCGCCTTCGTTAACGCGGCGCAGCGCCAGCGTTAAAATTTCCGCACCGGCGTTTTCTACCGCCGCTTTAATCAGCTCCAGCGAATATTTGCCGCTGCCCAAAATAAAGCGGCTGGTAAATTTATGCCCGCCTAAAATAAGTTCGTCCGTCATAGTTCTTCCTCCAATCCTAAAATAAGCGCAAGCACCAAATTAGCCGCGTGCGCCGCGCACAGTGCCGCCCTCGGCGCTGCCAAACGCCCGCAGGTTTCAATGCCGCTTGTGCCATCGCCGCACAGGTAAAAATTTTTGCTAATGCGGCGCGTTTTTATAGCATTGCTGCGCCCCACGCCCGCCAAGCCGCTTGCGGCGATAACGGTTTTATCAGCATAAGCGGCAAGCAAAGCATTAACAAGCATAGCCTTGGTCTGCGGTTTATCCACCGCTTCGCAGATAATGCCGTCGTCCTTAAAAACAGCGGTGGCGTTTTCTTCCGTCAAACGCAGGCGCTCCGCTGTAATGTTAAGCGCCGGGTTAATCGCTAATAGCTGCTCTGCCAGCGCTTCGGTTTTCAGCCTGCCTACATCACGCAAAAAGTAGTGCTGGCGGCTTAGGTTGCCTGCGTCCACACGGTCAAAATCGACCAGGTGCAAATGCTTAACGCCAGCGCGCACCAAAAACACCGCTATGTGCGAGCCAAGCCCGCCCAGCCCGGCAATGCCCACGCGCACTTCCGCC
>DXVZ01000023.1 GCA_019417125.1 Phascolarctobacterium sp.
TGTTGGTACGGATAAAACCGTTTTGCTAAACTTACAGCTGCCATACCTGCCGAAGCAGGAACTTAAAGAAGCTGCCAAATGGGAAATCGCCCATGTAACAAACAGCAGTGCGGACAGTTTTTGCCACTCGGCGTTTTACCTAACACATAATACAGGCGGCTTAAATGACGTTATGGCGATAGTAATACCTGATACCGCTGTTAAATTATTTGCCGCTATTGCCGGGCACTTAGATTTACCGCTGGCAGGCGTGTTTTTGCGTTCTACAGCAGTGGAACAAACTCTTACCAAAGATTTTAAAAATTTTATACTTTGCGAAAATACTGCTGACGATGAGTATACTTTAACGGCTTTTAGCAACTCCTTGCCGGTATTGCAAAAATCCGTTAACGGCGGCGCAGATGTTTTGGCGTTTGAAATTGAAAATGCAGTTGCATCGCTGCCTAATGATGAAATTAAACAAATTATTTTAACTGGAATAGATTTTGTACTGGCAGACAAGCTGCAAGAAAGAACCAGTATGCAAGTAACTGCAAACGGCCTTGGGCATAGCCTCGGCTTTGCAGAAACGATTGCCGCAGATGTGTTAGGGAATCTTGAAGGTTTTGCGGCTGTTACCGGCGCAGCGCTTGCGGCGGCTAACAACAGCCAGTTTAACCTGGTTAACGCACAAAATGCTGGTTTTAACCTGCCGCGCTGGAAATTTTACCGTGCCGCAGCTGTTTGTGCTGTGGTATGTGCGTTTGGCATTTGGGGATGGCAGTTGGCAGAGCTTTTTCAGTTACAACAGCAGCTGAAAGAAGCAGACAAGCAAATAAGTAACGCTGCTATTTGGCAGCAGCGTTATGAAGAATCCGCTGCCGTAAATGCTCAGCTTAACCGCCGCTTTAAACTTGCCGGGAATATTAAAGCGCAGAATATTGATTGGAACAGCGCGCTTACAGATATCAGCAGCGCTGTGCCGGTTGGCTGCTGGCTTGAAAGAATAGAGCAGGACAGTGCAAAACAGCTTAATGTTACCGGCTATGCCGTTAATATTGATAAAGCCGTAGAATTTGCGCAGCAGCTGGCAAAACAGCAGGCAAATGCCAAAGCCGAACTTGCGGAGCTAAAAAACACGCAGCTTGGTGGCAGAAATGTAACTGCTTTTAATTTAGTACTGGAGAGGAAATAGCACATGCAGGAAATCTATCTGCAATTTAAAAATTTAAAACGCAGTGATAAATACAGCCTTTTACTTATCGGCGCATTGCTTTTATGCCTGCTGGTAAAATTTGCGGCTATCGACACACTGCAAAATAAAATAAGCGCTGCTGAAAATCAGCTTGCCGCAAAACGCGAAGCACTGAATAATTATCTTGCTTTTGCAAATGAACACGGTGATTATACCGCTTTTGTTAAAGAGCAGAATGAAGCCGCACTTATTGCCTATGGGCTGGTGCCGCAGGAAATAAACGCCGCTGGCTTGATTAAAGAATATACTGAACTCGCCGCTAAATATAACCTGCGCCTGCAAAGCATTAAACCAATTGCACCTGAAAAGCAGAAAAAAGAAAGCCATCAAAAAATGACGTTTAAAATTACCGTAACCGGAAGTTTTTATAAAGCGGCTGCTTTTTTAGACGAACTGCAAAACGGCAAACATCTTGTAAGCGCTGCTAATGTAGCGCTGGAACGCAGCAAAGACAGTTTTGCAGGAGATGTTATGCTGACAGCGGACCTTAGTGCCTACGCATTAAAATAAAGCAAAGTAATTGAACTGCTTGCTATAAGCCTGCTCTAAGTTGTATAATTATATAGTTAGAAGAACTTATTTTTAGGAGTTAAAGGAAATAAAAATTATGGGTTATAAAGAGCAGACTTATGAATTACTGAACGATTTTAAGCAGGGTTTAATTGATGACGAAACCTTTTTAAAAAAGCTGCACAGCAGCGAATACACCGATTTGGGCTTTGCCATGATAGACCATGAGCGCAGTATGCGCCAGGGCTTTGCCGAAGTTGTTTACTGCGAGGGCAAAACAGCAGAACAGTGCGCAGCGATTATGGAAAGGCTGGCAGCGGTGCACAACAATATTATCGGAACGAGGGCGAGCGAAGAAAAGTTTGCCGCTGTTAAAAAGGTTGTGCCGGATGCGGAATATTTTCCGGATGCACGCTTTATTAAAATCGAGCGCAAGCCGCTGCCAAAAGATGAAAAACGCTATATTGCCGTTGTAACTGCCGGTACCAGCGATTTGCCGGTATCGGAAGAAGCGGCGCTGACAGCGGATATTATGGGCAACACCGTTAAGCGTGTTTACGACGTCGGTGTGGCTGGCATTCACCGCCTGTTTTCCAAAATCGACATTATCCGTGAGGCAAATGTGGTAATCGTCGCTGCCGGTATGGAGGGCGCGCTGGCGAGCGTTGTCGGCGGACTGGTGGACAGGCCGGTTATTGCAGTGCCTACCAGCGTAGGCTATGGCGCTAATTTTAAAGGTTTATCGGCGCTTTTAGGCATGCTGAACAGCTGTTCATCCGGCGTTGCCGTGGTAAATATCGATAACGGCTTCGGCGCAGGGCGTTTGGCAAGCATTATTAATCATATGAGGTGAGAACATGAAAAAAGCACTTTACATAGAAGCATTCTCCGGCATCAGCGGCAATATGCTGCTGGGCGCGCTGCTTGATTTAGGCGCTGACGCTGCGTACATTAAATCAGAACTGCAAAAAATGCATTTGGGCGAGTATGAACTGGTTAATACCCGCATTGATAAATGCGGCATTAATGCGGCTTATTTTAACGTGAAAATCCCCGGTGTGACGGAAGCCGCAGAATTGGAAGAAGCGCAGCTGCACGAACATCACGAGGGGCATTGCCACCATCACCACGGGCATGAAGAAGAACATCACCATCATGAACACTGCTGCCATCATCACGCTCACGGCGAAGAACATACGCACGAACATCAGTGCTGCCACTCTCACGAAGAAGCAGCAGTACACCATCATCACCACCACGAGCATAGAAATTTTAACGATATTAAAACCATCATTGAAAATTCAGATTTGAGCCTTAACATAAAAGAACAGGCAATAAGCGTCTTCCGTGTGCTTGGCATGGCAGAAGCTAAAGTACATGGTAAAAGCCTGGAAGAAGTACATTTTCATGAGGTCGGGGCGATTGACACCATCATTGATATTGTTGGTACCTGCCTGGCGCTGGAAAACCTCGGCATTGAAGCCATTTACATATCGGATATTAAAACCGGTTACGGCTTTGTACAGTGTGCCCATGGTTTAATGCCGGTGCCTGCACCTGCAACAGCAGAACTTTTAGCGCACGGCTTGCTGTACAGCAAGGGCAATATTGAACGCGAACTGGCGACGCCGACCGGCGTGGCGCTGATGGCTACGCTTGCCAAGCCTTCCGCCGATATGCCGCACGGTTTTACCGCACAGAAAGTTGGCTACGGCGCCGGAACAAGGAACTTGGAAATTCCCAACGTGCTGCGCGTAACACTTGGCACGCTTGAAGGCGGCAAAGGTCATGGGCTGACGGTTGCGGAATGCAATATCGACGATATGAGCGGCGAGCTGTGGCCTTATGTGCAGGAAAAACTGATGGCGGCAGGCGCTCTTGACGCATGGGTTACGCCCATTATTATGAAAAAAGGCCGCCCAGCGCAAATGCTTTCTGTTTTAATGTACCCGGAAGCGTTACCAGCGCTGGAAAAAATTATTTTAACGGAAACTACCACTTTAGGCGTGCGTTATTACGACGTGGCTCGCCATTGCAGCGAACGCAGCTTTATTGATGTTGCGTTGCCGCAGGGAACGGTTAAGGTTAAATATTCCGAAGCTGCGGGGCAGATTTTAAACATTGCACCTGAATTTGAAGACTGCCGCAAACTGGCTGAAAATTCCGGACTGCCGCTGAAAAAAATTATGCAGATGGCAGCAGCCGCTGCGGAGGCACAGCTTGAACACTGATTTTAAAGCCTATCTTGCAGGCATTGCCAGAAATTTTAAAGAAAACGGCATCACTGTTGAAGAAAAGGATTTGCAGTACGGACGCCAGCTTGTGCTTACGCAGGGCAGCGAAAAAGCCGTACTTTCGGTTTATAACGGGAAAAAAGGCATTAAGCTGGTGTGGGGTAAGGAAACTGATTTTACCGGCAAGTGTAAAAGCCTTTTAGCGGCAGAGCCAACTGCCGGTGTAAACTACTGCCTGCTGAAAGATAAACAAGGTTTTAACGGCTTCTGGGCAGGCAGCGATGAATCCGGCAAAGGCGATTTTTTCGGGCCATTGGTTGTTGCCGCCGTTGCCTGTGATGAACGGAGTGCAAAGCAGCTTTTTAACCTTGGTGTAAAGGATTGCAAAATTGTCAGCGATAAGGATGTGCTTGCGCTTAACGCTAAAATCCGTGCTGCGGCTCTTGGCTTTTCGGTATTGGCACTAACGCCTAAAATGTATAATTACCGTTACAGCCAGCTTAAAGCCGCTGAGCAGAACTTAAATCACCTGCTCAGCAGCGGGCATGCGGCAGCGTTATGCAGTGTACTGGATAAATGCCCGCAGTGCGGCAGCGTACTTGTCGACCGTTTTGCTGCGCATAACGATATTACGCAGCGCATTCACACTAAATATCCTGCCGTCAGCGTAGTGCAGCTTCCCAAGGCTGAAGCCGATATTGCCGTTGCGGCGGCATCCGTACTGGCAAGGGCCGAGTTTTTGCGCATTATGGCCGATTTAGAAGCACAAGCTGGTATACAGCTGCCCAAAGGCGGGGGAGAAGCCGCTACGGACTGTGCGCGGCTACTGGCGGAAAAATTTGGCAAAGAAAACCTTGGCAATTTTGTAAAACTGCATTTTGCCAATTATAAACGCATCTAAGCGGAGATTTTATGAAACAACTGATAATAAATGCCGATGATTTCGGACTGCACCCATTGATTAACAAAGGAATAATTGAAGGCTACACTAAAGGCATGATTACCAGTACCTCCCTTATGCCCAGCTCACCATATTTTGACGAAGCCGTGAAGCTTGCAAAAGCAAACCCTGGCTTGGGAATTGGCATTCACTTGACGTTGGTAGGAGGAGTGGCGCCTGTTTTAAAAAGCGGCGTCGATTCCTTATTGGACAGCGGAAAAGTTTTTGCTGAAGATTATACAGTTTTCGCAAAAAAATGGTATACTGGTAGTATAAAGAAGATTGAGTTGGAACGTGAACTGCGCGCGCAGATTGAAAAAGTGCTGGCGTCAGGCATTAAGCCAACCCACATCGACAGCCACCAGCACATGCACGTACTGCCAGGTATTGCCGGTATTGTTGTGCGCCTGTGCTGCGAATACGGTATTGCCAAAGTAAGGATGCCTGCCGAAAATATCTTCTGGTCAGGCGGTTTTAATGCCGGGCTCGGAAGAAAAATCGGCCGCAATGGGCTTAGTTTTTGCGCCGGGCTTGCTAAACTTAAGGCACGGCAGGCTGGTTTGGTATATCCACAGCACTTTTTCGGCATGCTGGCGGGCGGCAATTTAAATGCGCAGCTTGTTAAAAACATTCTGCTTAATTTACCGGACGGTACGAGCGAAATCATGACGCACCCCGGCACAGATAATTATACGCTTTCTAAAAGTTTTAAATGGGGTTATCATTGGCATGATGAGCTGAACGCCTTTTTATCCGAAACCAATAAAAAAATCGCCAGAGAACGGGGCATAGAATTAATTAATTTTGGCAGGCTTTAATTATGAACAAAAAGTTAATGGGCAGGCTGCTGCTGGTTTTTGTAATTATTGTCCTGATACCGGCAGCGGTTATCTACTTTACATTTGATATAAGAGCGCTTGAATATTTGACCATGTTTAAACCGTGGAGCATTGCGGCAGCTTTCGGCATTTTGGCCGTAGGGCTTATTTTTGACGGGCTGAGGCTGATGACGCTGGCGCGCGTGACGGATGAACGGCTGAGTATTAGAGAAGTTATCAATGTAGTTTTAAGCAATTACTTTTTGGCTGTGCTGACACCAGGTGCCAGCGGCGGCGCGATTGCCCAGATTATGTTTATGAAAAGGGCGAACGTACCTGTAGCCAAAGCGACGGTAATTGTTTTTGTGCGCACGATTATGTCGATAACTTTTTTAATTTTGCTGGTGCCGTTTGTTTTGTATAACGACGCCTTTTTAAGCGAATGGATGCCCCCAGCTGTTATTGCCGTTGTTTCTGTAATTTTTATTTCCATACCAGTGGCAGTAGTGCTGTTAATGCGTACTCGCTACCCTGAGTTTTGGCTGGTAGCATTAACTGGTAAGCTTTCGCACGATTACCGGCGCAAATGTTTTAACAGCTATTACGAATTTAAAAAAGCATCGTTTATAATGGGTAGGCACCCGTTGATGATTTTACGTGCTTTTATAGAATCGGGCATCAGCCTGCTGGGAATTTATGCTACTGTGCCGATGTTCTTTTTAGGCATGCACATTCAGTTTGACTGGTTACAGGTAATGGGGCGCATGGTGCTGTTAAACCTGGTGCTGTATTTTTCGCCAACGCCGGGCGGCAGCGGCATTGCCGAAGCTGGTTTTATAGTTTTGTTTGCCTCACTGCTGCCGGAAGGCATGGTAGGCATTATGGCGGTATTATGGCGCTTTACCGCCGAATATTTTCCGTTTTTACTGGGCGCGTTTATTTCCATCCGTGCCTTTGGTTCCAACATCATTTCTGCCAATAATCTGAAAGAGAGAGATAGCTGATGAAATTACTCGTTACGGGAGGGGCCGGTTTTATCGGTTCGCACCTTTTGCAATATCTTGATAAGCAGCAGGAACATGAAACAGTTGTATTCGATAATCTTTCAACCGGCTCTGCCAAAAACGTGCCGGAAGGAATTAAATTATGCGTGGGCGATATTTGCGACGCCGCTGCCGTTGATAAACTGTTTGCAGCAGAACGCTTTGACGCCGTTATTCACTTTGCGGCACAAACCATGGTGCCGTATTCCTTACAGCACCCGCAGGAGGACTGCAATATTAATCTGCTGGGGCTGCTGAACATTTTGGAAGCCTGCCGCAAATATAAGGTAAAAACAGTGGTCTTTTCTTCTAGCGCCGCTGTTTACGGTGATAACCCCAATATACCGCTAACGGAAGATTTGCCGCTGCTGCCAACGTCATGCTATGGCATTACCAAAATGACGAGCGAGCATTACCTGCGTGTTTACCACGATTTGTACGGGTTAAATTCCATTATACTGCGTTTTGCTAATGTTTACGGTGAACGCCAGGGCGAAGGCGGGGAAGGCGGCGTTATAAGCATCTTCTGCAAACTGCTGGTGCAGGATAAGCCGCTGACTGTTTTTGGCAGCGGCGAACAGACGCGCGACTTTGTTTACGCCGGCGATATCGCGCAGGCAGCAGCCAAAGCCCTTACGCTGACCGGGTTTAATATTATCAATATTTCAACCGGTAGGGAAACATCTTTGAACACGCTGCTTTGTGCGTTTAAAAATGCTTGCGGGCATGATTTTACGGTTAATTACGCACCGGAACGCAACGGCGATATTTACCGCTCGGTATTAAGCAACCAACATTTAAAAGAACTGCTTGGCTTTGAGCCGAAGATGGATATAGAACACGGTATACCCAAGACTTATGAAGATTATTTAGCACGCCGGAAGGAAGGTAATTGATGAAAAACTTAAATCTCCAGAGCCTGATTATTATTGCAGTTTTAGCTTTAATAACGATTTTATGGGGAATCGGTTCCGTGCCGCTGTTTGACCCTGACGAGCCCGTTTACGCCGAAACGGCGCGCGAAATGATTAAGTACAGCGATTATTTGTCACCGCGCATTTTTGATAATTACTGGTATGATAAACCACCTATGTACTACTGGCTTGTTGCTGCTTCCATCGGCTTATTTGGCGACGGCGAAGCTGCGGCGCGCTTTCCAGCCGCGCTTATGGCGGTTGCCACTTCTGTAATGCTGTATTTTTCGGTAAGCAATATTTTTTCGGAACGCGCCGGCTTTTGGGCTTCTATTGTGCTGACAACATGCGTTGAGTTTTTCTATCTTGGCAAAGCCGCCGTTACCGATACTACGCTGCTGTTTTTTATGACGGCGGCGCTTTTGTGTTACCTGCATAAATGGTACTGGGTTATGTATGCCGCCATGGCGCTGGCAACAGTCACCAAAGGGCCTATCGGCATTGTTTTTCCGGGCGCGATAATCTTTTTGCACCTATTGTTTACTGGCAACCTGCGCGAAATTTTGAAAATGCACGTTATTCGCGGGCTGCTGGTTTATTTTGCTATAGCCGCACCGTGGTACTATTTAATGTATCAAGTGCACGGCATGGAATTTATCAATACTTTCTTAGGCTTCCACAACCTTACGCGCTTTACCACGCCGGAACACCCGGACCGCGTTTTATGGTGGTACTATTTGCCTGTTATCATCCTCGGCATGTTTCCGTGGACGGGTATACTCATTCAGTCCGTGCGTGCGTCTATTTCTGAAGCCAGCAGCGATGAACTGAAAAAAATGTCCTTTTTCAATATCTGGTGGCTGTTTGTACTGCTGTTCTTCAGCATTTCGCAAACCAAACTTGTTTCTTACATTCTGCCGATGTTCCCGGCGCTGGCTATCATCGTTGGCTGGAACATTGCGAGGCTGGAAAGCCAGCGCGGAGAATCTCTTATTTCGTGGGTTACCGGCACGGTTGTTATGTTCGGTCTTTTGGGCGCCGGCTGGTTCATCGGCGGCAATCAGCTGCCGGAAGCCTTTCTTGAAGCTTCGGTGCTTAGCGGCACTACCATTGTTGTCGGGCTTGTAATCATTTGGTTTTTGTGGCGCGAGCGAGACGTTATTTTTGCTGGCTATCTTCATGCAGCAATGGGCTTTTTAACGATGCTGATTGCGTTTTCGTTTATTTTGCCGCCGGTGGCAGACCGTTTCAGCGTTAAAACTATGGCTGCCGAATATATAGTGTCCTGCGATTTAAGCAAACCTGTTTATATTGATAAGTTTTTGCGCCCCGGTTTTATGTATTATACTGGCATTGCTGGCGAAGAAATACTGCCTAAAACAGATGCGCTGCAAAAAGCCGCCAACGATGCAGCACCCAAATACATTGTAGTGCGCAGATTGGAATACAAGCGCCTGCAAAATCCCAATGCGATTCAAAATATTAAAATTCTAAAAGAAAAAGACGGTATTATGATTTTAGAAAAATACTGATTGTTAAACCTCTCAAAATTTTTGGGAGGCTTAATTTTTACGCAGCATTATAAATCTTTATTTTAAAGCTTAAATATGGTATGATTAGATGATAAATACTGATTAAAATTAAGGAGCTTTTTGTGAAAATAAAAGGAGTTTTATTCGACCTTGACGGTACACTGATTAATACCACACCGCTAATTTTGGAATCTTTCCGCCATACTTTTGTTGAGTTTGGCTTGCCGTTACCGCCGCAACAGGATATTATTGCTGGGTTCGGCCTACCGCTGCGTACTGCCGCCCGTGCTTATATGCCTGAAGAAATGGTAGAACCGTTCTGCACGGCGTACAGCGATTACCATCGCAACCAGCACGACAGGCTCATTCAGCCGTTTGACGGCGTTAAAGAAGCGTTGGCAGAACTTGCTGAGCGCGGCATCAAAATGGCGGTAGTAACATCTAAAAAGCGCCCTATGACACTGCGCGGGCTTAGTTGTTACGGTCTTGATAAATACATTAAAGCAATTGTTACCTGTCAGGACTGCGAGGAACATAAGCCGCTGCCCGGGCCTAGCCTGATGGCGCTGGAGCAGCTGAATCTTAAAGGCAGTGACTGTATCGGCGTCGGCGATAGCCCATATGACTTGCAAAGCGCAAGAGGGGCTGGCTGCCAAACGGCTGCAGTACGATATACCAGCTTTGACTGGAACTATATTTTAAATGCAGGTAAACCGGATTATGTTTTAAACAAAATGGGTGATTTAGTTAAACTGATAGACAGAATAAACAATTAGGAGGTTGATTATGCGCAAAATAGCAATTATCGGCGGCACCGGCGTTTACAGCCCGGACGCATTGGGAAGTTTTGAAGAAAAAGTTATCAATACGCCTTACGGCGATGCGCTTTGCAAAATAGGCACGCTGCATGGTAACCAGGTGGTGTTTATTACCCGTCATGGTGTTGGGCACAGCGTACCGCCTCACAAAGTAAATTACCGCGCCAACATTTGGGCGTTAAAAAGCCTGGGCACGGAAGAAATTTTTGCCACCACTGCCGTTGGTTCTTTAAATAAAGATATGAAGGCAGGGCATTTTGTTGTTTGCGACCAGGCTTTAGATTTTACCAAAAGCCGCGTCAACACTTTTTACGATACCCCGGAGCGCGGCGTTGCACACGTGGATTTTACCAATCCGTACTGCCCGCGCCTGCGTGCCAAAGTAATTAAATGCCTTGAAAGAACCGATATACCGTTCCACAAAACCGGCTGTTATGTATGCACCGAAGGACCGCGCTTTGAAACAGCTGCTGAAATTAAAATGTTCGCTATGTTAGGCGGCGACCTTGTTGGTATGACCAACCTGCCGGAATCCGTACTGGCGCGCGAGGCGGAAATGTGCTATACCAATTGCAGCATTGTTACCAATATGGCGGCAGGCATTTCGCCGACGCCGCTTTCGCACAGCGAAGTTGTGGAAGCAATGGAACAGAGCGGCAAAAACATGGCGATGCTGATTGAAGCCTTTATTGCCGCTAACGACGTAGACACAATCGAATGCAGCTGCGCACACTGCATGGCAGAATTTGGCGGTTTTAAACTATAAGAGGCTGTTATGGTTAAAACAATGGAATGGCAGCACAACACGCTGAAAGTTTTAGATCAAACCAAGCTGCCTGTGGAAATAAGTTTTATAAAGTGCGCAAGTTATAAACGTATTGGCGAAGCCATTAAAAAGTTGGAAGTGCGCGGCGCACCGGCAATCGGCGCAGCGGCAGGCTTTGCCATGGTACTAGGCTGGCAGCAGCTTTTGTCTGACGGCAGCTGTACGCTTGCGGCGTTTGCACAGATTATGGACGAACTTATTGCAGCGCGCCCTACGGCGGTAAACCTTGCCTGGGCAGTCAATAAGCTGTATTCCAAAGCAGAGCAGCTGCTGGGGCAGGGCAAAACAAATGACGAAATTGCCTGCGCATTAGAACAACTGGCGCAGCAAATTTACGCCGACGACATTGATTGCAACAAAAAAATTGGCAAATACGGTGCAGAGCTTTTGCCACCGCATACCCGCATTTTAACGCATTGCAACGCCGGCGCACTGGCAACCTGTGGTTGGGGAACGGCTTTGGGAGTTATACGCGAAGCTTATACGCAAGGCAAAATTGACATGGTTTATGCAGACGAAACCCGCCCGCTTTTGCAGGGCGCACGCCTTACCGTTTGGGAATTGATGCAGGATAAAATACCCGTAACACTTATTACAGACAACATGGCAGCGTGGACGATGCAGCAAAAAGGCATTAACGCCGTCGTTACAGGAGCGGACCGCATTGCCGCTAACGGCGATACCGCCAACAAAATCGGCACTTTCGGCGTGGCGCTGGCGGCAAAATACCATGGCATACCGTTTTATATTGCCGCGCCGGTCAGCACGTTTGATTTTACCATCGCCACCGGAGCAGAAATACCCATAGAAGAACGCAGCGCGCAGGAAGTTAAAACATTGCAGGGCGTTATCACTGCGCCGCAGGACGCTTTAACTTATAACCCCGCGTTTGACGTAACACCTGCCGAACTTATTACCGGCATTATTACTGAATACGGCGTTATTAAGCCGCCGTATTTGCAAAACATACAAAATTTGCAGCTTAAAACCAAGGAGGAAAATTTTAATGGATAGTATGATTAAAGACATTGCCCTTGCGCCTTCCGGGCATCAAAAAATAGCCTGGGTAAAAGAGCACATGCCGCTGCTGAACATTTTAAACAAGCGCTATGCGGAAAAGAAAATTTTTGACGGCTTGAACATGGTTGTAACCATTCATCTGGAAGCCAAAACAGCATATCTTGCGCAGACTTTAAAAAACTGCGGCGCTAATGTTGTAGTTACCGGCAGCAATCCGCTTTCCACGCAGGACGACGTTGCGGCAGCGCTGGCTGACAGCGGCGTTACCGTTTTTGCAACGCACGCCTGCAATCAGGAAGAATACGATTTGTATTTAAGTAAAGCGCTCGATACCAAACCGTCTTTAATTATCGACGATGGCGGCGACCTTGTTAATATGCTGCACAGCACCCGCCGCGAACTGATTCCTAACCTTATCGGCGGCAGCGAAGAAACAACTACCGGCGTACACCGTTTAAAAGCGCTGAATGAAGCCGGCAAGCTGGCTTTCCCGATGATTGCCGTTAACGATGCATACTGCAAATATTTGTTTGATAACAGATACGGTACTGGCCAATCCTCGTGGGATGGGATTATGCGTACTACCAACCTTGTAGTTGCAGGCAAAACCGTTGTTGTTGCAGGCTATGGCTGGTGCGGCAAGGGCGTTGCTATGCGCGCCAAAGGTTTAGGCGCTAACGTTATCGTTACCGAAATTGATCCGATTAAGGGCATTGAAGCTGTTTTCGACGGTTTCCGCGTAATGCCGATGCGCGAAGCTGCTAAATATGGCGACTTCTTTGTAACCGTTACGGGCTGCAAGGATGTAATTACCAAAGAACACTTCCCGCTGATGAAAGACGGCGTAATTCTTGCTAACGCCGGTCACTTTGATGTGGAAATTAATGTTAAAGACCTGGAAGCCATGACCGTTGAGCCTGCTTACGAAGTACGCAAAAATATTACCACCTATACTATGGCAAATGGGCACAAACTGAACCTGCTGGGCGAAGGCCGCCTGGTAAACCTTGCCTGCGGCGACGGACACCCGGCAGAAGTTATGGACCTTTCTTTCGCTATGCAGTTCCTTGCCATGAAATACTTACTGGAACATAAGGGCGAACTGAAAAACAGCCTGTATGTGCTGCCGGAAGAACTGAATACAGAAATTGCCGCACTGAAACTGGAAGCAATGGGTGCAGGCATCGATGTTTTAACGCCGGAACAATACGCATACCTGCACGCAGAATAATATGAACACGATAGCGATTAATAAAGCAAGAACAGAAATCATTAAAACGGCGCACAAAATGGCTGGGCAGAACATGCTGCCTGGGTCGTGGGGCAACATCAGCATTAAGATTGATGACGATGCTTATGCTGTAACGCCCTCCGGCCGCAGCTATGATAATTTAGCGCCGCAGGATATAACGGTGGTGGACGCAAACGGCAAAACGATTGACGGCGCGCTGATACCGAGCAGCGAGCTGCCGCTGCACCTTGCCGTTTACAAAGCGCTGCCCGACGCTAACGCTATTGTGCATACTCACAGCGTTTACGCCAGCGCCTGTGCCGCGGCGCGCAAAGATATTCCGCCGCTGGTTGAAGATTTAGTGCAGATAATGGGCGGCGCGGTGCATTGTGCAGAATACGCCCTGCCGGGGACGGAAAAACTTGCGCAGAACGTAATTAAAGCAATGGATGGCAAACGCGCGGCGCTTTTGGCAAACCACGGCGTTGCCTGCTGGGGCGTAACGCTCGATGAAGCGATGATGGTGGCAGGTATTGTCGAAAAAGCAGCGCAGCTGTATTTTATTACTCAAAGCCTGGGCGGCGCGGTACTGCTGCCGCAAAGCGATATCGGCGCCATGCACGCTTTTTACGAAGCCCATTACCGCAAACGTCAGTTAGGAGAAGAATAATGGCGAAAACACTTATTAAAAACGTTGAAATTATCAGCGCCAAAGACACAGATAAATACTATATCGGCATTGACGGCGATACCATTGCAGTAATCAGCAAAGAACTTCCGCAGGGTTACGAGGATGCACAGGTTATCGATGCAGACGGCAAAATTGCCGTGCCGGGCATGGTAAATACCCATACTCACGCCGCTATGACGCTTTTGCGCAGCTATGCCGATGATATGGTACTGATGGATTGGCTGCAAAATAAAATCTGGCCAGCCGAAGAGGGCTTGACCGATGATGATATTTACTGGGGCACAATGCTTTCCATTGCCGAAATGCTTAAAAGCGGCACCACTTGCTTTGCCGATATGTATTTTGCTATGGACCGCGTAGCGGACGCCGTTGCCGAAACCGGCATTAAAGCAGCTTTAAGCCGCGGTTTAACCGGATTCAGCGATGAAAACTACGCCAAGCTGGAAGAAAACGCGGCTTTATTTAAAGAACGCCACAACAGCTGCAACGGACGAATCCGTATAATGCTTGGACCACACGCCCCATATACCTGTTCTATTGAATACCTGAAAAAAGTTATTGACAAAGCACAGCAGCTTTGCTGCGAAATTCACATGCACCTTTGCGAAACAAGGGGAGAAGTTGATAGCTGCATTAAAGACCACGGCATGAGCCCGATAAAACTTATGGACAGCCTTGGCATGTTTGAATGCGGTACGCTTGCCGCGCACTGCGTACACGTTGACGAAGATGACATCGCCATTATGGCAGCCAAACATGTGCGCGTGGCACACAACCCGCAAAGCAATCTTAAACTTGCCAGCGGCATTGCGCCGGTGCCTGCAATGCTTGCTCATGGTATTACAGTTGGACTTGGCACGGACGGCACCAGCAGCAACAACAACCTTGATATGCTGGAAGAATGCCGTTTAGCGGCAATGCTGCATAAAAATATGACGGGCGACCCGGAGATTTTACCGGCGTACCAGGCTCTTGCCTTGGCAACAAGCGAAGGCGCCAAAGCGCTGGGCTTTACCGATACCGGTAAAATTGAAGTTGGGCAAAAAGCCGATATTGTACTTTATAACATGGATAAACCTTACTGGCATCCGCGCCACGACAGAATTTCGCTGTTTGTTTACGCTGCTAATGCTGCCGATGCAGATACCGTACTTATCAACGGTAAGCTGCTTATGCAAAACGGTGGTCTGCTTTACATGGACCTGGAGAAAATCTATGCCGAAGCAGACAGGCGCGCACGCCGCTTAACCAATAAATAAAAAAATTTACCGGGAGGGAAACACGAGTGGCTAAAATTTTATTTAAAAGTAATTTAGCACCTGCTGTTTACGAATTTTTAGTAGATGCACCCCTGATTGCGCATAAATGCCAGCCGGGGCAATTTGTAATGATACGCACTGATGAGGACAGCGAACGTATTCCGCTGACCATTGCTGACTTTGACCGCGAAAAAGGAACTATTACTTTAATTGTGCAGGCGGTTGGCAACACCACCAAGCATCTGTGCGATACATTTGAAGAAGGCGACGATATTCTCGACGTTGTCGGGCCGCTTGGCCGTCCGTCTGAAATGGGCAAATTCGGCACGGTAGTCTGCGTAGGCGGCGGCATCGGCGTTGCACCGGTTTACCCGATTGCCCGCGCATATCACGAGCTGGGTAATAAAGTAATCTCCGTTATCGGCGCGCGCAGCAAGGATTTAGTTATTTGGCGCGATAAAATGGCAGCAGTCAGCGACGAGCTGATTATTACTACTGATGACGGCAGTGAAGGGCACAAAGGCTTTGTAACCGACCCGCTGCGCGAAATGCTGGAAAAAGGCGAACAGATTGATTACGTTATCGCCATCGGCCCCGTAATTATGATGAAAAATGTGGCTGCTACCACCAAACCTTTCGGCACTAAAACCATTGTCAGCCTTAACACCATTATGGTTGACGGCACCGGTATGTGCGGCGGCTGCCGCGTAACCGTAGGAGGCGAAACAAAATTTGCCTGCGTTGACGGTCCTGAATTTGACGGGCATTTAGTTGATTTTGCCAACTTAATGCAGCGCCAGGTGATGTACAAAGACCAGGAATCTATTGAATACAGCTGCGGAGGTCATTGCAAATGCGTGGAGGAATGAGAAACCCGATGCCGGAACAACCGGCAGAAGTAAGAAATAAAAACTTTAAAGAGGTTGCCCTCGGCTATGATATGAAAACCGCCGTTGACGAAGCAGAACGCTGCCTGCACTGCCCGAAACCACTGTGCGTAACTGGTTGTCCGGTAAATGTAGAAATTCCGGCTTTTATTCAGGCAGTAAAAGAAGGCAACATGGAAGAAGCAATTAAAATTTTAAAACGCAAAAACAGCCTGCCAGCTGTTTGCGGGCGTGTGTGCCCGCAGGAAAACCAGTGCGAAAAGAAATGCGTGCTGGGCATTAAAGGCCAATCCGTCGCTATTGGACGTTTGGAACGCTTTGTAGCTGATTACGCGCGAGAGCATGGCATTGATAACGTGGATAACGAAAAAGCAGCGCCCAACGGTAAAAAAGTTGCTATTGTCGGCAGCGGGCCTTCAGGCCTTACCGCTGCTGGCGACCTTGCCAAAATGGGTTATGATGTTACCGTTTTTGAAGCTTTGCATGCCCCAGGCGGTGTTTTGATGTACGGTATTCCGGAATTCCGCCTGCCGAAAGAAATTGTGCAGCACGAAATTGACGCGCTGAAAAAACTGGGCGTAAAAATTATGGTGGACGCCGTTATCGGCAGAATTTTTACCTTGCAGGAACTGTTTGAAGAAGAAGGCTTCGATGCTATTTACGTAGGCACCGGCGCAGGCCTGCCGCACTTTATGAACATCGAAGGCGAAAACCTTAACGGTGTATATTCCGCCAACGAATTTTTAACCCGCGTAAACTTAATGCGCGCTTACCAGTTCCCTAAAGTTGCCACGCCGGTTTATGTAGGCAAAAAAGTTGCCGTTGTAGGCGCGGGCAACGTTGCTATGGATGCGGCACGTACTGCCAAACGCCTTGGCGCGGAGCAGGTTTATATTGTTTACCGCCGCAGCATGGACGAAATGCCGGCGCGTAAAGAAGAAATCGGCCACGCCCAGGAAGAAGGCATTGAGCTGCGCCTGTTAAATAATCCTATCCGCATTTTGGGCAACGAAAAAGGCTGGGTAAACGGTATGGAATGTATTAAAATGGAACTTGGCGAACCCGACGCCAGCGGACGCCGCAGCCCGGTAGCCATTAAAGGCAGCGAATACGTGCTTGACGTTGACATGGTTGTTATGGCGATAGGGCAGGGACCAAACCCGCTGTTGAAACAAACTACGCACGACCTTGAAACCAACAAGCGCGGCAACATCGTCGCTGATGAAAACGGAGCCACCTCCATACCCGGCGTATTTGCCGGCGGCGATATTGTTACCGGCGCTGCAACAGTAATTTCAGCCATGGGCGCAGGCAAAAAAGCCGCTCACGCTATTGACGAATATTTGAAAAATAAATAATCCTCTGTAAAATTAAGCAGTTTACCTGTATAATAAATAGGTAAACTGCTTTTTTATTAACTGATTGAGGTAACTATGACGGAAATACTTACGCTGGCTACTTTTTGCGTGCTGCTTTTGTGGTGCGTTTTCTTTGGCTTTTCAATATTGTATGCGCTGGCAGCAGGGCTGCTGCTCTTCCTGCTGTACGGCAGGCATAAAGGTTTTAGCTGGGCAGAACTGCTGCACCTGGCGCTGTCAGGTATTAAAACCGTAAAAAATATTTTAATAACCTTTGTGTTAATCGGCATGTTAACAGCGCTGTGGCGCGAAGCGGGAACGATACCGGTAATAGTTTGCTATGCGGCGCAGATTATTAACCTGTCGCTGTTTCTTGTAATGACGTTTCTCCTAAACTGTTTTATTTCCGTATTGACGGGTACTGCCTTTGGCACGGCGGCAACAATGGGCGTTATCTGCGCATCGATAGCTTCTACAATGCAGATTAATCCGGTACTTACAGGCGGGGCAGTACTTTCCGGCGTTTTTTTCGGCGACCGCTGCTCGCCGGTATCTACCAGCGCACTGCTTGTTGCGGAACTTACCGCTACCGATATTTTTAAAAATATCAAAAATATGCTGCGTTCTGCGCTTCTTCCGTTTATTGGCAGCTGCCTTATTTACGCCGCAGCGGGGTTTATCACCGGTGCACAGGGCGAAATGCTTGATTTATACGCCATTTTTGGGCGTGGGTTTAATTTAAACCTGGCTGCGCTGATACCTGCTGCTGCCATTTTTGTTATGGCAGTGCTGCGCATAGATGTTAAAATCGCAATGTTGGTCAGCATTTTAACAGCTGTTCCGGTTTGCCTGTTGATACAGCATACGCCGCTCGCGGCTTTCCCTCATCTGCTTTGGGCAGGATACAGCGCCAGTGACGCACAGCTTGCGGCAATGCTTAATGGGGGAGGCATCGTTTCAATGGTGAATGTGGCTGCTATCGTCTGCCTTTCTGCGTCGTATTCCGGCATTTTTCAAAAAACAGGTTTGCTGGATAAAGCAAAGCTCGGCATTAGTATTTTGGCAAGGGCAACTACGCCTTACGCAGCCGTGCTTTGTACAGCAGTAATCTCTGCCATGATTGCCTGTAACCAGGCGCTTGCTATTATGCTTACGCACCAGCTTTGCCGCGCTGCGCAGCCTGATAATAATAAACTGGCGCTTTACCTTGAAGATACCGCCGTTGTAGTTGCACCGTTAATTCCGTGGTCTATTGCCGGTGCTGTGCCGCTTGCCTCCATCGGCGCGCCAACTGAAAGCATATTTTTCGCCTGCTTTTTGTATTTACTGCCTCTATGGCAGTTAGCCGCAAGCGCTTATGCCAAACGCCGGGCGTGGAAATAATGCTGTAAAATAAAAAGGATTGCCTGTATAATATAAATATAGGTAAATTTTTTACTATTATTTTGTTAGGTGAAAAACAATGAATAATACTAACGATAAAATTATTACTTTGCCAGAATTTGTAGAATTAAAAAATGAAGTTGAAAAAATGCGTACAGAAATTTCTATGCTTGTGTTAGAACGTGATGAATTGCTTTATGTTGAATGCAAAAATATTGAAATGACATATATGTTAGAACTTGGTAATCTTGAATATAAAGCTTATGAACTTAATATTACTGTTATGCGTCTAAAACGTAAAGTTGAATTGATACAAGCAAAAAAGAACAGACAGGAAAAAGTAAATTTGTCTGAAATTGAAAACATATTAGAAAAAGAATTTTATCAATATAAAAAAGAGTTAGATAAGCAAATAAATAAATTTAATAGTG
>DXVZ01000024.1 GCA_019417125.1 Phascolarctobacterium sp.
TGCGCTGCGCAGTGGCTGCGGATGGCTTCCAGTTCTTCCGGTGTATCCTGCGCAAAGGCGTTAATGGCAACAACCAGCGGCAGCCCGAATTTTTTAATGTTTTCGATATGTTTTTCAAGGTTGACGATGCCGCGTTTAACAGCTTCCACATTCGGCGCAGTAAGGTCAGTTTTCGGCACGCCGCCGTGCATTTTCAGCGCGCGCACAGTGGCAACCAGCACAACCGCATCCGGTTTTAAGCCGGCATAGCGGCATTTAATGTCAAAAAATTTCTCTGCGCCCAGGTCTGCGCCAAAGCCTGCTTCCGTAATGGTGTAGTCTGCCAGTTTCAAGCAGGTTTTGGTTGCCATTACGCTGTTGCAGCCGTGGGCAATGTTAGCAAACGGACCGCCGTGGATAATTGCCGGTACATTCTCCAAAGTCTGCACCAGGTTCGGTTTTACAGCGTCTTTTAACAGCGCAGCCATTGCGCCATGCGCTTTAAGCATACCAGCGGTAATGGGGTTGCCGCTGTAATCATAAGCTACGATGATTTTGCTTAAACGCTCTTTTAAATCGTGCAGCCCGGTAGCCAGGCACAAAATTGCCATAACCTCTGAAGCTACGGTAATATCAAAACCGTCCTGGCGCGGTACGCCGTGCGCTTTGCCGCCGAGGCCCACAACAATGTTGCGCAGTTCGCGGTCGTTCATATCAACCACGCGCTTCCATACAATGCGGCGCGGGTCAATGTTCAGCGCGTTGCCCTGCTGAATGTGGTTGTCCAGCATCGCTGCCAGCAGCATGTGCGCAGATGTTATGGCATGAAAATCGCCCGTAAAATGCAGGTTAATATCCTCCATCGGCACTACCTGCGAATAGCCGCCGCCAGCCGCGCCGCCCTTAATGCCCATGCAGGGTCCGAGCGAAGGCTCGCGCAATGCCACGATAACTTTTTCGCCGATTTTGGCAAGGCCCTGCGCCAAACCAACAGTAGTGGTTGATTTGCCCTCGCCTGCCGGCGTCGGGGTAATAGCGGTAACCAAAATCAGTTTGCCGTCTGGCTTATCCTGCACGCGCTTAATTAAATCCATAGAAAGCTTCGCCTTATAGCGTCCGTAGAGTTCAATGTCTTCCTCGCCGATGCCGAGCTTTTTGGCAACTTCCGTAATAGGCAGCATATGTGCCTTTTGAGCAATTTCAATGTCCGATAACATCTCAGTACCTCCCTTTAACGTGCTTAAATAACTATATCTAGTTTCATTCTCTGTCCGGATTCGTTTTTCCTGCCGGTAGGGATAAATTATTCAAACCAGATTTCCAGTTTCGTGCCCTCGGCGGCGATAGTCCCCGGCGGCAGCGATTGCTTTTTGGCCCTGCCGCTGCCGTAAGGCACCAGCACCAAATGCCCGCGCTGCACCAGTTCTGCCGTCTGGCGCATATCAAGACCGGTAAAATCGGGTATTTTTATTTTGCCGCCGTCCAAAAATTCCAGCACCGGCACTTTAACGGCTTTGCCCTTGGCCTTGCCGTCTTCTTCAAACGAAGGCAGCCCCTCGTGCGTGCTGGGCTGCACGCCTTTGGCTACCAGTATCTGCTGCAAAGTGTCTTTAAACACCGGCGCCGATACCTGCGAACCGTAAAACGCGCCCTGCGGCGTATCAAGCATTACCAGCATCGCGTACTGCGGGTTGGCAGCGGGCACAAAACCGACAAACGAAGCAATGTACTCGCCCGGAGCGTAACCGCCCTGCTCCGCCAGCTTTTCCGCCGTGCCGGTTTTGCCGGCAATATGGTAACCGGCAATATGCGCCGGCCTGCCGCCGCCCTCGCTGACGACTTTTTCCATCATCGCGCGCATCTGTGCGGCAACGTCCTCGGTAATTACGCGGCGCACTACCGTTTTTTGCCCCTGGCGCAGCACGCGCCCGTCAGGCATCACAATTTTATCAATAATATACGGCTCCAAAAGCTCGCCGCCGTTAGCAATGGCGCAAATCGCGCGCAGCATTTGCAGCGGCGTAACGGCAATGCCCTGCCCAATCGCCATGGTGGCGATGTCCGGCTCGTACATATCTTCCGGCTTATACAAAATGCCGCTTTCCTCGCCCGGAAGCTCTATGCCGGTTGGCTGCCCAAAGCCGAACTTTTTGCTGTAATCTATCATCTGGTTGGCGCCCAGCTGCATACCCAGCTGTACCATGCCGGTATTGATAGAAAATTTAATAATATCCTCAAAAGGTACCTGCCCGCGCCCTTCGCCGTCCCAGTTGCGGATAACGCGGTCGGCAATTTTAATGCTGCCCTTGTCCTCAAATACCGTCTGCGGCGTAATGATGTTTTCGCTTAAGCCCATGCAGCCCACAATCGGTTTAAAAACAGAACCCGGCTCGTAAATAATGGAAATCGCCCTGTTCGTCCAGTTGGCGGCAGGGTAATCGCCAAAATTATTGGGGTCAAAGGTTGGGCGCGACGCCATGCCCAGCACTGCGCCGGTGTGCGGGTCCATCAAAACTGCCGCCGCCGCGCGCGATTTGGTTTCTTTCATCGCACGGTCCAGCGCGTCCTCCAGCACAAACTGAATTTTGCTGTCAATCGTCAGGTATACTGTCGGCATATTCTGCGGGCGCGTATGGTTCATACCCGCTTCGCCCATCGGGCGTCCCAGCGCGTCCACCATTTCTTCCTGCTCGGTTTTAGCGCCCTTAATAACGGAATCCAGTGCCAGTTCAATGCCAGCCAGCCCCTTGTCGTCCGTACCTACAAAACCTAAAATCTGCGCCGCCATGCTCTTTTTGGTGTAATAACGCTTGCTTTCTTCCAAAAAGTGCAAACCGGGCAGCTTGTTTTCTTTAACAATGCGCGTTACCTCGTCCGCCTCGTGCGGCGTTAAGGTGCGCTTAATCCAAATAAAACGCGCATCCGCAGTAAAATCGGCATACAGGCTTTCGGCGCTGATGCCGAGCGGCGCAGCCAGTAAATCTGCCGCCAGGCGCTTAACGTTGCGCCCGGTTTTGGCAGCCGCGCTTTCAGGGCGGTCCACCATTTCCACGGGGTCAACATACAGCGATTTCGCCATAATGCTGACGGCAAGCTCCTCGCCGTTGCAGTCCAAAATAGCTCCGCGCGGCGAATACATAACGTCCGTGCCCATAGCCTGCGCCAGCGACTGCCGCGCCATCGCTTCGCCGCGTACAATTTGCAGCCACACCAAACGGCAGATAACCACGATAAAAATTATAAAAATCAGCGCAAACAGCCCGAAAAAGCGTTTTTTGCCGCTGTAAAACTTAAAAACTTTTTTCATCTGCGCCACCCCCTGCGCCTTAAATCAGAAGTTGGCATAATAGGCGGCAGCCCGGCTTCGCGCAGCATCTCTTCGCGCTTTTCGCGCTTAACCTCGTTTTTGTAAACCGAAAGCGCCAGCCCCAGCGCCGTCAGCGATACCACCATGGAAGTGCCGCCGTAGCTGATGAACGACAACGGCACGCCGATAACCGGCAGGCAGCCGCACACCATCAGCATATTGGCAGCAGCCTGGCCCACAACTAACAGCGTTACGCCGCTGATGAGCATAAAGCCTTCTTCATCGCGGCACGCCGCCGCCATGCGGAACAGCGCAACGCCCAGCAGAGCGAACAAAAAGATTAAAAACAGCGCGCCCACAAAGCCCCATTCCTGGCAGTAAATGGCAAAGGCAAAGTCCGTATGGGCTTCCGGCAGGTAAAAGAACTTGCCGCTGCCCTGGCCCCAGGGCACGCCCAACACACCGCCGCTGCCAATGGAAATTAAGGACTGCACCATTTGGTAGCCTGCGTTGGCGGGGTCGCTCCATGGGTCGAACCACACCAGCACCCTTTGCAGGCGGTAGGGCGCAATGACAATCAGACCCGCCACGCCTACAAAGCCGCAGCCCATTAAAAGCAGCAGCATGCGCAGCGAAAGCCCTGCCAAAATATACATGCCCACGCACAGCGCCACGACAATCGCCGCCGTGCCCATATCCGGCTGCTTTAATACCAACGCGCCATATATCAGCGACATAATCATCGCCTTGTTGGCAGGGTAATCAAACAGCGCCGGGCGCAGCTGCTTTTTGAGCCGCCTGCCCAGCTCACCGGCGCACAGCAAAATTACCGCCAGCTTCGCCAGTTCCGAAGGCTGCAAGCTAAAGCCGCCAATATACAGCCAGCGCTGCGCGCCCTTGGTAGTTACGCCCACCGTATCAACCGCAATCAGCAAAAACAGTACCGTAAAATAAACTATATTCAGCCAGCGCTTGCCCAGCCACAAATGGTAATCCGGCCCGCGCAGCCCCAGGTACAGCATAACCGCAAACCCTACGGCGCCAAAAGCAATATAACGTTTTAAGTAAAAATACCCGTCGCCGAACATATCCGTCGCTTCCACAAAGCTGGCGCTGAACACGTTAATGCAGCCGATTGCCAGCAGCATCAGCGTTATCCAGATAACGGCGTCGCGGGGATTTCCCCAGATAAAAAAATGCCTCTGCATAAGTGCCTCTATTTAAAAACAGCCTCGCAAAAATTAATGGGCGTGCCCAGCGCGCTGAATTTCTGTTCGTACTCCGTCTGCACCGCGTTTTCGTACTCCGAATGGTGCAAATCGTAGCTCAGCGCAATAATTTCCAGCCCAAACTCTTTAAACTCCTCTACCGAAAAATCAAACAGCCCGCGGTTATCCGTTTTAAAGCGCAGATGCCCGCCGCTGCCCAACAGCCTTTGGTATTTTGCCAAAAAGTTTCTGTGCGTCAGGCGGCGTTTGGCGTGGCGCGCTTTCGGCCATGGGTCGCTGAAATTAAGATACAACTCCTTAATCTCGCCCGGCTCAAACCAAGCCTCCAGCTGTTCCGCGTTGGCGCAGATAACAACGGCGTTGTCAAGTTTGTTATCCATAATATACTTGCCCGGGTAGTACGCTATATCGTGCTGCGTTTCCACGCCGATAAACGCCTTGTCCGGGTTCAGCTCCGCCATGCCGGTTAAAAAGCGCCCCTTGCCGCAGCCAATCTCCAGGCACAGCCTCTTGCCGGGAAAGCGCTCCTGCCAGTGCCCTTTGTACTCCTCTAAATTGTGCATCAGCACGTATTTATCCTTCAATTCTTCCATTGCCGTTTCAATCCACGGCTTTTTTCTTAAGCGCATAATTACCGTCCTTTATAAAAATTTACATCTATTTATTATACCATAACTTAAAGCGTTTTTTACATAAAGAGCTTAAATTCATCAATTAACGCCAAACGCTGCTGCCTCGGCAGGATATTTGACGAAGCGCCGCCGCGGTGTTATATTAAACCTGTAAGGGCTTTTGCCCCCAAAAGGAGGTTTTAACAATGAACGAAGCAATGAACAACCTTTTAACCAGAAGAAGCTGCCGCAAATATAAACCCGATATGCTGCCGCAGGACGTGCTGGACGAAATTTTAAAAGCCGGCACCTACGCCGCTACCGGGCACGGTACGCAAAACCCCATTATGATTGCCGTTACCAATAAAGAAGTACGCGATAAATTAAGCAAACTTAACGCCCAAATTTTTGGCAAACCGGATATCGACCCGTTTTACGGCGCGCCGGTTGTCGTTATCGTGCTGGCGGATAAAAAATACCCTACCTACGTTTACGACGGCAGCCTGGTAATGGGCAGCTTAATGCACGCAGCCCACGCATTAGGCGTTGCCAGCTGCTGGATTCACCGCGCCAAAGAAGAATTTGAACTGCCAGAAGGCAAGGAAATTTTAAAAGAACTGGGCATCGAAGGCGATTACGAAGGCATCGGCCACTGCATTTTAGGCTATGCCGATTGCCCGGAACCTGCCCCCGCCCCGCGCAAAGAAAACCGCATTTACTACATTAAATAAGTGCTTCGCTTAACCAAAAATTTACAAACATCCGGCATTTTGTCAAAGCTGCCGGGTGTTTTTTTATGCCCTAATCAGCCCAAAGGCGCGAAAAACGGCTAAAAAACAAGTTACAACCATTGACGCTTACCGGCAGGGAAGCCTTGGCAAACCAAAGCCCAAAATTACCCCACAAACGCCAAATTATGCCTTTTTAACCTTTTGAGCGCGCCAAATTATATGATACAATTAAAAAAATATTGCTTTTAGGGCGGAGGTGACTGTTTCCCGCGCGGAAACATAGTTTTTGGATTATTTCGTGATAATTTTTAACATTATTGTAATTTTATTTTTAGTAGCGCTCAACGGTTTTTTCGTCGCGTCCGAGTTCTCGATAGTTAAGGTGCGCCCCTCAAGGCTGGATACTTTAATTAAGGAAGGCAGCAAACGCGCCGTTTACGCACGCCAGGTAACGGAGCATTTAGATGCTTACCTTTCCGTAACGCAGCTGGGTATTACGCTGGCATCGCTGGGCTTAGGCTGGATTGGCGAACCAGCCGTTGCCAAAATGCTGGAACCTGTTTTCGGGCTGTTTAATCTGCCGCCGCAGCTTGAACACACCATTGCCTTTGTAGTAGGCTTTTCCGTCATCACGGCGCTGCACATTGTACTGGGCGAACTGGTGCCGAAGTCGCTGTCCATTCAAAAAACGGAAGCCATCGTGCTGTTTGTGGCGCGCCCGCTGATTATGTTCGACAAGCTGATGTACCCGGCAGTATGGTTTTTAAACCACGTAGCCAACTGGACACTGCGCCGCATGGGCATTAACGCCGCCAGCGAGGCGGAAGAAGCGCACAACGAAGAAGAAATCCGCATTTTGATGGAAGAAAGCTACAAATACGGCTACATTGATAAAAGCGAGCTGACCTATCTGGACAATGTTTTCGATTTTTCAGACCGCAGCGCCGGCGAAATTATGGTGCCGCGCACGGACATGATTTGCCTGTACTTAGAGGACAGCTTTGACGAAAACATTAAAACCGCGCTGAACGAGCGCATGACGCGCTACCCTATCTGCGACGGCGACAAAGACCACATCATTGGCTTTCTGCATATTAAAGATTTGCTGCGCGCCCTTAACGACGGCAAAAAGCCCGATTTACGCACGTTGGCGCGCGACGTGCTGGAAGTGCCTGTATCCATGCCCATCAGCAACCTGCTGCGCCTTTTGCAGAAAGAGCGTAAGCAGCTGGCAATTTTGATTGACGAATACGGCGGCACCGCCGGTATGGTAACTACTGAAGATATTTTAGAAGAAATCGTCGGTGAAATTCAGGACGAATTTGACGAAGAACGCCCCGAAGTTGAAGAAGAAACTGACAAAACCTACTCCGTCGACGGCAAAATGCTGCTGGAAGATGTTAACGACCTGTTTGGCTTGGAGCTGGACGACAGCCAGTGCGACACCATCGGCGGCTGGGTTTACACACAGCTTAATACACCGCCGCAGGTCGGGCAGGTGGTTAAACTGCCTAAGGCAGAAATTTCCGTTGAAGAAGTGGAAGCCCTGCGTATTACCCGTTTAAAAGTAAAACTTTTAACGCCGCTTGCCAGCATCAACCAAGGTATGCTGGACGAACACTTGCATAAGGATAATTAAGCAAAAAGCCCGCTCATTAACGAGCGGGCTTTTTATTTAAATACATAATTAATTTTTATATGTAAACCTGTTAGAATAGACAAGCACGACAAGTACCTATGCAGTCGGTTTTTCCACTCTGAAATGGGTGGGGGTGGTACTATGACCACATACGAAGCGTTATCGCTGATGATAATGTTTGCTATGTTAATAGTATCCATTTTTCGTCATAAATAATGTAACGAAAAAAACCGCTTAACGCGCGGTTAAACGGCTTTCTCTCAAACTATAAATTTGCAAGGGGAAGACCGACACCGCTACGCATAGGTACTTCCGTGCTTTTATTATACAATTTTACCGCGCATTTTGCAAGCGGCTTATTTACCGCAAATAAGTTTTACAACTTCCTGCGGCGTTTGGCAAATATAATCCGCGCCTGCTTCTTCCAGTTCGCCGGGTGCTGCGTAGCCGTAGCGCACGCCTGCGGCTTTCAGCCCGCACTTTTTAGCGCCAATAATGTCATGGCGGCGGTCGCCAACCATCAGCACCTGCGCTTTTTCTGCTTTGCTAATGCCAAAATGTTTTAAAGCATCGGCAATAACATCTGCCTTAGTTGGCAGCGAGCCGTTAAAATCCGGCCCGGTAATGTAGGCAAAATACTGCGTCAGATCAAAATAATCCGCTACGCGGCGCGCAAATTCTACCGGCTTACTGGTGGCAACGGCAAGGGTATAGCCTTGTGCTTTCAGTGCGGCAAGCATCGCAGGCACGCCGGGGTAAACCTTGTTTTCGTAAATGCCGGTATCTTTAAAACGCTCGCGGTACTTGCCGGTGCAAAAGCGCGCTTCTGCCTCCGCCATGCCGTAAAAATTCATAAAGCTTTCCAGCAGCGGCGGGCCGATAAAGGGGCGCAGCTTGTTTAAATCCGGCTCATCAATGCCGCGCGCCGCCAGCGCGTACTGCACGCATTTGGTAATGCCCTCGGCAGAATCAGTGAGAGTGCCGTCCAGGTCGAAAAAAATGTATTTAAACATAAAATTACTCCTTTGCTATTTTTACAAGAGTAATTATAATATAAGCATAGAT
>DXVZ01000025.1 GCA_019417125.1 Phascolarctobacterium sp.
AATTACTGTTGGGATATACAGTAACTATTTTATGGTAATAAGCGTATTGAATATTTTTTCTAATAAACTTTTTGAAGCCATTACTGCAAGTATTGGCAATTTGATAATTTCAAATTCTCGCGAAGAACAAGTTAAAGCTTTTAAAACAACAGAGTTTATTACTGCTTTTCAAGCATCTGTTATTTTTACAGGACTCTATGTTTTGCTAAATCCATTTATTATTTTATGGATAGGTAAACAATATTTATTTGATGATTTAGTAGTTTTTGCTATGTCATTCAACTTTTATTTGTTATATATGCGTAAAGGTGTTTTGACATTTAGAGATGCTGCTGGGTTGTATTGGCAGGACAGGTATAAACCTGTTGCAGAGGCTATTGTCAATTTGACAATATCTGTATATTGCACTGTTAAATATGGTGTAATTGGTGTTGCAATTGGAGGAATTGCGGGAAGTTTAATGGTTGGTATTTGGGTAGAGTGTTATGTGCTATTTAAAAATAGCCTAAAGTTAAATTTAAAAAATTATTTGATAGACTTTTTGAAATATGCAGTGTTAACTGTCGTTTCAGCAATTTGCTGTAAAAAGATTATTGATGTATTTATAACTGATTTTAATATTTTTAATTTTATTTTTTGTATTGTTTTTGTCTTTGTATTTATTTTAGTTATGAACAAAAATATTGCTGCTATTATTTTAGCCGCGGGAAAGGGTGAAAGATTTAAAGGAGAAAAACAATTTTTCCCCTTAAGTGGAAAGATGCTTTGGCAACATGTATTTGATAAAACGGAAAGTGTGGTAAATAAAGAAAATATTGTAGTAGTTGGCGTTAATATTGAAGGTGGAGAAACAAGAAGTCAAAGCGTGATAAAGGGACTTGAGTATTTTTATAATAAAAATATTCAAAAGGTAATTATTTTAGAGGCTGCAAGACCGCTTGTAACAAAAGAACAAATTAAGATTTTAATTGATGAAAAATATCCGTCGGTATCATTTGTTATGCCGTTGGTTAATACTGTGGTATATAGAGATGGAAGATATATTGATAGAAATAATTTGTACGAATTATTAACTCCTCAGGCGTTTTCGTATGAAATGTTATTAAAAGCATATAAATCAAATAATTTTTATGATATGACAGATGAAACTAAAGTTATGTTTGAATATTATGGTATAAAACCTAAATTTATAGAAACCACACAAAATTTATTAAAGGTCACATACCAAAGAGATATACCAATTATTAAAGAAATTATGAAAAACATTAAAATTTAAAAGGAGTGACATACAAATGAAAAAAGTATTAATTACAGGTGGAAATGGAGATATAGCTAAAGCAATATTTTCTCTTTTAACAGAAGAAGGTGGGTATGAAATAAAAAGTCCTAGTAAAATTGAAATGGATGTAACAGATATTTTTTCAGTAGAAAAATATATAAATTATTTTTGCCCAGATATTTTGATAAATAATGCGGGATATGTAATGCCTCAATCTATTAAAGCATGTGATGTTTTACAAACCAAAAAAGCACTCGATGTTAATTTATGGGGAGTATTTAATTGCTCGGCTTCAGTATTAAGAAAAAATAAAAATGCTCAGATAATAAATATTGGATCATCAGCAGCTACAAAAATTCATGGGACATGGAGCTCATATTGCGCAGCAAAAGCCGGTGTTGTAATGGCAACAAGATGTTGGGCGGAAGATGGTATAAATGCTATTTGTATTTCACCAGGACGTACTTTAACGAAAATGAGGAAAGGTTTATATCCTGATGAGGATCCTAATACATTATTGTTACCGGAAGATTTTGCAAAAATTGTCTATTATGCTATTTTGGGAAAATATAAACATGGAGATCATATAAATGTAAATTTACAAAATATAAAGGAGCTTTTAAATGCGTAGAAAAGAAGTTTTTATAAAAACTGAAAAGCAATTTATTAGTTTAAAAAATATTATTGAAATGTTTGTTAAAGATGAAAAAGGTATTGGAATTGTAAACGTTTTTGTAGCACATACAACTTGTGCAATTAAAATAATGGAAGGTGAATTATTGTTATTGAGCGATGTTAATAGTTATTTAGAAAAAACATGGCCATCTAATGGCGATTATAGGCATGATTATATAGGAATTAGAAATGTGCCTGTCAATGAGCGTGTAAACGGATTTTCTCATATGCGTCAGTTATTTTTTTCATGTGAAGCTAATATACCTACGGTAGATGGAAAATTAATGTTGGGCGAATGGCAAGATGTATTTTTGGTTGAATTTGATCCAATTCGTGATAGGAAAATAATTTTGAGTTATTATTCTAACTAAAAATAGAACATATCAGTTAAAACTGATATGTTCTATTAATCTTAATATTTACCTTTTACTTCGTTAATATAATGCTTATCTTCAAAAAGATTTTCTGGATAAGCTGCGCTTTGTTTATTGTGTTTTAAAATTGCCAGCCAGTTGCTTTTGGCGTATAAAAAGCGGAGAATTTGGATTTGCCGTTTAGTTTCATCAATTGTATAAAAGATTAAATAATTATCGACTGGCATATAATGAATTTGTTGTTGAAGTAAAGAAATATCATCAACTAAAGGATATTTTTAGGAAAATATTGTAAATTATTGATTTTGTTGTTGATTAATATGCTGATACCTTCGGCAGCGGATATATTATTGAGAGTGAATGTTATATATTCGACAGTTTCTTCTACATCTTTTGTAAATTGCTTGGATAATATGATGGTATAATTCATTTTTCTTTATATCCTTGAATTTTTTGGTTGAGTTCTTTAAAAAACTCATCTGCCGGTACAGTGTTTCCTGCTTCAACGTCGTCCAAACCTTTTTTTAGTTCTGTATAAAGTTCAAAACGCGCTGTAAGCATTTCGTAGGTTTCAATGCTCATAACGGCTAAATCGCCTTTTCCGTTTTTGGTGATAAAGACGGGTTCTTTGTAGGTATGGCAAAAGTTGGAGATTTCGTTATATTTGTTGCGTAAATCTGCGCTTGATGTAATTTTCGGCATGGTAATTACCTCCTTGTTGTTGTACATAAATTATAACTTAATTTTTGTATATAGTCAAATTTAGTGAAAATTTGTGTATATTTTATTTGCCGAATTTTTCCTGTGTGTCGTGTACCATGTAGGTTCTGTTTTGGGCATGCAGGGCATCATTTTTGGCAAGCAGGTAAAGGCAATATTGGTTCATGCTGATGCCTTCTTGTTTGGAATGTTCTGCAAGCGCTTTATGCAGGCTTTTGGGCAGGCGCAGCTTAAACTGCCCGGAGTATTTTTCGGCGGCTTGTGGTTCGTTGATGACTATGCCGTCCTCAATTGCTGCTTCAAGCCAGGCTGTTTTAGCATCGGCTGCATTTTTGATTGTTTCTTCGATAGTTTCGCCAATTGTTAAGCAGCCAGGTAAATCAGGGTAAGAGGCAATGTAGCCGCCTTCGTCGGCATCGGGGGTAATTTCTAATTTATAAGGCAGTGTAAGATAATATTCAAGCGTTTTCATTGTTTTCAGCCTCGCTTTCTATTACTTTTTTAATCATTTGCACATAAACTTTTTTGATTGGTTCGTGTTTGGGTATGGTTATAGGGGTGTGCCCTTTTTTACGGAATGTATAGTGGCTGCTGCCGCCTTTGGGAGCAGTTAATTTATAGCCATAATATTCTAAAATTTTTTGTAATTCTTTAAAACGTACATCGTTAGACAACGATAAAATTTTTTGTAAAAGTTTATCCCATTGCGACATTTTATCCCTCCACTTATATTATAAATGGTGTTATATAAGGTGTCAAATTTAAGCTTTCCGAGGTTTTCATGTACATCACACGCAACATTGAAGAAACAATTAACAGAATATCAAGCCAGTTTAAGGTGCTGCTTTTAACCGGCGCACGGCAGGTTGGCAAAACAACTTTGCTTAAGCACCTGGCGCAGAACAGCAGCCGTACTTACGTTACGCTGGATGATTTAGCCGTGCGTAGTTTGGCGCTTAGCGACCCGGCACTGTTTTTACAGCGCTACACGCCGCCGCTACTTATCGACGA
>DXVZ01000026.1 GCA_019417125.1 Phascolarctobacterium sp.
GAAATAATGAACGAGCAGGACAGAATTATAACCGGCAGGGAGCAGGACACCGACGGCTGGCAGTACAGCCTGCGCCCGCGCCGCCTTGCCGAATACATTGGGCAGAACCAGGTAAAGCAAAATATGGAAGTGTTTATCCGGGCGGCGGCAGAACGCGGCGAAGCGCTGGACCACGTGCTTTTGTTCGGGCCTCCGGGCTTGGGCAAAACCACGCTTGCCAACATTATTGCCAACGAGCTTAACGTCAACATCCGCATTACCAGCGGCCCGGCGATTGAGCGCCAGGGCGATTTGGCGGCGATACTGACGAACCTTGGCGAAAACGACGTGCTGTTTATTGATGAAATCCACCGCCTTTCCAAAACGGTAGAAGAAATTTTGTATTCCGCCATGGAGGATTTTGCGCTGGATATCATCATCGGCAAAGGGCCGAGCGCACGCAGCGTAAGGCTTGATTTGCCGAAGTTTACCCTGATTGGCGCGACGACGCGCCTGGGGGCGATTGCAGCGCCGCTGCGCGACCGTTTTGGCGTGCAGTGCCGGTTGGAGTTTTACAAGCCGGACGAACTGTGCTTTATTATTGAGCGTGCGGCTGAGATTTTAGGCGTGGCGATTGAACGCGAAGGCGCGCAGGCTATTGCACGCCGCAGCCGCGGTACGCCGCGAGTTGCCAACCGTTTATTAAAGCGCGTGCGCGATTTTGCGCAGGTTGCCGGCGCGCAGACGATTACCGAGCAGGTGGCTGATGAAGCGCTGGCACGGCTTGAAGTTGATAAATACGGTTTGGACCGCAATGACCGCCGTATTTTGCAGACAATTGTTAAAACTTTTGGCGGCGGCCCGGTTGGCATTGAAACCATTGCCGCTGCCGTAAGCGAAGAAAGTGACACTATCGAGGACGTTATCGAACCGTACCTGATGCAGCTGGGACTTATCCAGCGCACGCCGCGCGGGCGCATCGCCACGCGCGAAACATACAGATACCTTGGTGTGCCTTATAAAGAGGAGAAACGCTGAAATGAAACTTTTACTGCATGCCTGCTGCGGGCCATGTGCCTGCTACCCGACGGAAAAACTGTCGGCTGACGGCATTGATTTTGACATTATCTTTTTTAACCCTAACATTCATCCGTACAAAGAGTTTAAACGCCGCATCGCCGCTTTGCGCGAGCTGTGTGAAAAGAAAAAATACCGTTTGGCGGTGGATAAAAGCTACCCCTTGGAAGAATGTGTGCGCGGTATGCTGGATGAGCCGGGCTGCCGCTGCATTTACTGCTACCGCACACGTATGCGTTATGCGGCGCAGTACGCCAAAGAAAACGGCTACGATGCTTTTACAACGACGCTGCTTGTCAGCCCTTACCAAAAGCATGAACTGATTAAAAAGCTGGCTGAGGAAGCATCGGCAGAGTTTGATATTCCGTTTTATTACGAAGATTTCCGCGTTGGCTATCAGCGCGGCGTAGATATCAGCCTGGAACTGGAACTTTACCGCCAGCCCTATTGCGGCTGCGTGTTCAGCGAACGCGACCGGTACGAGAAAAAACCGAAAAAGAAAGACTGACGGAAGGGAGGCAGCCGATGAAACTTTTATATGCCGCTTTGCTGTTTGTGATGATGTTTGTGGGCGCTCCTGCGGCGCAGGCTGCCGCTGAAATTTCCGTCGGGCTTGTTACGGGGCAGTTTACTGCCGAGCTGGCGAGCGAAACAGATTTTACTGCCCAAACGGTAGTGAACGGGCGCGTGCAGAAAGAATTTTTATTTAAAGCCGGAAGCTATTATTTTAACGCGGCGGACGGCACTATTAATGCCGATGGGCAGTCATTCGGCAACGTGGTGCTGCGCATAACGGCGGATGGTGTAAACCCCGTAAAAGTAAATAAAAAGGCTTACCGCGGCAATATTGAAGTTTTGCTGGCGCCGGACCGCAAAAATTTAATTGTGCGCAACGTGCTGCCGGTGGATGAATACCTGTGCAGCGTTGTCGGGCGCACGGTGCCGGTGTACTTTCCGGATGAAGCGATAAAAGCGCTGGCGGTTGCCATGCGCAGTTATGCTATGTGGCTTACGGAAAACAACAATTATTATTACGATGTGCGCGCCGGTGAAAAAGATTACGTTTACAGCGGCGTCGATATGGAAAAACGCGAAATCAACAAACTGATAAACGCCACAAGCGGCGAAGTGGTAACTTACTACGGCAGGCCCGCAATGGCGCTTTATACAGTGTCGAGCGGCGGCTGTACGGAAGACAGCGCCGAGGTTTACGGTGATGTATTTCCCCAGCCGTATTTAAAAAGCGTTAAGGATTTTGACTATGACGCGCCGGACTATAAATGGGAGCGCAGCTTTGAAGCCAAGGACATAGCGGCTGGCCTTTTGCGCGGCGGCTATGATATCGGCAAACTGGAAAGCATACGCCTGTCGCCGGAAAGCGCCGGTGAACCAGACCGAACGGAAACCGGGCGCGCCATAAGCGTTGGCTTTGCAGGCAGCAATGGCAATATTGTTGTGCCTGCCGCTGCCCTGCGCGAACTGTTTTCGCTGCCAAGCACCCTGTTTGAAATAGAAGTAACGCGCCCTCTGCCGGATAAACTGGATGTACCGATAGAAAATTACTACGGTATGCAAGTGGGGCACAAAGAAATAGAGATTGACGTAAAAGACAAAGAAAAGAATGAAGCCGGTATTGCAAAATCCATTAAGCTCGTCAGCGGCGAAGATGGTGAAAAAATCATTTTTAAAGGCCGCGGCAGCGGCTCCGGGCTGGGGCTTAGCCTGTGGGGCGCGCGCCAAATGGCTAACGACGCCGGTACGGGCGCTGCCGGTTATTATAAAACCATTTTAAATTACTATTACAGAACTACCAGAGTAACAAAAATTTATTGAAAAGTGTGGAGAAAAAATGCAAGTAAGCGATTTTGATTATTATCTGCCGAAAGAACTGATTGCGCAGACCCCGATGGAGCCGCGCGACCATTCGCGCCTGTTGGTTGTGGATAAGGACACCGGCAAAATTGAACACCGCCATTTTTACGATTTGTTGGAATATTTGCGCCCGGACGATTTGCTGGTGTTTAACGATACAAGGGTTATACCGGCGCGCCTGCACGGCGTAAAGGACACCGGCGCTAAAGCAGAGGTGTTTTTGCTGACGCGCCTTAACGCGACGGACTGGGAAGTTTTAGTGCGCCCGGGTAAACGCCTGCGCACCGGCGCGGTGATAAATTTCAGCGATGATTTAAGCTGCGAAATATTGGACAACACCGAATTTGGCGGACGCATCGCACGCTTTAAATTTGACGGCGTGTTTGAAGAAATACTCGACCGTTTGGGCGAAACCCCGCTGCCGCCTTACATTACCGAGCAGCTGGAAGATAAAGAGCGTTACCAGACCGTGTACAGCCGCGATAAAGGCAGCGCCGCCGCTCCGACTGCCGGGCTGCATTTTACCAAAGAACTTTTGCAGAAAGTTAAGGATATGGGCTGCGAAGAAGTTTTTGTAACCTTAAATATTGGCCTTGGCACTTTCCGCCCGGTAAGCGTGGAAAACATTGAGGACCACATCATGCACAAGGAATTTTACACCATAACGCCGGAAGCGGCAGACGCTATTAACAACGCCAAAAAAGCGGGCAGGCGTATTGTGTCGGTTGGTACAACGGCGGTGCGCACACTGGAAGCATCGGCAACCGCCAACGGCGGTTTAGTAAAACCTGGCGCGGCATGGACTGATATTTTCATCTACCCGGGTTATAAGTTTAAAATGATTGACGCACTGGTAACTAATTTCCACTTGCCGCAGAGCACGCTTTTAATGCTGGTTTCTACGCTTTCCTCGCGCGAAATTATGCTTAAAACCTATGAAGAGGCCGTGCGCGAAAAGTACCGCTTTTTCTCGTTTGGCGATGCTATGTTCATTACCGATAATTTATAAAACGGAGGTAAATAATGCACGCTGTTACTTACGAACTGATTAAAGAGTGCAGCCGCAGCGGCGCGCGCCTGGGACGTCTGCACACTCCGCACGGCACGTTTGAAACACCGATGTTTATGCCGGTCGGCACGCAGGCAACAGTAAAAACCCTGTCGCCCGAAGAATTATACGACATGGGCAGCCAGGTAATACTTTCTAATACTTACCATTTGTTTTTGCGCCCGGGGCACGAACTTGTAAAAAAAGCGGGCGGCCTGCACAAATTTATGAATTATAAGCGCGGCATGCTGACGGACAGCGGCGGCTTTCAGGTGTTCAGCCTGGGGGCAATGCGCAAAATCAAAGAAGAAGGCGTAACTTTCCGCTCGCACATTGACGGCAGCAAACAGTTTCTTTCACCGGAGATTGCCACGCAGGTGCAGGAAGCGCTGGGCGCAGATATTGCCATGGCGTTTGACGAGTGCATTCCGTACCCTGCCGATTACGAGTACGCCAAAAACTCTACCGAACGCACAACGCGCTGGGCAAAACGCTGCCTTGACGCGCATATGCGCGAGGACCAATCGCTGTTCGGCATTGTGCAGGGCGGCATGTATAAAGATTTGCGCAAAATGAGCGCTGAAAGTTTAACGGATATGGACTTTGCTGGTTACGGCATCGGCGGGTTAAGCGTTGGTGAGCCGAAACCTATGATGTATGATATAC
>DXVZ01000027.1:0-5396 GCA_019417125.1 Phascolarctobacterium sp.
GCGTCCATGCAGCGCAGCAGTTCTTCATTCTCCGATGGCAGTTCCGTTACTTCCGCAATTATACTGTCATCAACTTTGCGTTTTTGCAAAGCTGCTTTTAAATAGCCTTTACCGTAATATTTTTTTGTCAGCCAGCTGTCGTAAACACGCATTGCATAACGCTTTTCGTCCAAAAAACCGTAGCCGCACAGCTTATCCGTAACAGCTTTAATATCCGCAGGCGCAACCGAACATTTTTTCAGTTTTTCCTGCATTTCGGCAACGCTGTAATCACGGTAGTTTAAAAGCGTCAGCGCATAATTGTAAGCGTCATTTTCGTTGTCAAAGGTTTTACTGTTCTTCTGGCGCAGCACTTTCGGTTTCACCTTCCGGAGCAGCTTGTTTAATAGTCATAGCGCGGATTCTTCCTTCAATTTCTTTCAGCAGTTCGGGGTTATCGCGCAAATATTCCTTGGCTTTTTCTTTACCCTGCCCCAAACGTACATCACCGTAAGAATACCAAGCGCCGCTCTTGCTAATCAGTTCCAGTTCAGTGCCGAGGTCTACAATGCAGCCTTCGTGCGAGATGCCTTCGCCGTACATAATGTCAAATTCAGCCTGCTTAAACGGCGGCGCAACCTTGTTTTTAACAATTTTAACGCGGGTACGGCTGCCAATCATATCGTTGCCGTTTTTCAGCGTTTCCACGCGGCGTACGTCCATGCGCACGGTTGCGTAAAACTTCAGTGCGCGGCCGCCGGTAGTGGTTTCCGGGTTGCCAAACATTACGCCGACTTTTTCGCGTATTTGGTTAATAAATACCGTCGCGCATTTGGATTTGGCAATTAACCCAGTCAATTTACGCAGTGCCTGGCTCATTAAACGTGCCTGCAAACCAACGTGGGAATCACCCATTTCACCTTCAATTTCCGCACGCGGAACCAATGCGGCAACGGAATCGATAACGATAATGTCAATCGCGCCGCTGCGTACCAGTGCGTCGGCAATTTCCAGTGCCTGCTCTCCGTTGTCCGGCTGGGAAATTAAAAGGTTGTCAACGTCAACGCCAAGGCGGCGTGCATATTCCGGGTCCAGCGCATGTTCTGCGTCGATAAAAGCCGCGTAGCCGCCCAGCTTTTGCGCTTCGGCAATCATATGCAGGGCAACAGTCGTTTTACCAGAAGATTCCGGTCCGTAAATTTCAATAACCCTGCCTCTGGGTATGCCGCCTACGCCAAGGGCAATATCCAGTGATAATGCGCCAGTCGGAATAACTTCAATATTCATTTTGCTGCTTGCTTCGCCAAGCTTCATAATCGAGCCTTTGCCAAAATCTTTTTCAATCTGGCGCATAGCAAGGTCAAGCGCTTTCATCTTATCTATGTTTTCAGATGCCATAAATTTTACCTCCACCGTTGTATCTGCTCTTTCTAAAAACATTATACAAACAGTTGTTTGCTTTGTCAAGCAGTTTTATTTTGTTTGCAGGCTGTACAGCTCACTGCTGTTAAAATGATAAACCTTGTTGCAGTACTGGCAGTGCACTTCGGTATCTTCCTGCTCGGCAAGGTAATCTATATCGCTTTGCCGCAAAGTAGCCAGCATGTTCAGTATTTTATCGCGCGAGCAGCTGCATTCAAACTTCACCGGCAGGCTTTCTTTAATATCAAAATCCAGCCCGCGCGCCAGGGTAGCGATAATTTTTTCCGGCGTATAGCCAAGTTCTAAAAGCTGTGTTACATACGGCGTAACGGCAACGTTATTGCCAAGTTTTTCCAACACTTCTTCATCGCAGCCAGGCATTGCCTGGATAAAATAACCGCCCGCAGCCAGCACCTTGCCGTCCTTATCGACCAAAACGCCCAGCGCTACGGAAGACGGAGTCTGCTCCGACATATACAAATAATTAGTAACATCGGTAGCAATTTCGCCATCGGCAAGTTCAGCGTGGCCTGTAAATGATTCGCCGTTTTGCAGATAGCGCGTCAGCGTAATTGTTCCTTGCCCCAGCGCGCCGCCGATATCCAGCTTGCCGTTTTTCAGCGGCATAAATACGTCCGGGTTGCCAACATAACCGCGCACGGAAGTACCCTGCGCTTCTGCTACAACCTCGCCCATTGGCCCATCGCCTTTTAATTTCAGCAGGATGCGCTCGCCGTCCTTCATCGTCGCTGCAAGCATCAGAGCGCCGCTCATAGCCCTGCCCAGCGCCGCCGTAGCAAGATGGCTGGTATGATGGCGGTCAGCGGCTTCCTGCACCAATTTTTTGCTCGTAATGGCATAAATGCGTACGCCTTCGGCAGTTGCAATTGTTAAAATATCTTCCATAGCTGCCTCTTACATTTCACGCATCAGATTAACCATTTCGATAGCACACATAGCGGCGTCCGTGCCTTTGTTGCCTGCTTTCGTGCCGGCGCGTTCAACTGCCTGTTCAATATTATCGGTGGTTAAAACGCCAAATGCAACGGGCACGCCGGTTTCAAGGCTTACGTGGGCAATGCCTTTAGAAGCTTCTGCGCACACATAATCAAAATGCGGGGTCGCACCGCGGATTACCGCACCGACGCAGACAACGGCGTCATATTTACCGCTTTGGGCAAGTTTCTGCGCAGCCAGCGGAATTTCAAATGCGCCAGGAACCCAGGCAAGCGTTAAATCATCACTGTCAGCTCCGTGGCGCAGCAGGCAGTCTTGCGCACCGCTGATAAGCTTGCTGGTAATAAATTCGTTAAAACGTGATGCTACAATAGCTACTTTCATACCTTTTGCTGTTAATTTGCCTTCTAATACTTTCATGTTCATTCCTCCAATTATTTTTCGTGTAATTTATGTCCCATTTTTTCTTCTTTTACATCAAGGTAATGTTCGTTATAGCAGTTTGCTTCCATGATGATGGGCACCCTGCCGGTAACAGTAATTCCATAGCCCGTCAGCCCTGCGCGTTTGGCAGGGTTATTAGTAATAAGGCGGATGGTAGTAAGCCCCAAATCGGCAAGAATCTGCGCACCGATGCCGTAATCGCGCAAATCCGGCGCGAAACCGAGTTTGATATTGGCTTCGACAGTATCAAGCCCCTGGTCCTGCAAAGCATAAGCGCGGATTTTATTGGCAAGCCCGATACCGCGTCCTTCCTGGCGCATATAAACTACAACGCCGCAGCCTTCTTTTTCAATCATGCGCAGCGCGGTGCCAAGCTGGTCGCCGCAATCGCAGCGCAGCGAGCCAAGCGCGTCGCCTGTAAGGCATTCCGAATGTACGCGTACCAAAACGTCTTTTTTCCCAGCAATATCACCTTTAACAATCGCCACATGGCACTGGCTGTCAATGTCGTTTTCGTAAGCAATAATGCGGAATTTGCCGTACTTACTGGGCAGCGCTGCTTCGGCAACGCGGTGCACCATTTTTTCGTGTTTTTTGCGGTAGGCAACCAATGCCGCAACAGTAATAAATACCAGGTTATGCTTTTTGGCAAACTCAATAAGTTCAGGCGTGCGTGCCATATTACCGTCGTCGCTCATAATTTCGCAGCAAATGCCAACCGGCGTTAAACCTGCCAGGCGGCATAAATCGGTAGTAGCCTCGGTGTGGCCGGTACGCCTTAAAACGCCGCCTACCCTGCTGCGCAGCGGGAACACATGCCCAGGGCGTCGGAAATCCTGCGGCTGTGCGCCTGCTTCGGCGCATTTGCGCATAGTATAAGCGCGCTCGTAAGCCGAAATACCGGTAGTGGTGTCAACATGGTCGATAGAAACGGAAAACGCCGTTTCGTGGTTATCAGTATTGTTGGCAACCATTGCACCGAATTGCAGCTTGTCCATAATCTGCGGGTCGGCAGGCATACAAATAAGGCCGCGCGCGTATTTTGCCATAAAGTTTACATCGTCGCCGGTACAAAACTGCGCCGCCATAATCAGGTCGCCCTCATTTTCGCGGTCCTCATCGTCCGTTACCAAAACCATTTTGCCGTTTTTAATCGCCTCAATGGCTTCTTCCACGGTATTAAACTTAAAATCTTCCATAAGTGCCTCCTTTATATAAAACCGTTTTCAAACAAAAGTGATTTTGTTAAATTTCCTGTATTTTCCGCTTTTGCGGATGTTTTAAAATTGAGCAGATGCTCAACATATTTTCCAATAATGTCGGTTTCAAGGTTTACCTCGTCTCCCGGCTTTTTAAAGCCCAGCGTAGTTTCTTTCGCCGTATGCGGAATAAGTGATACGCTGAAACAGCTGTCTGTAACCTCCGTTACCGTCAGGCTTGTGCCGTCAATGGCAATGCTGCCTTTTTTGATAATGTACTTTAACAATTCAGGCGGCGTTTTTATAGTGACAAGTTCCGCAATGCCCTCCTGCTTTTTAGAAGTTATAACGCCCACGCCCTCAACATGACCACTGACGATATGCCCATCCAGCCCATCGCACAACCTTAACGTGCGTTCAAGGTTCACCTTATCGCCGTTTTTTAAATGGCGCAAGTTGGTCAGTCTTACGGTTTCAGGCATTACATCAGCGGTAAATTCGCTGCCGCTGATTTTTACAACTGTCAGACACGCGCCGTTAACGGCAACGCTGTCGCCGATTTTAAGGTTTTGCAGCACTTTGTTTGCCTTAACTGATATATGATAACTTTGTTTAAGCGGTTTCAGCGCCGTTACGGTGCCAAGTTCCGCTACAAGCCCGGTAAACATTTAATCACGCTCCGTTCTGCCGGTAATTAAAAAGTCGCTGCCAAGCTGTTTGTATTCCACATCTTGCAGGCGCAGCGCTTTGCCCATGTCTTTGCAGCCGTTGCCGCCAACAGGTGACAGCGCATTTTTGCCGCCGATAATTTTCGGCGCGATAAAAGCGTATACCCTTTCAACAAAGCCTGCATCAAAAAAAGCGCCGTGTACTTCGCTGCCGCCTTCAGCCAAAAGGCTGGTAATTTCCTGCGCGGCAAGATAATCCAGTAAAGCCTTAATATCCAGCTTACCGCCGCATTCTGGCAGTTTTATTACTTCAACATTTTTTAATGCTTGCAATTCATTAATTTTTTCAAGCGGCACTTCTTCGCTGACAGCGACAAGAGTTTTCGCCTCACCGTTTAAAATTTTGGCATTCAGTGGAATGCTGCATTTGCTGTCCAGTACAATACGCAGCGGATTTTTGCCTTTAACCATGCGCGTCGTCAATTCGCAGTCGTCTTGCAGCACTGTGTTTTTCCCAACAATAACAGCGTCGTGCGTTTTGCGCAGCCAATGCGCATAAGTGCGCGCTTCAATACCCGTAATCCATTTGGAATCGCCGCCGTCGGCAGCAAGCTTGCCGTCCAGCGTTATGGCGTATTTTAGCGATACAAACGGTCGTTTATGCGTAATCCAAAAGAAAAATTTTTCATTTAATTTTTTTGCTTCATCCTCGCACACACCGTTGGTT
>DXVZ01000027.1:5406-16035 GCA_019417125.1 Phascolarctobacterium sp.
CTATTCCGGCTTCACGCAAGCGGTTTAAGCCGCGCCCTGCTACCAGCGGATTAGGATCGGTAACGGCGCTGACCACGCGCTTAACGCCTGCCTTAATCAGCGCTTCGCAGCAAGGGCCGGTTCTGCCGTAATGGCTGCACGGCTCCAGCGTAACATAAATTGTTGCGCCTTTTGCCTTTGCACCTGCCGCCGCTAAGGCATTGATTTCCGCATGCGGCTGCCCTGCTTTGTGGTGGTAACCTTCTCCAACGATTACGCCGTTACCATCAACAATTACGGCGCCAACCATCGGGTTCGGGCTGGTTTCGCCCTCCGCTAAACGGGCAAGCTCAAGCGCATGCCGCATATATTTTACATCATCCATTTACACACCTTCTTTAAAATAAAAACAGCCAAAACCTACGGGGTTTCAGCTGTAAAAATCAGTTCTGCCTTTTCTCATCCAGACTCTACTGTCGGTACCGGAATTACACCGGTTCATGCTCACGCTCGCGGACTTTACCGCCGGCTGGGAATTTCACCCTACCCCAAAGGCCTTTATTAAATTACGAAAATAATATAACACAAACTTATGTGCCCGTCAAATGAAGTTTTTGTTAAATAACAGCATCATGCACAAGGCGCTTAAAGTTTTAGCGTCAAAAATTTCTTCTTCCAGCAGCATACGGCGCACTTCTTCTGGCTTTAATACCGCAATGTCAATAAATTCGTCCTCATCGGTATGCTGTTCAAATTTTTTCAGCCCTTTTGCGGCATATAAATGGATTACTTCATCAGTAAAGCCCGGCGTGGTAACAATGCTGGTCAGTTTCTGCCATTCTTCAGCGATGTAGCCCGTTTCTTCTGAAAGTTCGCGTTTGGCGCACTCCAGCGGGTCTTCGTCTCCGTGGTCCAGCTTACCGGCAGGCAGTTCGTACAAAACGCTGCCGACCGCATAACGGTACTGTTTAACAAAAATAATGCTGCCGTTATCCAACACCGGTACAACGCACACTGCGCCCGGATGGGCAATCAGCTCGCGCGTAGTCTGCCTGCCGTTGGGCAGCGTAACAGTATCCACCATTACTTTTAAAAGCCTGCCGTCAAAGCCATGCTTGCGGCTGACAAATTTTTCGTCAAGGTTATCCTGATGTATTTTTTTCATAATATCACCCTGCATGTTTAAAATTAGCGGCGTTTGCCAGTAATTCTTCGGCATTTTTGCGTGCCGCTGCGCTGGTATTACCACCTGCTGTCATACGCATCAGTTCGTCAATGCGCCCTTCTTCGTCCAGCACGTTCAGCAGCGTTTGGGTACGCCCCTGAGCGCTGACCTTGCTGATTTTAATATGGCGGTCGGCAAAGCTGGCAATCTGCGGCAGATGCGTAATGCAGATAACCTGCCCGTGGCGCGCAATAACGGCGATTTTTTCCGCCATTTTCTGCGCTGTTACGCCGCCAATGCCGGTGTCAATTTCATCAAAAATCATCGTTGGTACACCAAGTTCATTAAACAAAACGGTTTTTACTGCTAACGCAATACGCGACAACTCACCGCCGGAGGCAACTTTAGATAACTCCATTAGAGGTTCACCGGCGTTTGCCGAAAATAAAAACGCCATATCATCACGCCCGCTGACGGTAAAATCATCTTTTGGCGTAAATTTGATTTCAATTTTACCCTGCGGCATCGCCAAATCGGCAATATGTCTGGTAATTTCTTTAGTTAGCAAAGTGGCATACTTTTGACGCAGAGCCGTTAAATTATCTGCCAGCTTTTCCAAAGCGGCTGCCGCTTTTGCTAACTCCTTTGTTTTTAAATCAATACTGCGGTCAATTTCCTGCAAATCTTCAGCCTCATGCTGTATTTTAGCTAAATAATCATTAATGGCGTCATAATCGGCACCGTATTTTTTTTGCAGTTTATACCATAAATCCAGGCGCTGTTCAACAAAGGCAGAACGCTCTGTATCAAATTCGTTATTTTCTATGTAATCAATCAGGTTTTTGTGGCATTCTTCTAATGTCAGCCAGCAGCTTTCCAAAAGTTCGGCGTTCTCGGCAAGTGCTGCGTCATAACGTGCAGCGTTTTCAATTTTGCTTTTTGCCTCCGCCACAGCGTCAAGGGCGCTGTATTTGCCGTCCAAAATCTCGTTTGTATCGCTTACCGCCTGCATAATTTTGCCGCTGTTCTGCAAGCGTTTCCACTCTTCCTGCAAACCTTCCAATTCGCCGGGCTGCAAACCGGCGTTTGTAATTTCGTCAATTTCCCATTCCAAGCGGTCTAAAATACGCTCACGGTCCTGCCCCATGTTTTGCAGACGTTCCAATTCTTCCTTAACGCTATTATATTCGTCAAATATTTTGCGGTACTCCTCAAGTACCGGCGCAATTTCTTCTCTGCCGAATAAATCAGTCAGCTGCTGCGGAAAGGCAGCTTTTAATAAAGCCTGGTTTTCGTGCTGCCCGTGTACGTCTACCAGCACTGCCGCGAAAGCGCGCACTACGGCAACAGGCACCTGCACGCCGTTAATGCTTGCCTGGCTTTTACCGGCAGCAGTTATGCGGCGGCGTAAAAAAAGCCCGTCCTCGTAATCAATGCCCTGTTCCTCCAGCAGTTTTTGGGCAGCCGGGCAGTCATCAATATCAAAAACCGCCTGCACCGTCAAAGCGTCAGTACCACTGCGTACATAATCGGCAGAAGCCCTCGCGCCCAGCGCAATGCTGAAAGCGTCAATCAAAATTGATTTACCGGCGCCGGTTTCACCCGTAAAAACATTAAAGCCGCTGGTAAATTCTACTTTGGCATCTTCAATTAAAGCAAAATTATGTACATGTAAAGCCTGAAGCATCTTGCCAACCTCTTATTTTTTAGCAAATCTTGCCATAAATATTTCTGCATTTTCCGGTTTGTCGATTGCGACAAAAATCGTATCGTCACCGGCAACGGTGCCCAAAACCTCGGGCCATTTCATATAATCAAGCGCCAGCGCCACAGAAGACGCAGCACCTGGCAGGCTGTGAATTACCACCAGGTTACCGCCTGCCCTGATGTTTAAAACGGAATCGCGCAAGACACGCTCCATTCTGCCGGAATTTAGCAGTGCGTTCTGGTCTTTAGGAAAAGCGTAATAATAACGCCCTGCCGCGTCGGGCACTTTAATCAGCATCAGCTCTTTAATATCGCGGGAAACCGTTGCCTGCGTAACTTCTATGCCGCCGGCGCGCAAAGCCGCTGCCAGTTCGTCCTGGGTTTCGATTTTCTGCGATTCAATAATACTTTTAATTTTAGCATGGCGGTTTGTTTTTAATTGTTTTACAGATACTTCTTCGGTCATTTTGTTTCCTCATTTCCGCAGGTACGCATCAGTTTTTGCTGCCAGGTCTCATAATAGCTTCTGCCATTTAGGCGGATTAACCTGACAGGTTCGGGGTTCTTTTCAATCCGTATAATATCATGCTCGCCAACAGAAGCAGCAATTTCGCCGTCTGCCGACAGCAGCAGTTCCTCATAAGGCGGCACTGCCGTTATTTCTATAAGATTGTTGCCCGGTATGATAAGCGGGCGTGTATATAAAGCGTGGGCGCAGATAGGCGTTATAATCGACACATCAAGGCTTGGGTGCACCAAAGGGCCGCCTGCCGACAAAGAATACGCAGTTGAGCCTGTTGCCGTCGCTACAATTAAGCCGTCCGCTGCATAAATACCGGAATGTTTGCCGTTAATTTTAAGTTCCAGATGCGCCAGTTTAGAGATGTGCCCTTTTGCAACAACCATATCGTTAAGCGCATGCGCCTGCACCGTAATTTCGCCATTTTTAACAACACTTGCATGCAGCTGGCTGCGTTCTTCCAGTTCAAATTCGTCACGCGCCAGTTTTTGCAGCGCCTTTTCCAAATCGCTCATTTCGGTTTCGGCTAAAAAACCAAGCTTGCCAAAATTTACACCGAACACCGGAATTTTTAAAGGTGAAAGATGGCGCGCCATCTGCAAAAAAGTTCCGTCGCCGCCCAGCGAGATGCCTGCATCCATTTTAAGCAGCGAATCAGTGCGGTTTAAATCGTAGCTCTCGCTGTTTGCGGCAGCCATTTCCTGCGGCAGCAGGGTTTTTATGCCATATTTTTGCAGCAATGCCAAAATATCCGGCAGGCAGCCGCGCACTTTGTCCTTTTGCATATTGGGGAACAGCCCTATTGTTGATACGGACATTTTTACACCTTCTTATTTTCCGTTGGTATCAAGCGTTAAATGTGAGCTTTTTACAATTTCTTCCGGGTTTACATCAACATCTTCCGCGTCAGCCGCATTTTTTAAATACAGCAGGTATTCTATATTGCCTTCCGGCCCTTTAACTGGTGAATAATCAAGACCGGCAATTTTAAAATTCAATTCTTTGGCAATGGAAATAACATTATTAATAACCGTTAAATGCACTGCCGGGTCGCGCACAACTCCCTTTTTGCCAACATTTTCCTTACCGGCTTCAAACTGCGGCTTAATAAGCGCAATAACAATACCGTCGCCAGCAAGAATCTTCTTTACCGCAGGCAGCACCTTATCAAGCGAAATAAAAGCAACATCAATAGTTGCCGCATCAACCTTTTCTGGCAAGCTGTCTGCTTCTAAATAACGCACATTGGTTCGTTCCATATTAATTACGCGCTCGTCACTGCGCAGTTTCCACGCCAGCTGTCCGTAGCCGACGTCGATAGCGTACACGCGCGCAGCGCCGTTCTGTAAAGCGCAGTCCGTAAACCCGCCGGTAGAAGCGCCAATATCTGCCGCCACCTTACCTGTTAAATCAAGGTTAAAACAGGCAACGGCTTTTTCAAGTTTCAAACCGCCGCGGCTAACATATTTAAGGCCGCCGCCCAAGAGGCGGATTACCGCGTCAGGCGCAACCTGCGTGCCGGTTTTATCAATTTTCTGTTCGTTTACAAGCACCTGACCTGCCATAATAGCTGCCTGGGCGCGTGAGCGCGATTCAAAAAAGCCGCGCTCAACAAGCAGTGTGTCTAACCGTTCTTTTTTCACATTAATCTCCGCTGTTTAAAAATTCCGTAATACGTTTAACAATACCCTCCTGGTCAAGCCCAATATCATGCATTAAAAGCGGTTTGGCGCCATGGGGTATATATTTATCTGGTATGCCAAGGTTAAGCACTTTAACGCTTTCCAGCATGCCGTTTTCATTAAGCACTTCCAGTACGGCGCTGCCCGCGCCGCCTTTTACAGAGCCTTCTTCCATCGTTACTATGTATTTATACTGCCGGGCAGTATTTACCAAAAGCTCGCTGTCCAGCGGCTTTACAAAACGCATATTTATTACGCCAGCGCTGATGCCGTTTTCTGCAAGCGTTGCTGCGGCTTTCAGCGCTTCGCTGACCATACTGCCAACAGCCCAGATGCACACGTCTTTGCCTTCTGTCAAAACTTCCGCCTTGCCGATAGGCAAAGTATGAAGCGGTTCCGTAATATCAACGCCTATGCCGCTGCCGCGCGGATAACGCAAAGAAACAGGGCCGTTAAACTGCACGGCGGTTGCCAGCATGTGGCGCAGTTCGTTTTCATCTTTTGGAGCCATAATTGTCATCTGCGGTATTAAACGCAGGTACGAAAAATCATAAACGCCGTGGTGCGTGTAACCGTCGTCGCCAACTAATCCGGCGCGGTCCAGCCCCAGCACTACTGGCAGGTTCTGCATGGCAATATCGTGCAGAACGGAATCATACGCCCTCTGCAAAAAGGTAGAATACACAGCAACTACCGGACGCAGCCCAGCTGCTGCCATACCTGCCGCCGATGTTACGGCGTGCTGTTCAGCAATACCGACATCAAAAAATCTGTCCGGGTACGCATCGGCAAAATAGTTTAAGCCTGTGCCATCCGGCATAGCCGCCGTAATAGCAACAATTTTTTTATCATCCTTAGCAAGCTGCACCAGCGTTTTGCCAAAAACTTCTGTATATGTAACCGGCGCATTAGGGTTAGTAATTTTTTTGCCGGTTTCAATTTCAAACGGGCCTGTACCGTGAAATTTATTCGGGCTTTTTTCGGCAGGCTCATAGCCTTTGCCTTTTTTTGTAATAACGTGAATGATAACCGGCCCCGGAGTCTGCTTAGCGGTTTCCAGCACCTCAACAAGATGTTCCAGATTATGCCCGTCTACCGGTCCGAAATATTTAAAACCTAAATGTTCAAATACGGAGCCAGGCACGAGCAGATACTTAACACTGCCTTTTACGCGGCGCACAATGTTAATAATATTCTCGCCGTAATTTTTACGTTTCAGCCAGCCTTCAAGGTCTTTTTTTATGCGCGTATAGGTTTTTGCCGTACGCAGCTGATAGAGGTAATCACTCATAGCGCCGACGTTTTTGGCAATAGACATCTCATTATCGTTTAAAATAACTATCAGCTTTTTCTGTAAATCACCGGCGTTATTCAAAGCTTCATACGCCATGCCGCCGGTCATCGAGCCATCGCCGATAACAGCGATAACTTCGTTGTCCCCGCTCCTTAAATCACGCGCAATAGCCATGCCCAGCGCCGCCGATATCGATGTGCTGGAATGGCCTGTGCCAAAAGCATCATACTCACTTTCCTGAATTTTTGGAAAACCGGAAATGCCGTTATATTGGCGCAGAGTTTTAAAAGCCTCGCGCCGCCCTGTAATAATTTTATGAATATAGGATTGATGTCCGACGTCCCAGATGATTTTATCTTTGGGGCAGTTAAAAACTTTATGCAGTGCAAGCGTCAGCTCCACAACGCCAAGGTTGGGCGCCAAATGCCCGCCGTTTTTAGAGATGACCTCAATCATATACTGTCGTATCTCGGCTGCCAGCTCGTTTAAAGCGTCATAATTTAATTTTTTTATATCTTCAGGTGAATCAATCTTTTTTAATAGTCCGGCTGTCATTAAGGCATCTATCCTTCCTAAAAGCTGTTAACCGGTAAATGCTTATTAAGATTTGCGTCCGCACATCATTTTTGTAATCTGGCGCAGCGGTTCGGCTTTATCGCCAAAACTGTCCAGGCATTCCAAAGCTTCCGCTACAGTCTTTTCTGCCAGCGCTTTAGCGCCTGCCAGCGTATACAAACTTACATAAGTAGATTTATGTTTTTTCTCATCGCTGCCAGTACTCTTGCCCATCTCAGCAGGGTCGCCCTCAACGTCAAGAATATCATCCGTAATCTGGAAAGCTAACCCCAACAGGTCGGCAAAATGCGTCAGCGCCAAAAGCTGTTCGTCAGTTGCCCCGGCAAGATGCGCGCCGCCGCGTACTGCGGCAATAAACATAGCGCCGGTTTTACCGGAATGCAGCTTGCGCAGTTCCGCTTCGCTGATTTGCTTGCCTTCGGCGTCAAGGTCCAGTGCCTGTCCGCCAACCATGCCGAAGTTGCCTGCACACATAGCTACCTCGCGCACAACTTCAATTAAAACTTCAGGCGGTACGTTTTTCTGCTCCAGCATAACTTCAAATGCCAGGGTTAAAAGCCCATCGCCTGCCAAAAGCGCCATTGCCTCGCCAAAAACCTTGTGGTTGGTGTATTTGCCGCGGCGGTAATCGTCATCGTCCATGCACGGCAAATCGTCATGTATCAAAGAATATGTATGAATCATTTCCAGCCCGGCGGCTACCGGCAAAAAGTTGTAGCCGTTAACGCCAACAGCATCGGCAGTCGCCATAAGCAAAATAGGGCGTATGCGTTTACCGCCGGCAAAAAGGCTGTATGCCATAGCCTCATCCACGCGGGAAATGCCTTTTTTCTGCATTCGTTTTTCCAAGAAATTGTTAATCAGCTTTTGCCTGTCCGTATAGTATTTTGCAAAGTCCATCTATTCATCAATCTCCTCAAAAGGTTTTGTTATATAGCCGTTATTGGTTTCTATAATCTGCTCAACCATCTGCCTTGCAGTATCAAGCTTGCCTGCGCAGATTTTGCTGAGCTCTATGCCATCTTTAAAAACCTCCAGCGATTCTTCTAAAGGCAGGCTGCCTTCTTCCAGAAGTTTTACTTTTTCCTCCAGCATCGCCAGGGCTTCGTCAAATTTTAAATTTTTAAGCGATTTTTTTACTGCCATTTTTACCGCCCTTCCGTATGCTGAACCACCGAAATAATATTGCCGTCGCCGACCTGCGTTACTATTTCGTCGCCCCAGCGTACATCGTCAATGCCCTTAATAATTTTACCATCGCTGCTTTTGGTAACGCTGTAACCACGCGCCAGTACCGTCAGCGGGCTAAGCGCGTCCAGTTTTGCTGCCAGCATACCGCATTGGTGCCGTTTTTGCGTTAACTCTGCCGTAAAAACCTGTTCCAGCCGCGACGCTGCAAAATCATAGCGCTGCATTCGGCTTTCCAGTAAACGCTGCGGGCTGGTCAAAGCCCAAGAATTTTGCAATCTATTCAACGTACTTTCGGCACCGGCAAGCTGTTTTAAAAGCGTATTTTGGCAGCGTTTTTCCAGTTCCAGAACATAGTTTAAATAAGCGTTAGCGTCAGCAACAACAATTTCTGCCGCCTGCGATGGCGTAGCCGCACGTCTATCGGCAGCAAAATCAGTCAATGTAAAATCCGTTTCGTGCCCCACTGCAGATACAATAGGTATTTGCGAAGCTGCAACGGCACGTACCGTTACTTCTTCGTTAAACGCCCACAGTTCTTCTATAGAACCGCCGCCGCGCCCAACAATTAAAACTTCTGCCAGCTTGTGTTCGTTCATAAACTTAATGGCATGGGCAATTTCTTCCGGCGCTTCCTTACCCTGCACGCGCACGGGGTACAGCAAAAGTTTAATGCCGCTGTTGCGTCTGCGTGATACAGTAATTAAATCGCGCACCGCCGCGCCCGATGGTGAAGTAATAATACCCACCGTTTTGGGATTGACCGGCAGCGGCTTTTTACGGCTTTCATCAAACAATCCTTCGTTTAAAAGTTTTTGTTTAAGCTGCTCAAACGCCAGCATTAAATCGCCGGTGCCTTCAGGTATCAGTAAATCCGTATAAAGCTGGTAAACACCGTCGCGTTCATACACGCTGATGCGCCCTACGGCAATTACCGTATCGCCGTTCTGTGGCTCAAAACGCAGACTGCGCGCTGCCATTTTAAACATTACCGCTTTTAAAACGCCGCCTGCATCCTTTAAAGTAAAATAACAGTGGCCGCTGCTGTAACGTTTAAAATTAGAAATCTCGCCGCGTACTTGGACATTGGCAAAACGCCTATCCTCGTCAATAAGCGATTTAATCAGTTTGTTTATAAGGCTGACGGAATAAACATCATCATACACTTTATTCTCCCTTTAAAACTGCAAAAGCGGCACAGCCGCAGGCATTATCGCAGCTGTACTGCGCCTGTGGGTGCCAAAGCGATATTTTTTTGCTGCTGAGCTTCGCATGCAAATACTCCCTGATGTAAGTATTGGAAGCAACACCGCCAACAATTAACACGCTATTGGTATTGTACTGCACCGAAGCGTTATAAATAAGCCGGTAAAAAGTTTCTGCCAGCACCTTTTGCACGCCCGCCGCAATACCGGCAGGGTCTGCACCGGCAGCCAGTTTGCGCACTGCCGCTGTCGCAGGCCCGGAAAGGCTTGCCTTACAGCCTTTAACGGATACCGGCAACACAATAATTTCAGCTGCGGTTCTGGCAAATTCTTCCAGCGCTTGCCCAGCAGGAAACTGCAAGCCAAGGCTTACGCCGATGCGGTCGATAAACTGACCGGCGTGCAAATCAATGCTGCCGCCGATTTCCGCTATGCTGTAACCGCCGTCCCCGCGCCGTTCTGCCAACAGTAAATCGGTAGTGCCGCCCGAAGCGTGCAAAAGTAAAAACCGCTCATCATCAGGCCCGCCTGCCGACCATTTGCCTGCAAGCAGATGGTTTTCCTGATGGCTGATAAGCCACAGCGGAATATTATTAAGCACGGCAAGTGAACGGGCAAAACCAGCACCGACCAAAAATGCCGGCATGTATGAATCTGCCAGTGGGCGCGGACAGCCGGAAGCACATACGCCAATAACTTTAGCATTAGCCGGCATGGCATTTTTTAGCATCTCAGGCAAGTTGCGCGTATGCTGAAACACCATTTCTGATTGCTGCAAACCGCATTTGCCCTCACGCACCCTTAAAATCTGCCTGCTTTCGCCAACAAGGCGCGCCTCCTTATCCATAAAAGCTACCGATGTCGTATAGCAGCTGGTATCAATGCCAAGGTAAACTTCAAGTTCACTCATCGCTGCGGACCATTTTGCCGAGCAGCCCGTTAATAAAGCGCGGGCTGTCTTCTGAACCGTAAACTTTAGCGATTTCTACCGCTTCATTAATAGCAATACCGGCCGGAATTTTTTCTTCGGCAAAGTAAATTTCGTATACTGCCAAACGCAAAATATTGCGGTCAACCGCAGGCATACGGCCAACCTCCCAATCAATGGAATATTCTGCGATTTTGGTGTCTATATCTGCGAGTGAGTTCAAAATGCCGTTTAAGGAAATCAGCGCATAATGCTGCGCTTTAACGGCGTTTTTGCTGTTCTGCTCCTCAACGGAGGCGTTCAGCGCTTCTTCAGCACTGCATCCCGAAAAATCTATCTGGAATAAACTTTGTACCACTAATTCTCTTGCTGTTCTGCGAATCAT
>DXVZ01000027.1:16045-30839 GCA_019417125.1 Phascolarctobacterium sp.
TCTTTTAGTTATTTATGGTAACCGGGCGGCAAAAGCCTGTCCAGCCATTCAAGCAGGTCCTCTTTTTTATCAATTTTATTGCCGATAAAAAAGCCTGCCGAAATACAAATTAATAAAAATATCGTCTGCAAAAAGCCTAAAATTAAAAACATGGCGCCAATAAACAGACCGAACACAGAGCCTAAAAGACGGCCGCGGTATACTCTCCATAAATCATTGAGAATTTCATTCCACATTGCCTGCGCCCCCTTTCTAATTCTTGGCTTTAATCTGTTTAAAGAACAATTCTATGTCTTTAATTTCCATGCCCAATACTTTTTTAATAGTATCGCGCACATTATATTTAATTTCATCCGTAGTTTCCGGTATATTTATACCCGGTTCTATCGAAGCGTTAATACGCACGCTAATGCTGTCGTCGTCCAGCTTGGTGTCGCATTTTACGTTATAAACGCCGTAAACTTCCTGCGCTATTTCAGAAATATAATCTTCAATGGCATTTTTTCCGACAAAAATTTTGCCCGAATCGCTGCTTTTTAATATCAATGAGCTTACGCCAGTCGCACCGATACCGGCGATTAAAAGACGCAGGCTTACCAAAAGTATAATAATGCCGCCCACTGCGTATTCCCAGTTGCCAGGTATTGCCGCCAAAAACTGGTTGATTGCCGCCTGTGAAATAATGCCCAAGCTGCACAAAACTACCAGCACGGCGATAACTGCCATTAAGAATGTATATAACGTTAAAATAATTCTGTCAGGAATTCCCATTGATGTTTCCTCCCGATGAGTTAATTATTATCCGGTATTTCCAGACTTTGCTCAAGTTCCGTTTTGTGGCGCCGCTGTACGCCCTGTACATGTACATCGACTATTTTTACTTCGTAGCCCGTCATATTTTCAATGGCTTCACGCACTTTTTCCTGTATTTCCAGCGCTATTTCCGGTATGCAGCCACTGTATTCAATGTTTACATATACTTCCACGCTTACCACATGGCCTTCTACCGTAATGCGCACGCCCTTGGATACGTTTCTATTGCCCAAAAACTCGCTTAAATCACCGGCGAACCCACCATACATACCTGCCACGCCGTCAACTTCCTGCGCGGCAAGGCTTGCCACAATGCTCAGCACCTCGTCGGCAATCTGTACGTCGCCTATTTCTTCCGGCTCAGCGCCGGCGGCGGCTTCTTCATTTGCTTTTTCGTTAGCCTGCAAAATTTCTTTGTCAGCCATGCCTCAGCCTCCAATGCTGCAAAGCATAAAGTCTTTGCTTACAGTTTACTATCTTTTATATTATAACATACCTGCACTGTAAATGCCACGCTGGTGCTTTTAAAACCTGCATAAAAATAAAATGGCACAACCGTACAGGCTATGCCACTAAAAATTAAATGCTTTTTATAACCGCGTCTTCCATTTCTTCCGGCGTAATAACATCTTTATGCAAAACAGGCATTGTTTCCAGCGCCAGCATTCTTTCCGGCACCGGCACTTCTGTGAGTTCGTGCAGCTTGTGCAGCGCGTCAAACGAATGTGCTTCTTCGCCGCCGGTTTTAATGGCTTCATAAACGCTATCGCTGAATTTATACGGGCTGGCAGTAGAAACTACTATTGCATATCTATCGTCGCTGGTTACAAGGCGGTATTTTTCGCACGCCCTCCAGGCAACCGCCGTATGCGTATCCAGCAGGTAGGTGTTGTCGTTGTAAACGCGCCTGATAGTTTCCGTTGTTTCCTGCTCGTCAACCCATGCGCCAAAGAAGTCAGCAGTTATCTTTTTATGGATTTTTTCACCTACGTTGTACACGCCTTCAGTGTTAAGCTGCTGCATCCATTCGGAAACTTTCTCTGCGTCTTCTTCCGTTACGCTGTATAAAAGCCTTTCTAAATTGCTGGAAACAAGTATATCCATTGACGGCGAAATAGTCTTTTTAAACTCGCGGCGTTTATCATAAATGCCGGTGTTGATAAAATCGGTCAGTACATTATTGCTGTTGGAGGCGCAAATAAACTTATGAACCGGCAGCCCCATCAATTTAGCATAATAGCCTGCCAAAATATCGCCAAAATTGCCGGTCGGAACGGCAAAGTTAATTTCTTCCCCGGCTTTAATGCGCCCTGCGGCAACGGCGTCGCTGTAAGCGCTGAAATAATACACAATCTGCGGCACCAGGCGGCCCCAGTTAATGGAATTTGCAGAACTTAGCGCGCAGCCTTTAGCGGCAATTTCTTCGTTAAATTCCGTATCGGCGAAAATTTGTTTAACTCCTGTCTGCGCATCGTCAAAATTGCCTTTAACGGCAAATACATGCACGTTTTTGCCAGGCTGGGTAATCATCTGCTGTTTTTGGATATCGCTGACGCCGTTTTCAGGATAGAATACGATAATTTCCGTGCCGTCAACATCGGCAAAGCCTTCTAACGCAGCCTTGCCCGTATCACCGGAAGTAGCAGTTAAAATAACTATTTTATGCTGCTCGCCGGTTTTTACCAGCGCCTTGGTTAGCAGCAGCGGCAAAAGCTGCAAAGCCATATCCTTAAAAGCAGAAGTCGGGCCGTGCCACAGCTCCAGCACATCAGTATTATCGTTTACCTTTACCAGCGGCGCAGGCTCTTTGCCAAATTTTGCTTCGGAATAAGCTTTGTCCGCCGCATCCTTTAATTCTTCTTCAGTATAATCCGTTAAAAACAGCGATAAGATTTTTACCGCTCTTTCCTGATAAGTTAAATTATGTAAAGCAACAATGTCCTCTAACGGAACAGCTATGAATTTTTGAGGCACAAAAAGCCCGCCGTCGTCTGCCATGCCGCGCGTTATTGCATGGGCGCTGCAAACAAGGTCGGTTTTGCCGCGTGTACTTAAAAATAACATAAAAGCCATCCTTTCATCTATCCATGGTGTCATAATAGCATATTTATGTACTTTGGGCAAGTATTTACACGCTTATATGTGTATAATGTTTACTACTGCCGCACCGGTTGCCTTTACTAAATCGTCCGGGCTTAAAAACAGCTGCATACCGCGCTGACCGGCGCTGATGGCAATTTTATCCCACAAAACGCAGGTTTCATCAAGGTAAACCGGATAATTCTTTTTTGCCCCCAGCGGTGAGCAGCCTCCACGGATATAACCAGTCAGCGGCAGCACTTCTTTTAAATGCACCATCTCTGCTCTTTTGTTGCCGCTGGCTTTGGCAAGCGCCTTTAAATCAAGCTCACCGTTGCCGGGAATAACTGCAAATACAGGTCCGGTTTTATCTCCGCGCACAACAAGTGTTTTAAAAACCTGCTCTGGCGGCAGCCCTACTTCTGCTGCAACATGCACTGCGTCAAGATGCTCCTCATCAACTTTATATTCAATAAGCGAGTATTCAATCTTTTTTTCATCCAAAATCCGCGCAGCATTGGTTTTTTTCTGCTTTGCCATGCTTATCGCCTCCATTTGTATGGTATTAGATGCCTATATTTGTTATAATAACATCATAAATAGATAAACGCAAACCGGAGAGATGTAAAGTGCTGATAAAAATTGCCTGCGCCCAGCCGGAAATCACCGCCGGACGCCCGGATATGAACACACAAAAAATTTTACAAATTATAAAAGAAGCCGCGCAAAACAACGCCGATATTTTATTTTTGCCAGAACTTGCCGTGCCCGGTTATTTAATCGGCGACCTGTGGGAACAGCAATCTTTTTTGGTTGATTGCGAAACCTTCGGGCAGGAGATAATTAACGCCACGGCAGATTATGATATCTGCGTTATTTTTGGCAACATTGCTTTGGACCACGGAAAAATCAACGAGGACGGGCGCGTGCGCAAATACAACGCCGCTTTTGTCGCCTGCGGCGGCAAAGCAGTTGCCAGCGGCGCGCTGCCTTATAATTTTACAGTCAAGCACTCGCTGCCAAATTACCGCGAATTTGACGACAGCCGTTATTTTTACAGCTTGGCGCAGCTATCAGCAGAACTTGACGCCAATCCTACTGACCTTGCCCGCCCAGTTGAAGTTACCGTTAAAGGTCAAAAAATTAAGCTTGGCGTTATGCTGTGCGAAGACGGTTGGACGGATAACTACCACTTTAATGTACCGCAGGCGCTTGCCGCTAACGGCGCTGATATTTTGTGCAATCTTTCCTGCTCTCCGTTTACCTTAAATAAAAACGCCAAACGCCACCGCCTGTTTTCATCGCAGGCCAAAACGGCAGGTTTACCACTGATTTACTGCAATAACACCGGCATCCAAAATAACGGTAAAAATATTTTTACTTATGACGGCTGCAGCTGCGTTTACGATAACACCGGCGCTTTAAAAACCGAAGCACCTGCTTATGAAGAAACAGTTTTATATTTTAATTTTGATACCGAAAGCAAAAATATCATAACCAACGGCAAAACGCTGCAACAGGAAGAAGAAATCGCCTCAATCTACAAAGCAATACGTTACGGCACACAAAAATTTTTGCAGCAGCTTGGCATCAGCAAAATGGTAGTTGGTCTTTCAGGCGGCATAGATTCCGCTGTTACCGCAGCGCTTTATACGGATATTTTAGGCGCGCAAAACGTGCTGCTGGTAAATATGCCTGGGCGCTATAACGCTGAACTTACCAAAAACCTGGCGCTGCAAACTGCGCAGGCGTTAAAAACCAGCTACATGGTTGTGCCGATTACCGAAAGTGTGGAACATACCCGCGCCCAGCTTACACAAACAAAAATAACCGATTTTAACAGTGGCGCGCAATTTAATTTAAGCGTTAACCCCTACGTTATGGAAAACATCCAGGCGCGTGACCGCGGCGCACGCATATTGCAGGCATTGCAGCTGCTTTTGGAGGCGCGTTTTCGTGCAACTCCAACAAAACAGAAATAACCGTTGGTTACGCTACCTTTTACGGCGATATCTGCGGCGTACTCGCTCCCATCGGCGATTTGTGGAAGCACAACGTTTACGCCCTCGGCAGATATTTAAACGAACATATTTTTAAACGCCAGGTTATCCCAGAAGAAGTTTTTACTATGCGCCCCAGTGCAGAGCTTTCGCCGGAACAAACCGTCGGCAGCGGCGGTGACCCGTTGGCTTACCCCTACCACGATAAACTGTTCGCACTGTTTATCGAAAGCTGGAACAAAACCTCACCCGCCGATGTTTTGCGATGGTACGCAAATGGCACACTGACACAGCATTTAAACTGTGAGACGCAGCTTATTGCCAATACTTTTAAAGATGCCGCAAGCTTTATTGCCGACCTTGAACGCTGGTGGAAATTGTTCTGCGGGCTTGCCGTTGCCAAACGCATTCAGGCGCCGCCTGTTATCAGCATTACCCGCCGCGCCTACGGCTATGACCACCGAGAAGCGCAGCTTACGCCGTACTTCTCACGAGAATATTACAAACTTAAAAATGAACTGCTGAAGAAATAAGAGGTCTTATGCCCGCTTATTATATGCAAAAAGGCTGTCTGCGTTTAACAGACAGCCTTAATTTTTATTAGTTTTGAATAAAGAGATTTCCCTAATAAAAAGTTTGGTGGAACTAACTGGGCTCGAACCAGTGACCTCTTCGATGTCAACGAAGCACTCTAACCAACTGAGCTATAGTTCCAAACAATGCTACTATTTTAACGTAAAAGCAGCACGTTGTCAATCAGAATATCTTTCCGGAAAGAACGTACGCAATACTTTTTCGTCCTGCGCTTTGCCAATGTAGGTGCCCACCAAAAACAGAATCAGCGAAACGCCGATGCCGATGACAATCTGGTGCAAATCAAATACTTTTATTTGCAGAGCCATGCACGCGCAGTAGCTAACTACGCCGCCCAACATAGCCATTATCGCGCCGGTACAGTTAGCTTTAGGCCAAAAAAGCCCAAACAGCAATACCCAAAAGAAGGCAGTTTCTAGCCCGCCAAAGGCAAACATATTTATCTGCCAAATTACGCTCGGCGGCGAGATAGCGATAACATATACAATTAAGCCCAGCACTACCGTTGCCAGCATACTTAAGTTTTTAATTTTATCATTACTTACTTCAACATTGCGCTTTTCCATCTCGCGCATGTAAACGTCTTTAATAATCGACGACGACGACGAAAGCAAAAGCGAAGAAACAGTCGATACCGTAGCCGCAATAGGACCGATAATGGTAATGCCCGCCCAGAACGGACCCATTGTTTTAACAATCGTCAGCGGCGTAATATTATCAACACTGTTGCCATAAGCCGCCAGAGTATCTGTTAAAATACCTTTAGAAAGCACGCCAATCCACGTTGCAATCAACGTCATAGCGCCAATTGTGATAGTGCCAATAAGCATTGCATTGTGCAGCGCTTTAGTGTTTTTGTAGCTAATGCCGCGCACTACGGACTGCGGCAGCGCCAGCGTACAAATACCAACCAACAGCCACTGGCTGATATACAGCGTCATTGGCATTTTCCCCTGCGAAAGCGGCTCCAGCATATCATGGTGGTTAGTGCTGATGTAGTTCATAATGTTATCGTAGCCGCCGCCTGCATCAAGCATGGACGTAAACAAAATGCCCAGCCCCACAAGCATAGCAATGGCGCAGATAGCGTCAGTAATGGCAACGCCCTTAAATCCGCCGACAGTTGTATAAAAAACAACAATCAGCCCAAAAAGGCTGAGCCCCGTAAAGTAAGAAAATCCAGTAACGGCCTCAAACAGCTTTGCCGCGCCAACAAACTGCGCCACCATTGTACCGCAGAAAAACATAACAATGAACAGCGCCGACATATTCGCCAAAAAGTCCGACTGATAGCGGTGACGGATAACGTCAATTACCGTAATGGCGTTAATTTTGCGCGAGATAAGCGCAATTTTTTTGCCAAAAACTCCTAACACTAAAAATACAACCACAACCTGCACAATCGCCATGTACAGCCAGCCATATCCAACCAGCCACGCCATGCCTGGTCCGCCTACAAAGGTGCTGACGGAACTGTATGTCGCCACCGTCGTCATGGCAAGCACAAAACCGCCCAGGCTGTAACCGCCGATAAAATAGTCGCGCGCAAAATTAGTACTGCGGTCCTTGCGCGAAGCGTACTGAATGTAAAAACTTACGCCCAGCATAAACATCAAAAAACAAAAAACAGGAAGAAGGTTAACCCAGTTGCCCATATTATTTTTCCTCCCCGTCTTCTAAATCAAAATCTTTAAACACAAACTTTACCAGCACCCAGCAAACTAAAACCGCAAAAAGCCAGGTTCCTATGCAGCCGCCAATAACCCAAATTGGCGTATGGAAAAATTCCAAAGACGAATTTTCCAGCCCAAAGCCTGCCGCATACCAAAACAAAATCACAAGTGCGAGCGCTATCCATGTAGCCTTAGCTTCACGGTTAGCCTGAATAAATTTTTCACTGCGTTTCATAATACGCTCCTTCTGGCGTCGCCACAGATGTTGCCGCGCCGTTTATTAGGCATAAGCCTCTCCATATTGTACCACATTTTTACCGCAAGCCAATACCTAAAAAAAGAAAAGTTTTCTGCATTTACCATTAAGTGTTATAATATAAAAGACGTCACATTAAACGGAGGTAAACTATGATTAACGAAGAACGTCTTTTAAACGAATTTATCGAACTTGTCAGCGTCCCCTGCCCCAGCAAGGACGAAAAACAGGAAGCTGATTTAATTGTAAAAAAACTGGCGCAGCTCGGCATTAAAGCCGAAATAGACGAAGCAGGCATAAAATCAGGCAGCAGCACCGGCAATGTATGGGCGTTTATTCCGTCCAATGTAAATTATAAAGTGCCAGGGCTGATGTTTGAAGCGCACATGGATTCCGTTGCGCCCACCACTGGCACCAAAGTTGTACGCAAAGACGGTGTGCTGTATTCCGACGGCACTACAACGCTCGGCGGCGACGACAAAGTAGGCATTGCAGCCAGCCTTGAAGCCGTTAAAATAATCCTCGAAAATGATTTGCCCCATGGCGATATCCAACTGTGCTTTACCATTGGCGAAGAAATTGGCAGCATCGGCGTAAAATATATGGACCCCTCATGGATAAAAGCTGATATTGGCTACTGCCTGGACGAAGGTTTGGAGCCGGGCTATGTTAACAACGCTGCACCGCGCGCAGCCAAAATGTTTGTAAAAGTTACCGGCAAAGCGGCCCATGCCGGTGTAGAACCAGAAAAAGGCATTAACGCCATTATGCTTGCCGCTAAAGCCTTAACAACCCTGCCAGCTTACGGCCGTTTAGACGAAGCTACCACGCTCAGCGTCGGTAAAATTGAAGGCGGGCTTGCCAGCAATATTGTTGCGCCTAACGCTGAATTTGTTATCGACATGCGCTGCCTTGACCCCGACAAGCTGGATGTTTTGATTAACAATACCAAAAAAACGCTTACCGAAGCTGTTGAAGCAGGCGGCGGACAGATTGAGATAAATATAGAAGAAGGCGCACCTGCTATGCGCGTCAGCGAAGACGACCTTGGCGTTGTTTTTGTAAAAGAGGCAACTAAAAAACTCGGCTTGCCGTTTAAACTGTTCAGCAGCGGCGGCTGCACCGACGGCAACTACCTGTGCGGTATGGGCCTGCCCTGCGTGGCGCTTGGCACCGGCATGGATAAAATTCATTCCACCGAAGAATGCTTAAAAGAAAAAGACCTTTGCAACCTTGCCCGTTTAGTTGTCGAAATCATCAGTGCGGCAGCTAAAAAACAATAATATACGGTTTAATTAAGCTTAATATAAAAGGAGCGGCATGCCGCTCCTTTTATATTTTTTTATTATAGGCATAACAAAAACCGCCACACCATAGTTTTATACTGCGGTATGACGGCTTCATTTTTTGTTTATGCTGTTATATCAGTTTATCATTTAACTGCTTCGGCGCAGCGTGCGCACAGTGTCGGGTGCTCTGCGTCATTGCCAACGGTGTCGCTGTAAATCCAGCAACGTTCACATTTGTGGCCTTCTGCAGCTTTAACAGCAACGCGCAAATCTTCGCGGGTAGTTGCCTCGCCTGCTTCACCAACGCCTTCGTGCAGTTCTGCCTGAGATACGATTAACAGCGTCGGCAGGTCTTTTTCTACAGATTTCAGCACGGCAAGCGCTTCGCCTTCAGCGTAAAGTTCAACCTTAGCATCGAGCGAGTGGCCAATAGTTTTAGCTTTACGCGCAACTTCCAGCACTCTGGTAATTTCGCTGCGGATGCCAATGAAGTCTTCCCATTTCTTTTCCAAAGCTGGGTCGATGTATTCCTCTTTAACTTCTGGCCAGGGCATCATCAGTACGGATTCCGGCATAGTAGAAGTTTTCTTCATAAACTGCCATACTTCTTCCATAGTAAAGCTCAGCACCGGCGCCAGCATAACAACCAGGTCAACCATAATTTCGTACATGGCGGTCTGAGCACTGCGGCGTTCAACGCTGTCTGCTTTGTAAGCGTACAACCTGTCTTTCAAAATATCCAGGTAGTAGCTGCTCATCTCAACGGTGCAGAAGTTATGGATTGCGTGATACAGCACATGGAAATCGTAATCGTCGTAAGCCTGTTTAACTTCTTTTTTCAGCAGTTGCATATGCATCAGTGCCCAGCGGTCAAGCTCCTGCATCTGGTCAAACGGCACCTTATCTTTTTCGTAGTCAAAGTCATTGGTGTTGCCCAAAATGTAGCGGATGGTATTGCGGATTTTGCGATATACTTCTGAAAGCTGTTTCAAAATATCTTTTGAGATACGGATATCAGCTTTGTAATCGCTGGAAGCAGCCCACAGACGGATAATATCGGCGCCATATTGTTTAATAACGTCCTGCGGGGCAACAGTATTGCCTACGGATTTAGACATTTTGCGGCCTTCGCCGTCTACAACGTAACCATGGGTTAAAACAGATTTATACGGTGCGTGGCCAGTGGTAGCAACGCTGGTCAGCAAAGAGGACTGGAACCAGCCGCGGTGCTGGTCGCTGCCTTCAAGGTACATATCAACCGGCCAGCAAAGTTCCGGGCGAACTTTAGCAACAGCCGCATGAGAGGAACCGCTGTCGAACCAAACGTCCATAATGTCGGTTTCTTTGGTAAAATGTTTACCGCCGCAGTGCGGGCAGGCAGTGCCTTCCGGCAGGATTTCTTCGGCTTCGTGTTTCCACCAGGCATCGGAGCCTTCTTTTTTGAACAAATCGGCAACAGCGTTGATGGTTTCGTCAGTAATCATCGGCTTGCCGCATTCAGTGCAGTAAAACGCCGGGATAGGCACACCCCAAACACGCTGACGCGAAATGCACCAGTCATTGCGGTCGGCAACCATGTTGTGGATGCGGCTTTCACCCCAGGACGGAATCCACTTAACTTCGTTAGCAATAGCAGCCAGCGCTTCGTCACGGAAACCGTCAATAGAAGCAAACCACTGCTCGGTTGCGCGGTAAATAATCGGGTTTTTGCAGCGCCAGCAGTGTGCGTACTGATGGCGGATATTTTCTTTGCCGAACAGCATACCAAGTTCAGCCAGATATTTTAAAATAGGAATGTTAGCGTCGAATACGAACATGCCTTCAAACTGTTTGGCTTCTTTAGTAAATTTGCCGGATTTGTCTACCGGGCAAATAATTGGCAGATGATATTTAATACCGGTTTCAAAGTCGACATCGCCATGGCCGGGAGCAGTATGCACGCAGCCGGTACCTGCATCAAGCGTTACATAATCGGCAAGTACAACCAAAGATTTACGGTCGATGGTGTCAAACGGATGGCGGCATTCGGCATATTCCATGTCTTTGCCTTTGCAGGTACCAAGAACATGGCTAAGGTCTTTTTTGCAAACCTTGCCTACAGTTTCCAAAAGCTCTTTGGCAAGGAACAAAACTTCGCCTTCGCATTCTACCCAGGCGTATTCAATATCCGGGTGCAGGGCAACGGCTACGTTGGCAGGCATGGTCCACGGAGTAGTAGTCCAAATTACCATGTAAGCCGGTTTGCCTTTGGCTGCTTCCGGCATCATGCCGTTATCTTTAACCAACGGCATTTTCACATAAATTGCCGGAGTTTTCTGTTCTGCATATTCAATTTCTGCTTCAGCCAAAGCAGTTTCGCAGTGTGGGCACCAGTAAACTGATTTTTGGCCTTTGTAGATATAGCCTTTTTTAGCCATTTCGCCAAAAACGTGGATTTGTACCGCTTCGTAATCAGGAACAAGGGTTACATAAGGATGATCCCAATCGCCTAAAACGCCAAGGCGTTTAAAGTCATTGCGCTGAATGTCAATCCACTGTAAAGCATAGTTTTTGCATTCATTGCGCAGTACCAGCGGGTCAAGCTCGTTGCGGTTTAACCCCAGGTTTTTAATTGCAGCATGTTCAATCGGCATACCGTGAGTATCCCAACCTGGAACATACGGGGTATCATATCCCTGAGTATACTTGTATTTCATAATAATGTCTTTTAAAATTTTGTTGAGCGCAGTGCCCATGTGAATTTGCCCGTTAGCATACGGAGGGCCATCGTGCAGAACAAATTTTTTGTGTCCTTCGTGCAGCTTTTGTTTCTTTTCGTAAATGTTGTTGTCATACCAGTATTTTAAAATTTCCGGCTCGCGCTGCGGCAGTCCTGCGCGCATCGGAAACTCAGTTTCCGGTAAGTTAAGCGTCTTGCTGTAATCCAATTTTTTACACCTCCAAAAAAATAAAGCCTCATCCCAAAGGGACGAGACTATATAACCCGTGGTACCACCCTAATGACGCTGAGCGCCACTCTCAACGCCTGTAACGTGCGTTACTCCGTCCGTACCTACTGCCTTTTTCAGTATGGAAGCTCCAAAGTGATTTTCACCGGCATTATGACCTGTTCCGGCTTGCACCATCCCGGAATCGCTGCGCCGCATTGTGCCGGCTACTGTCTTTATCATAGCCTTTAACAATTTTAAAAACAAAATTATTATACAACACGGCTGCAAAACCGTCAATGCTTTTTGTAATACTTGTATGTAAAAATTCCGTAACCTTCGCCGTTATGTAAATGCGACGTATCATTTAACAAAAAGATGCTGTGCTCCAGCCATTTATTAATGCCCAGCACGGTTACGCTGCCTGGCAGGATATCAACTGAAAAGTTGAATTTGTCAACTTCTTCAATATCAAAGCCCAGCCAGTAAAAAATGATATTTTGAATAGTACCCTTGTGCGCGACAATAATTAAATTTTCGTTTTCCATATCGGCGCTGGCGCAGATACCTTCAACACAGCGGCCAAAAAATTCTTTGCGCGTTTCGCCGCCAGGATAGTTGCGGTGGTTCAGTTCTTTAAGCGTTGCTGCGGGACGGTAAATCGCTTTAGCATAGCTTTCAGTCATCCCGGCGGCAAGCCCATTGTTTTTTTCGCGCAGAAAGGCATGCTGCTCCAGCCGGTCCTCCATGTTCAAGCGGGCAGCAATAATAGCTGCGCTTTCCGCCGCGCGCTTTAAATCGCTCGACAGAATACGGAATTTTTCGCTGTGCCCGGCAAAATCAAGCGCCAATTTCGCAGCAAGCAGCTCAAGCTGCCTGCGTCCCGCTTCGGTAAGGTCCGAATCCGTCCAGCCGCCGGTTAAATGCTGCGTATGGTGTGTAGCTTCTCCGTGCCTTACAAGGATAATCATAATCGTTCCGCCTATTCTTCAGTATTTTTGTCAAAGCCTTTTAATAATTCCAGCTGTGATTCCAGCAAATTAATCATATGCTGGCGGTGGACATTGGCTTTTTTTACCTGGTCATCAAAACTGTTCTTGGCAAGCGCCGCTTTGTTTTCGGCATCAAACATCAGCTTGCGCGCTCTTGCGTCGGCGTCGGTAACTGTTTTTTCGGCTTGCATGCGAGCTTTGCCCAAGGTTTCAACAGCGTCCTCTCTTGCCTTATCTATAATTCTTTTGCAGGCTTCTTCTGATTGGACTTTTAATTTTGCCACTTCAACTTCAGCTGCAATGCGCATTTTGCTCACAAATTGTTCCGTATCGGCTTTCAGTTTGTTCATTGCAGCTTCGGTGTCGTTGCGAAGTTTGCCGCTGTCGGCATTCGCTTCGTTGCGTACTTTTTCGGCATAGCTGTCGGCTTCCGCCTTAACCTGAGCCGCCGAGGCTTTAGCATCATTAATCAGGCAGTCCGCCGTATTTTTAGCGTCGGTTTTCATACTTTCGCATTTGGCGTTTGTTTCGTCCAGCAAAACCTGCGCTTTTTTCTCACTGGTTTTTTTTACTTCGTCAGCTGTTTCCTGTGCCACCACCAGCGTATTCTGCATAGTTGCTTCCATTTGCTGGTAGTATTCCAGCTTAGCACTGACGCGCTCTACCGTTTCTTTCAGCTCAATGTTGTCTTGGTACAGGCGTTCAAAATCTTTAACTACCTGCGCAAAAAACTTATCTACTTCTTCAGTTTCATAGCCGCGGAAGCCCTTGGCAAAGGTTTTATTTTTTAAATCGAGGGGTGTAAACATCGGCCTTGTTCCTCCAACATTAAATATAACGCTTTAAGGTAATGCTCATGCGCCCTTTTTTGGTTGTGCCGCGTATTTCGGCAACTTCTACACGCCCACGGCTGCGGAAAGAAATAACGTCGCCTTCGTTTACGCTCTGCGATGGCTTTTTGGCTTCTTTCCAATTAACGCGCACGTTAAGGCTTTTTATTTCGTCTGCCATGCGCGAACGTGACACACCGTAGCCAGCGGCTGCAACAGCGTCAAGACGCAAATCCGCTACGGTAGCGCTGATAATTTTTACTTTTTCTTCACGCTGGGCAAGGCTTTCGCGCGGTATTTCAGTTATTGTTACTGGTGTGCTGCCAATTTGCGTAAGGTTGCTTTCGATATAATTTGCAAAGCTTTTATCGGCAACAAAATGCGCGCCTTCCGGCGTGATAACAATGTCGCCTAAAATTTCACGCTTACACCCCATACCCATAAAAGCACCCAGCACGTCGCGGTGCCCAACGGTGTAAAAACGCTTATCCCACTTAACTTCAAAGCAGCTGATGCCGTAATCGGGCGTACCCATAAAATTATCGTCTATAAAGACGGCTTTTACTCGCTCGGCATTGTTAAAACCGCCATCAGCTTCTATTTTGATGTTATCATAGTTAGCGGCGACAATTTCCGCAACGTTATAGCTGTGCGGGTCTAAAAAATCGGTTACGCGGTACTTGCGGCTTTTGCGCGCCGCTTCAGCAGTATCCAAAAGTTTTGCCGCCAGTTCCTCATCGCCGCCCGCTTTAAAATAACGTAAAATCTTCTCTCTGTCTGCCATTTATTTACCCTGCAATTCCGCGCTGCGTTTTAAAACGGCCAGCACCGCATCATACAGCGCCGCACGTACGCCGCGGTTTTCCAACGCATGGATGCCGGCAATAGTCGTGCCGCCAGGCGATGTCACCTGGTCACGCAGCACTGCCGGATGCAGGCCGGTTTCCAAAACCATTTTACCGCTGCCAGCAAATGTCTGCGCCGCCAGCTTAATAGCCATGGCGCGCGGCAAACCTGCGTTAACACCGGCGTCAGCCAGTGCGTCAATCATCATAAACACATATCCCGGTCCGCAGCCGCTGACAGCTGTAATTGCTTCAATAGCGCTTTCAGCAACAATTACAATCTCACCGCAGCTGCCGAAAATGACCTTCGCTGCCTCAAGCATATCCTCACTTACGTTTCCGTCCGGCGCAATTGCCGTCATGCCTGCACCAACTGCCAGCGGCGTGTTAGGCATAACGCGTATTACAGCGTGCCCCGGCACCAGTTTGTGCAGTTTATCAAGCGTAACGCTGCCCATAATGGAAAGCACTGTTGTTCCCTGCGCAATAGCAGCGG
>DXVZ01000027.1:30849-44236 GCA_019417125.1 Phascolarctobacterium sp.
CTGCCACCTGAGGCTTAACGGCTAAAATTACAAAGCCCGCCGTTTTAACCGCTTCCACATTGCAGGCAGTGGTATGCACATGGTAAGTTTCTTCAAGATAAGCGCGGCGCTCAGCCGAAGGGTCGCTGACTGTAATCATTTCCGGTTCGGCAATCTGCGCGTGCAGCATGCCTTTTAAAATGGCTTCAGCCATCATGCCTCCGCCAATAAAAGCAATGCGCCCTGTTTTAGGTGTTATTTTTTCCAAGGCTGTCCCCCTCTTTCATCGTAGATGTTATCGTCGGCGTTGATATCAACATTTTTAGGCGCGCACACTAAAATGTTGTGCCCAATCTTTTTCATGCTGCCGCCCAGCGCATAAACAACGCCGCTGATAAAATCAGTCATACGTTTCATTACTACTTTATCTGTAGCTTCAAAGTTAACAACTACCGGCTGGCTGCCATTAAGATAATCGGCAATTTTTTGAGAATCATCAAACGATACCGGTTCCAGCACGATAACTTTAACCTGCTTTTGCGCCATTGGTATGGAGATTGTTTTTGAAGCAGGCATCGCAGCAGTTTTTGTTTTAAAAAACGATTTGCTTTCCGTCTCCTGTTCATTTACCGGCAATTCATTTACCGGCGCCTGCTGCTTGCGCGTAAACAGATTTCTTTTGGCAGGCTTTTCTTCCTCCTGCACTGGAGTTTCTTCGATTATTTCATCATCTTCTTCGTATAAACCAAGGGCTTCGGAAATACGGTCCAATAATTTCATACAAATATTCACCTCAAGTTAAAATTTCAGGCTATAATCGCGCTGACCAAAAAGCGCCGTACCGATACGTACCATGTTAGCGCCTTCTTCAATGGCAGCTTCGTAATCATGCGTCATCCCCATCGAAAGCGTATCAATATCCGGACGCTGTTCTTTTAATTTTTTGTACAGCTTATAGCCCTCCGCAAATACCCAGCGGATATCATCCGGGTTATCCGCTGCTGGCGCGATGACCATTAAGCCACGCACATGCAGGTTTTTAAAACTGTCCAGCTCCGGCACGATGGCTTCGTAATCTTCCGGGCTGAAGCCGGTTTTCTGTTCCTCGCGGGCAATATTTACCTGCAAAAGTATCTCTTGCACTTTGCCTGCCTTAGCGGCTTCTTTATCAAGCGTTTCCATTAAATGCCTGCTGTCGGCAGATTCTATCATATCGAAAATGGCCACTGCCTGTTTTGCCTTGTTGGTCTGCAAATGTCCAATTAAATGCCACCTGCCCACAACGCCGATGATTTCGCGTTTTGCCTTAGCTTCCTGAACGCGGTTTTCGCCGATAGTGGTTATGCCTAAATTAAAAGCGTCGGTAATAACCTGCGCCGGATGGTTTTTAGTAACCGCAACAAGCGTTACCTTATTGCCTGTAATTTTTGTTTCGGTGCGCCTTGCCAGCGCAGCTTCTATTTTGGCTTTTACATTAGTTAAATTTTCTTGTAACAATATAAAGACCCCCTAAAGGTTTTATATTCGCCGTTTATATAAGATATCCTTTTATAGTTTTACTTTTTCCAAATAGTTACACCCATGCGTCCGGTTTTGCCGTTTTCCGCACGGTACGAAAAAAACATTTCTTTATTACATTCGGTACAAATGCCGGCTGCATAAATATGCTGCGGCAGCATTCCCGCTTCCAAAAGCGAAAGGCTGTTCCACCGCGGCAAATCTGCCATATATTTCCCGCCGCCTTTTTCTGTAAAGCACTCGGCATGTTTTTTACCGGCTTCGTAAACCGCATTATCAACCTCGTAGCAGCATTTGCCAATGCACGGACCGATACCGGCGATAATATCCTGCGGTTTCGCGCCGAAAGCTTCCTGCATTTTACATACGGTTTTCTGTGCGATATCTGCCACCGTGCCGCGCCAGCCCGCATGCGCCAGTCCAACACTGGCCGTAACGGGGTCTGCAAAAATTATTGGTACGCAGTCTGCAAAAAATAGCAGCAGCGGCACCTTAGGCAGGTTCGTTACCAGCGCATCGGTGTTTTTTACAGCATCGGCATAAGCCAGCGCGCCACTGCCAATTAAAGATTCATCAATAACAGCAACATTGCTGCCATGTACCTGTTCGCAAGTTGTAAATTTAGCGGCGTCCAGCCCTAAAGCGCCGGCATAGGTACGGCGGTTCTGCAAAACAAGTCCAGCATCGTCACCAACATGCAGCGCTAAGTTCAAACCAGTAGGCACAAGCGCACTTTTGCCGTGCAGACGGCAGCTAAACGCATTGCCAAAGCCCAATTTATCAAACTCCGCAAAACTGCCATGCCAAATATTTTTTTCGTTATGTAAAGTAAATCCGTTCATTTTAATTTCCGCATACGCCGCAGCGCTTGCAGCCATCAAAACACATCGGCGTAAAACGCTGCGCTTTAGCGTTCTCCCATTCTTTAATTAAATAAGCTTCATTAAAACCCATGTCAAGGTGCTTCCACGGCAGCGGGCAGCCAGGTTCATAAACCGTGCAGGCAAGCGCTTCCATATCCAGCCCGTTATCCTTGAAAGCTTGTTTAAGGTTCATGCCCTGTTCAAACGCCTGCAATAAAACTTTGCCGGTGTACCTATCACCGCGCGCCAGTACCGCCTGTAAAACAGTTTCTTTCAAAGATTCCGTTAAAAGTTTAATATGTTTTGCTTTTTTAAAAGCGTTTTCAAGCATTTTAAAACGCTGTTTTAAAACCTTAGTGCTGCACAGCGGCGACCACTGAAACGGAGTAAACGGTTTAGGCACAAAGGCATTTACAGAAATTATCAAATCTCCCTTGTTGCCTGCCTCGTCCATTTTTTGGCGTATGCGCTGCACCATTTCAATCATTTCCGAAATATCGCTGTCTTCTTCCTGCGGCAAACCAATCATATAATACAGCTTAACGTTTTTCATACCGCTTGCCGCAGCAAGGGTAACTGCTTTATAAATATCTTCTTCGGTAATGCCTTTGTTAATGATATTGCGCATTTTTTTGCTGCCTGCTTCCGGCGCAACAGTCATCGTCTGCTGTCCGCTTTGGGCAAGCGCATCCGCAAGCAGGTTATCCAAAGTATCAGCACGCAGCGAGGCTACCGTAAAAGGCACTTTGTTCTCAATCAGTGCGGAAGTCAGTTCGTGTATCTGCGGATAATCCGACACCGCAGCTCCCATTAAGCCTACTTTAGCAGAAACTTCCGGGCGGTTTAATATTTTTTGCAGCAGCAAATCGTAACTGCGCGCGCGCGGCTTGCGGAAGCAGTACCCTGCCATGCAGAAACGGCAATGCCTGCCGCAGCCACGGGCAACTTCGGCAATAAACATATTTTGAAACTCAGTTTCCGAAGTCAATATTGCGGAAGTATTAGGATATTTATCCAAATCGCGCACCCAGCGGCGCTTAACGCTGGCAGGCACGCGGCTGTCGTGCTCCATGCCGGTAAATTTGCCGCCCTTATCGTACTGCGGCGCATAAAAGCACGGTACATACAAACCTTCAATCTGCGCCAGGCGCAGCAGCATTTCTTCCCTGCAAAGCCCATCTTCTTTGGCGGCGTAAACAGCGTCCAGCAAATCATTAATAACTTCTTCACCTTCGCCGATAACGAACACATCGGCAACTTCTGCTAACGGTTCCGGATTAAAAGTAGCACACGGCCCGCCGATAACAACGAGCGGTTCGTTTTCTCCGCGTTCTGCCGCATGCAGTTTAATATTGCTCATTGCCAGCATCGCCAGAAGATTAGCATAGTCCATTTCAAAGGACATCATCACACCAATGATTTCAAAATCAGCAAGCTGGCGCTGCGTTTCGATGCTCATAAGCGGTGTTTTGGTACGTTTATGTTCTGCCAGCGTTTTGGAGTCCGGCAAAAAAAAGCGTTCGCAGGCAGTATCGCCGCGCCCGTTAATAATCTGATACAAAATGTGCATACCCAAATTAGACATGCCTACTTTATAGCTGTTGGGGTACAAAAAGGCGAAAGCGCGCCTTGCCCCCGGTGCAAAGCACTGCGCGCCTGTTTCTTTTGCCAGTATTCCCTGAATTTTATTTTTTAATTCCCAAGTCAAATGCAAAACCTCTTATTTTATAGCTTTTTCAATGGCTTCAATTACTGTTTTCAATACTTTAATTCTTGCAAAATATTTGGAATTAGCTTCTACAACCGTCCACGGTGCGTAATCAGTGCTGGTGCGTATCAGCATTTCGTTTACCGCCGCTTCGTATTCAGGCCATTTTTCGCGGTTGCGCCAATCCTCATCGGTAATCTTCCATTTCTTATCGGGGTCATTTTCGCGCTCTTTAAAACGCTTGTACTGTTCGTCTTTATCAATATGCAGCCAGAACTTGCACAAAATCGTGCCGTGTTCAATCCACTGCGCTTCAGTTTCGTTAATCTCGCCGTAGGCTCGCTGCCATTCGGCGTCAGTGGCAAAGTGCTCAATGCGTTCCACCATAACCCTGCCATACCAAGTACGGTCAAAAATGGCAATTTCACCAGCGCGCGGCATTTTTACCCAAAAACGCCACATATAGTGAAATTGTTTCTCTACCTGGTTAGGCGCAGCCACTGGGTTAACAGCATAGCCTAACGGGTCCAGCGCACGGGCAAGGCGTTTAATCGCACCGCCCTTGCCGCCAGCATCCCAGCCTTCAAAGGCGACTATCAGCGAGCGCTGTGCTTCGTACAAATCAAGCTGCAAAAGTTTTAATTTTTCACGGCATTTATCAAGCTGCTCTTTGTATTCCTCTTTGGTAAGCGATTTGGAAAGGTCAACTTTATCCAGTACATTATACAAAGCTACATGGCGCGGCGGCAGCACAATATTACGGTTCTGCTGCCTGATTTGTGCCACAGCCAGCGCATTTTGCAGTGTTTTAACAATGCTTTCGATAATTTGAATGGTCGCAAAGCGTTCATCATCTCCGGCAATTAAATGCCACGGCGCGTTTTCGGTATCCGTTTCGGCAAACATCTGCTCATAAGCGTTAACAAAATTATCATAATCTTCGTCATTATGTTCTTCTACATCAAGTTTGCGCCAGTTTTTGCCGTAAACTTTGTTTAATTTATCCAAATTACCTTTTTGCTGCTTTTTAGAAACATGCACAAAAAATTTCAGCAGTACATAACCGTCGTCGGTAAGTTGTTTTTCAAAAGCGCGGATATGCGAGTACGAAGTGTTAAGCAAATGCCCTACCTTACTTTTGTCGCCAGCGTTATGCTCGTTTTTTAAAAAGTACCAGCTGCGGTGGTAAACGGCAATATTGCCATAACGCGGCAGCTGCTTCCAAAAGCTTGTAAAAAACGGCTGCATGCGCTGTTCATCTGTCATCTTAGACGCTGAAAACACCCTAAAACCGCGCGAGTCCATTTTCTGCATCATTTCGTTGATGATTTCCGTACGCATAGAACCGCGCCAGCCTTCTACCAAAATAATCACCGGTATTTTAGCGCTGCGGCATTCGCGCTGCAATTTTCCCAGCAAATCGCCATAATATTCCAGCTTTTTATCATAATCTTCTTTTTTTATTTTTTGTTTCAAATCAAGTTTTTCAAGCATAATTGCGCCTCTGTTTACTTAATATTTATTTTAATATGGTTCACGGTATGGTTTTAAAGCACGCGGCTTATCTAAAATTTCCGCCATTATAACACCGTCACGCAGCCTTTGGCGGCTTATCTTGCCCGTAAAAAGCGTTTTTTTAGTACTTCGCTGAGGAACGGCAAACACCGGTACAGTTGTTTTAACTTTTACGGCTTCGGGCTTAATAAACACAGGCTCGTTGTAAACGCGGTAATCCTTCTGCGGCTTCGCCTCTTCATAAACCCTGGCACGCTGCTTTTGTTCCCTGTCCACAGGAAACTCCACATACCAAGGTTTTTCTTCGTTTTTAGCGCTAGGCGTTTCTTTATATACATTTGTACCATCACTGCTTTCTGCCGCACTATAGCTATCCGCCTCGCCGCTTTGCCGCGTTTCTTCCACATCGGGAAGCGGTGGAAAATGGCCTCGCTCCCTGCGCCGTTTTCGCCGCTGCGATTTATCTATAACGATAGTCAGAATAAAGATAAGCATCGGCAAAAAGCCCAGCAAATCATCTATATTCATAATAATACCTCATTATTTTTGAACCGGAGTCTTGTCCACTTCCGTATCTTCAGCACCAGCAATCATTTTGCGCATATCGGTATCGGCAATAATGTTGTTCATACGGTAATAATCCATCACGCCAAGGCGCCCTTTTTCCAGCGCTTCTGCCAATGCGGCAGGTACTTTGGCTTCCGCTTCAACAACTTTTGCCTGCATTTCCTGGGTATAGGCTTTCATTTCTTGCTCTTTGGCAACCGCCATCGCGCGGCGTTCTTCGGCACGCGCCTGGGCAATGCGCTTATCGGCTTCAGCCTGGTCTGTCTGCAAAGCTGCGCCAATGTTGCGTCCTACATCTACGTCGGCAATATCAATCGAAAGAATTTCAAACGCCGTGCCTGCGTCAAGCCCTTTGGCAAGGACGGTACGCGAAATATAATCCGGGTTCTCCAAAACATCAGTATGGCTGGCAGCAGAACCAACATTGGTTACAATGCCTTCGCCTACGCGGGCGATAATGGTCGCTTCGCCTGCACCGCCGACAAGCCTGTCGATGTTAGCGCGCACAGTTACGCGGGCTTTAACTTTCAGTTCAATGCCGTTTTTGGCAACGGCAGAAACGACAGGCGTTTCGATAACTTCCGGGTTAACGCTCATCTGCACGGCCTCCAGTACGTTGCGTCCCGCCAAGTCAATCGCGCAGGAACGTTCAAACGTCAGCGGAATCTGTGCACGGTGAGCGGCAATTAAAGCGTCAATAACACGGTCCACATTGCCGCCTGCCAGGTAATGCGCCTCCAGCTGGTTAACATTAACGTTCATGCCTGCTTTGTTTGCTTTAATCAAGGGCAGCACAATCTGCGAAGCCGGAACCCGGCGCAGGCGCATGCCGATTAAGTTGAAAATGCCAACGTTAACACCTGCCGCAATCGCCGAAATCCATAATCCCAGCGGTACAAAGTTAAAAAACAACGCAATAACGGCAACGATAATAATTATGGAAATCAAACCGCCGCTAAATAAAAAACTTAACAAAAAATCCGCCATTTAAAGCACTCCTCCTATTTTATACTTTTTTGACAAGCAGCTTGCTGCCTTCAATTTTAACCACTTCAATTTCGCTATCCTTGTCTATGTAATCGCCAAAGCTGACAACATCCATACGCTCACCGTCAATAACGGCGGTTCCCGCAGGGCGCAGCGGCGCGATAACCTTACCCCTTTTACCAAGATAGGCGGAATAATCACCGGCGCCGGTATAACCTTCACTATTTTTCTGCTTTTCACGCAACACAAAAGGATTCCAGCTTGACGAGGACGGTATAAACCAAAACAGCAGCGCGCAAATTGCCGTCAGCACAGCAACCGTGCCGCCGACGATGTAGAACGCATCCCAGCCGCCGCCCAGAAAGAAAAAGAACCCGGCAATCAGCGAAAGTACACCGACAGCGCCAAGTATGCCTCCCGGCACAACAATTTCAAGCGCAATAAGCACAATGCCGGCAACAAGCAAAGCCGTATCCAGCGACATCCTATCACCTCCGCAAAGTATATATAATTATTATACCATACAATAAAAGCTTACAGCAAAATTAAACACCGCCAAACAAAACATTAACGTAAAATTATCTGCCTATTTAACTGTGGAAAAGTGTGTAGCTAAAAACAATAAATAAAAAGCATGCAGAACAACAATTCTCCGCATGCTTTTATTATGCTTATCTTACATTAATCCTATGAATTTCCAATATACCATGCCAATCGTCATGTAAACAACAATATTAAATGCCACAACAACAGCGCCAATTGACCACCATGTTTTTTGCGGCACATAACCGGTACCGAACATAATCGGCCCTACAGCGCCGCCGTAATGAGTCAGCAAACAGCCGAAAGCGGAAGATGCGCCCATTAAAAGGGCCAGCGGAACAGGAGGAACCTGTGCGACAAGGCCTAATGTAAAAAGTACAGGAATAAATGCACCTACATAAGCGCCCATTGAGGCAAATACATATCTGACTAAAACACTGATAATCAGCAGAATGAATAATACCAGGTATACATTAATACCTGCAAAATTTATGCTTTCGCCAAGTGTATCAGCAAGCCAAGTAAAGAATTTAGCTTTACTCAAAACGGAAGAAAGGCCAATAATTCCGCCGTACCACATCAACGTACTCCAGGCGCCATTATTATTCAAAACATTTTTCCATGAAATAAGCTTGAAAATTGCGCAGCAGGCAAAGAACAAAAGTGCTACAGCCGTACCGTTTATTTTAGTAATGCTGCTTGTAGCCCAGCCAAGAATTGCAAGGACAAAAAACAAAACCAAAAGTTTTTCCTGAAATTTCATCGGTCCAAGTTCAGCAAGACCTTCCGCGGCTATCTTTTTATGATCCGGAATCTCTTTTAACTCAGGCGGATAAATTTTATAAATCAGAAGCGGAGCAACAGCACAAACAATTAAAGCCGGAACACAAAGTCCAATAAACCAACTCATCCATGTTATGTCAACCTTTAAAATATCTTTTGCAAAACTTGCAGTTAAAGCATTAGGTGCGCATGCCGTTAAAAATACAGCCGAAGTCGATAAGCTGGCAGTATAACCGCAAATTGTAATATAAGAACCTATCTTACGCGGGTTTTTATCCGGTTCAGAGCCAAGAGCACTTGCCACACTGCGGAAAATAGGATAAATAATGCCGCCGGAACGGGCTGTGTTAGACGGAGTAGCCGGGCTTACAATTAAATCAGTAATCATCTGCCCATAAGCAATACCCAAAGAAGAAGATCCGATTTTATCAATCATAAAATAAGCTACTCTGCGCCCAAGCCCGGTATCAGCAAAAGCCTGTGTAATTAAAAAAGCTGTAAATACAAGCCAAACCGTTCCATTACCGAACCCACTTAACAAATTGCCTATCGGTACCAAAAAAGACCCAAAAGCAATTACCGTCAGCATTACAACAGCTTCACTGGCAGGCCTTGCAATTAAACCCACAATTGCCGCCGCATAAACGGCAAATATACGCCAGGCTTCCTGCGTAAGTCCATCAGGCACAGGAATACACATAATTATTGCCGATACTACAAATAAAATAATCCATCTCACATACATAATCATTCACCTCCGCTTATCAGCATCAGATAATGCCGGCAAACGATTTGAGCGCCGTAAAGTTAAGCATATCACATCTATTGATAATAACTGCTTCAGGGCTTCTTAAAGTGCCATCACCCTCTTTGGCATGGTTAGCGATAATATGGGCAATTTCATAAGGCAGGCCGTTTTTTACAGCCAGAGCACAGCCGGAGAAAGGATGTCTTAAATTTTTACCAAGATAGGATTTTATTGTTTTTCCGTCTGCGTCTTTTTCATATTCAATGAGTTTGCCAACGTCATGCAAAATACCGCCTGCAATCAGGTAATCTTTGTTGAGTTTAAATCTGTCTCCGTAAACTTCCCATTCTTCAGCTGCTTTAATAGCCATTCTGGTAACAGTACGCACATGAGTCCTGTAACTGATTACAGTATCAGGAATCATTAAAGTAAACGGAAGATTATCCACATCGTCAATCGACCAGCCGCCGATTTCCAAAGCTTCCTGGCAAACAGAAATTACTTTCTTCTGCAAATCTTCATCACTAATCATAGCGATTTCCGGAAAAACATCATACCAGTTCTTGTACATAATTAAGCACCTCTTTCTTTTTTATTTATTTAATATTATGGATAACGTCAATAATCGTGCCATCGCGGTATTCAACTAAACCACAGATTTCATCACCCGGCACTATCTCCTGCGGTTTGCCGGCAAGTTTCATTGCCTTAGCATATAAATCTTCAATATTTACAAGCGGAAGATTTGATTTCTTTAAATTTTCTGACAAATCAGGGCGTTTAGGATTAACTGCAATACCATAATCCGTAACAATAACATCAACAGTTTCTCCCGGTGTAACCATAGTTTGTACTTTGTCCAAAATCATAGGCAGCCTTCCGCGCAGAAGCGGCATTGCAACAATAGTTACTTTCGCCCCGGCAGCCGCATCAGGATGCCCTCCAGGCGCTCCCATCAGTTTGCCATAAGAGTCAGTAAGAACATTAACATTAAAATTAATATCTGCCTCAGTAGCACTTAAAACTGCCGTATCAAGCAAATTTACATATGGACTGCCATTAAATGGATTTGCATAATCAGAAGCTGAAATTTCATGGTGATTTCTGTTGACGTACAACGATTTAATTCCGGCCTGGTCAAAATCCTGCGGGTCAAAAAAAGTTTTAATATAACCGTTTTCAAGCATATCAACTAAAAACGCCGTTGCGCCGCCAACGCCGGCTGCCGCTTTTATATTCATTTTTTCCATATCATTTTTTAAAAACCCGGCCGCCGAAATAGAAATACCGCCGCTGCCAAACTGAAATACCATGCCATCTTTAAAAACACCGCTGTATTTAATTACATCGGCAACATATTTGGAAATTACAAGCTCCGTCGGGCTTTTGCTTGTTCTTATAGAACCAGTGCTTATTCCTGCCGGATCGCCGATATTATCAATTTCTACAATATAATCTACCCTGGTCTGCGGAATGCTCACATAATCAAGCGGCATATCGGTTAAACCGTCAGTTACGGCAACAACATGTTCCGCATACTCCGAATCAGGCATTGCATAACCTAATGAACCACATGCCGATTTGCCCTGAACGCCGTTTATATTGCCATACTTATCGCACGCCGGTGCTGCAATAAAGGCAACATCTATATGTAATTCTCCAGTTTCAATCGCACGCGCCCTGCCGCCATGAGTTCTGAATACAGCCGGTTTTTTTAATTTATTGCTTTGAATAAATTTTCCAAGTTTCCCCCTCGCCCCGCTGGTATCAACTGCCGTAATAGTTTCATTTTCAAAATAAGGCAGCAGGGCATCCTGTACAAGGCTTAACGAACTGGCAGATAAAGTTAAATTTTTTATTCCCTTTTGTGAAATTGCCGCAATAACTTTCTGCATTACCAAATCGCCATTGCGCAAAGCATGATGAAAAGAAATTGTCATACCGTCTTTTAAACCAACAGCATCAATTACCTTATCAAGGGAAATAACTTTACAGGTGCCAGGCTTAACCATTTTAAGCGGGCGTGCGGCCCTTTTGCCTACCGGTTCTGCTGCAAAAGCCCCTTCAAACATTTTTTTATTTTCAAATCCCGGTATCTTGTTTATTTCTTCCATTAATTTTTTATCCATAGTTAAACCTCCATACCGGCTGCCTTGGCGGATGACAATACAGCCATAGCCCTCGTGACCATCGGCTTATCAATCATTTTGCCGTTTAAAGATGTAACCCCTGACCCATTTTTCAACGCTTCCTCGTATGCAGCAAATACAGCTTTGGCATTTTCTATTTCTTTTTCAGATGGTGTATATATTTCGTGTACAATTTTAATCTGGCTCGGATGTACAACCGATTTGCCAGAATAACCAAGTTTTTTGCCTAAAAGCGTATCAGCACGGAAACCTTCTTCATTTTTAAAATTGCTGTAAACGTAATCCATCGCTTTAATGTTGGCAGCATGGGCATGCAGCGCGATTAAATTCCTTGCAAACAAGATTTCTTCTGCATTTTCGCTTCTTTCCATACCCATATCAGTTCTGAAATCTTCTGCGCCAAGACCTATTGCCATCATACGTTTAGAAGCAGACGCTATTTGATAAGAATTCATAACGCCAAGTGCATTTTCAATACTGGCAACAATCTTTACCGTACCTTCCGGAATTCCGTTTTCTTTTTCGATTGCGGTAATTAAATTATCAAGATTAATAATATCTTCTGCAGATTCGGCTTTCGGAAGCCTTAAAAAATCCGGTTTCAACGGCACCATGCACTCAACATCTTCTTTAAAATAAGGAGTATCTGATTGATTAATTCTGATGCCGATGCGGCAATTTGGACGGTTATACTGCATTGCATATTTCACAAGTATTCTCGCGCTGTCTTTTTCAAAAACTGATACGGAATCTTCTAAATCATAAATAATGCAGTCGGCACCATACACTTCAGCCCCAACAATTTTTTTAGGATTATTGCCAGGCACAAACAGCATTGTTCTGTATAACGAATTCATCTTTTCCCCTCCTTATAAAACGCATTGCGTTTTATGGCCCCTTCAGTTCTGGCACGGATTGCAAAATCCAAAGCGCCAAAATCTTCGACATGTACGTTAGCATTAGTAATTTTAAATTCAGCTAAAATATCCCCGACGCTTTTTCTAATGCTTTCTCCATACTTTGGCAGAACTTTGCTTGTAACTTCAATATTTACGCCTCCAGCAGAAGTAATTTCTAAAGTTACAATTACGTCGCCTTTGGAATTTGTTCCGCAGGCTGATTCATTTTCTTTAAATACCATGTTGCACCTCCATTCCATAAAATTACCGTATATCTAAATTTTATCTTGATCAAAACTGTAAGAAAAATAGTTAATTCCGATAACCATAATCAGTCATTTTTGTCTTTTCGCTTAATAACTCCGCTGAAAGCTATCAAAATCAGCATCTTCTAAAAAGTCCCTAAAAGTTTTAGGCAGCCTTAAATCCATATTTTCTTTTTTATAAATCAGCCAGGTTTTACGCTCCATAATTTTACCGTCTTTGTGAACAAGCGGAATAAAGTACAATCCCGGTATTTCCTTTAAAAGAATTGAAGGCAAAATCCCGTAACCAAGCCCGTTAAATACCATTTCTTTACACATATCAAGATTGCTTACTTTGGTTCCTATAATAGGTACTTCGTTAAACACTTCGTTCCACCAGTCATCAAGCATATCTTTATAATATTTATCAGTATCATAATCTACCCTTATCATATTGGGTAAATCGGAAAGTTTAAATTTCTGAGTAGACACGGCACAGACATGATTAACCGATAATAAGATTTTTTCATCATCCGGCCAGTCATTTTCGTTACGCAAAAAGCCAAAATGAATTTCCATAGAGCTTGCCAGCTTTTGTACATCGCTGCTGCATGCTACACGTACATCAAATTTAACTTTAGGATACAAATTTTGAAAAGCGGCCAGCAATTTAGGAAAATAATATTTAACAATAATAGCAGGGGCAGCAATACGCAGCACTCCGGCAACATCATTTTGCATAGCAGTAATATTTTCTTTAAAATTTCTTATCTCTTTTAAAATTTTATCTGCAAACTTAACGGCATATTCTCCGGTGTCGGTAAAAGTAATTCCTTTATTTCCCCTATATAAAAGTTTTGTTCCCAAAACATCTTCAATATG
>DXVZ01000028.1 GCA_019417125.1 Phascolarctobacterium sp.
CACTCCGCAGCCATGGTTACGGCGTTGCGCATTTTATTTTTAGCGCTGCCCGGGTGCACGGAAACGCCGTTAAAAATTATTTTGGCATTGCAGGCGTTAAAGGTTTCGTAGTTCAACTCGCCTAATGCGCCGCCATCGACGGTATAGGCAAAATCTGCCTTAAACGCGTCCAGCGGAAAACCGTCCGTACCGCGCCCGATTTCTTCGTCCGGCGTAAAAGCGACCAAAACTTTGCCGTGCTTAATTTCCGGGTGCTGCACCAGGTATTCGCACGCGCTGACGATAGCCGTAATGCCTGCCTTATCGTCCGCGCCAAGCAGCGTAGCGCCGCTTGCTGTTAAAATATCCTGGCCGCGGTAAGCAAGCATTTCCGGAAAGTCCTTCGGGCTGATAACGCAGCCCTGCGCAAGCTGTATGTCGCCGCCGTCCCACGCTTGGTGCATTGTTACCCTTACGTTTTCGCCGCTCGCCTCGCTGCTGGTATCCATATGCGCAATCAGCCCGATTACCGGCGCAGCTTCATCAGTATTGGCAGGCAGCTCCGCCAGCACATAGCATTTATCTGTTACTTTTACGCTCTCAAGCCCTATTTCCGTAAGTTCTTTTTGTAAATAGCGCGCCAGCTGCCACTGCCCTTCGCTGCTGGGCTGCTGCATGCTTTTTTCATCAGACGCCGTATTTATTTCCGCATAAGCGGTAAACCTTTTTACAAGGTCGCCGGCTTTAAGTTTATATTTCATATTAAGCCTTCTTTCCCAAATATTCCTGCCATAATTGGGCGATGGTTTTGTGCAAAACCGGGTGCTGTTTGTGCGGCGCAATTTCCGCCAGCGGGCGCAACACAAAATCGCGGTTCTGCATATCCGGGTGCGGCACTGCAAGCGTATCCGTTGCAATAACCTCGCCGCCGTAAAAAATTACATCCAGGTCGATAATTCGCTCGCCCCAATGGCGCAAACGCACACGCCCCATCTCCAGTTCCGTTGCCAGCAGCATGTCTAACAGCTGCTGCGGCGCAAGTTCTGTTTTAACCTCGCACACGGCGTTTAAAAAGCGCGGCTGGTCGGTTACGCCGTAGGGGTCGGTGTCGATGTAGCTTGATACTTTCGTTATCTCCAAGCCTTTATCGCGCAGGCGCTGCAATGCTTCGTCAAGGTTAGCTTTTAAATCTCCCAGGTTAGTGCCCAGCGCCACATAAGCTGTTACCTGCATAAAACCGCCTCCAGCA
>DXVZ01000029.1 GCA_019417125.1 Phascolarctobacterium sp.
GTTTGTGATACTATAATTTTACTTTAAAAGAGGTATATTTATGAAAGAAGAATTAAGCGCTTACCCCGACGCGCAGAAATTTTTGCAGTATCTTGCCGTAGAAAAAAACACTTCGGAGCTGACTGTAAAAAATTATGCGGCGGATATAGCCGTGTTTACAGAGTTTTTAAAAACACGTTATCCCGGCGGTTTCAGCTGGCAGCAAATCAGCGTGCTTGATATCCGTTCGTACCTTGCGGAGATGAACGGCAAAAAGTACGCGCGCACTACCATTGCCCGCAGGATATCGGCGCTGCGCTCTTTTTATAAATACCTTATAAGGGAAAACAAAGTAAAGCAAAATCCTTTTGTAAAAGTACGGACGCCGAAACTGGAAAAGCACCTGCCCGTATTTTTGGAGGAGTTTGAAGTAAACGAGCTTTTAGAACTGCCGGATGCTGCTGAGGAACTTGGTATGCGCGACCAGGCAGTGCTGGAGCTTTTGTATGCAACCGGCTGCCGCGTTTCGGAGCTGGTAGGGCTGACGCTGGAAACGATTGACCTTGGCAATATGTTTGTGCTGCTGCACGGCAAGGGCAACAAGGATAGGCTGGTGCCGATAGGGCATACCTGCCGTGCCGCGGTAGAAAAATACCTTAACTGCGCGCGCCGGGCGCTGATGGAACGCTATCACGCCAAAGCGCACGACAGGCTTTTGGTTAACCGGCTGGGCGGGCCGCTGACGGACCGCAGCGTGCGCCGCATACTTGATAAATATATTAAAAAGCTGGCTTTAAGAAAAAATGTTTCGCCGCATACCATACGGCATACTTTTGCCACGCATTTACTGGACCATGGTGCGGATTTAAGGGCCGTGCAGGAACTGCTGGGGCATGCTAATTTGTCTACGACGCAGATTTATACGCATGTGACGACGGAGAGGATTACTTCCGTATACGAGAAGAATTTTCCGCGCGCGTAGATTGGAGGGGCTATTGTGGAACTTTTAGAAAAAACAAGAAAAATCAACAAATTGCTGCAGCGCGGCGAAAAGGTGGAGTTTAACGCCATCGCCCGCCTGCTGAAAGACGTTATTGTCGCCAACGTGTATATCGTGGGGCGCAAAGGCGGCATTAAGGGTTTTGCCCTGCTGGACGATTTTGAGTGCGACATCATGCGCGAGCAGGTGCTAGACGTAAAGCGCTTTCCGCCTTCGTACCTTAATTTTATTATGGAAAATAAAGAAACCGTTTCCAACATCGGCCATGTTAACGAAGAATGTTCGTTTTTAAAGGGCACCAAGTGCTATTTTGGCGATAAGCGCACTACCATTGTGCCGATTTACGGCAACGGCGAGCGCATCGGCACTTTAATTGTTGCCAAGTACGACCGTGAATTTAACGATGAGGATTTGCTGCTGGCAGAATACGCGGCGGCTGTTATCGGGGTCGAAATTCTGCACGAGCGCGCCGCCCGCGTGGAAGAAGAAGCGCGTAAAAAAGCCATGGTGCAGATTGCCTTTTCAACGCTGTCATTCTCGGAGCTGGAAGCCATTACCAGCATTATGGACGCGCTAAACGGCACGGAAGGCCTTTTGGTGGCTTCTAAAATTGCCGACAGCGTGGGCATTACGCGCTCGGTTATCGTTAACGCGCTGCGCAAGTTTGAAAGCGCCGGTTTAATTGAAACCAAGTCCCTCGGCATGAAGGGTACTTATATTCGCGTTAAAAACGAATTTTTGCTGGATGAACTGAAAAAAGAACATAAATAATTGCTGCGGTAGTATGCCAAAGGAGGCTAAAAATATGGAAGATGCTGTTTTGTTTAGTGTTGAAAACCATGTAGCGACAATTACGCTGAACCGCCCGAAAAGCCTGAACGCGATGAACGATGGCCTGATTGACGGCCTGCACGCTGCTTTGGACAGGGTAGAGCACGAGGCGGATATCCGCTGCGCCGTGCTTACAGGCAATGGCAAGGCGTTTTGCGCAGGCGGCGACCTGACGTTTTTGGAAGGGCTGCCGGATACTGCTGCGCGCCGCGCTTTTATTATTAAAGTCGGCAGTGTTGCTAAACGCATTACAACCATTGATAAGCCGTTTATTGCCATGGTTAACGGCGTTGCGGCCGGCGCAGGCGTAAATTTAATGCTGGCGTGCGACCTGGTTTACGCAGTAGACAGCGCGCGTTTTGCGCAGAGCTTTGCCAAAGTTGGCTTAATACCTGATTGCGGCGGTTTGTACTTTTTGCCGAAAGCAGTTGGCGTACACCGCGCTAAAGAGCTGATGTTTACCGCCGATTTGATTGACACGCAGACCGCGGAACGCTTTGGTATGCTGAACCACGTTTGCAGTGCGGAAGAATTGAGCGGTGAAGTTTACAAAATGGCAGCGCGTTTGGCGGAATCGGCACCGCTTTCGCTGGCGCTGATTAAAAAATACGTTAACAACACCGCCATGAGCCTTGACGAAGTTCTGGACACCGAAGCCGCAGCGCAGCCGCTGTGCATGGCGACAGAGGACAGCCGCGAAGGCATTGCTGCTTTTAAAGAAAAACGCGCGCCTAAGTTCAGCGGTAAATGAAATATTTGTAAAAAACGGGGCTGCCGTTGAC
>DXVZ01000003.1 GCA_019417125.1 Phascolarctobacterium sp.
CTGTATTAGCAGGGGAAAACGACCCGCGCATCACAAAATTTGGGCACTTTATGCGCGCCACAAGGCTTGACGAACTGCCGCAGCTTGTAAACGTACTAAAAGGTGAAATGAGTATCGTAGGGCCAAGGCCGGAACGCCCGTTCTTTGTAGAACAATTCATCAAAGAAAAACCGGAATACGCCTACCGGCACAACGTAAAGCCGGGCATAACAGGACTTGCGCAGATAGCAGGCAAGTACAATACCACTGCCTACGATAAGCTGGTGTATGACTTAATCTACATTCAAAACGTAAGCGTAATGTATGACCTAACGCTAATGCTGCAAACATTAAAAGTGCTGATAACCAAAGAAAGCACCGAAGGGGTAAAGTAAAACGTGAGCAAAGACGTTGAAAACAAAAAGAATATAAACAATTACAAACTAAAAACAAACAAACCTAAAAAAGTACTTTTTTCTGCAACAGTAGTAAAAACACACATCAACGTCTTTCACCTGCCCTACTTAAAATGGTTTAAAGAACAAGGCTACGAAGTGCACGTAGCAGCTAAAAACGATTTTATAAACGAACCATGTATAATACCAAACTGCGATAAATATTATGATATAAAATTTGCACGCTTTCCGTTTAGTAAAGCAAACATAAAAGCCTACGATCAATTAAAAAAGCTAATACAAGAAAACGACTATGACATAATCCACTGCCATACACCGGTAGCAGGAGTATTAACAAGATTAGCCGCAAGAAATAGCAAAAATACAACAGTAATATACACGGCGCATGGTTTTCACTTTTTTAAAGGAGCGCCACTGGTAAACTGGCTTATCTACTATCCAGTAGAACGCTTTTGTGCAAGATATACAGATAAGCTTATAACAATCAACAAAGAAGATTGTGAAAGGGCAAAACAGTTTAAACTCCGCAAAAATGGAAAAGTATATTATGTACCGGGAATTGGTATTGATTTAGAAAAAATACAAAACTTAAAAGTAGATGTAAAGCAAAAGAAAAAAGAACTTAGCATACCGGAAAATACACCGGTACTGTTATCGGTTGGAGAGTTAATTAAACGCAAAAATCATGAAACTGTTTTAAATGCGTTGAGCCAATTAAAAGATAAAAATTTTGTGTATCTCATTTGCGGCAGAGGTGTATTAATGGAACATCTGCAAAATTTAACAGTGCAACTAGGATTAGAAAGCAAAGTTAAATTTTTAGGGTTTAGAAAAGACATAGCCGAAATCTGTAAAAGTGCAGATATATTTATCTTTCCGTCATATCAGGAAGGACTGCCAGTTGCGCTAATGGAAGCGATGGCGGGAGGATTGCCGGTAATAGCGAGCAATGTACGAGGCAACAGGGATTTAATAGAAAAAGAAAATCTGTTTGAACCTGATGATGTAACAGCATTAACAAGGTTAATAAAAAAACGGCTTGATGTTATAGAGAATGATGGTTTAAGAAAAATAAGATATACGGATTTAGAGCAATATTCGTTAACAAATGTATTAAAGCAAATGGCGGAGATTTATACAGATAAATAGGAGCATAAAAATTGATACCTAAAAAAATACATTACTGTTGGTTTGGCGGAAATCCTTTACCGGAAAGTGCAAAAAAATATATTGAAACATGGAAAAAATATTGCCCGGATTATGAAATTATAGAGTGGAATGAAAATAACTTTGACGTAACACAAAACCAGTATTGCAAAGAAGCTTACGAAGCAAAGAAATGGGCATTTGTAAGTGATTATGCACGTTTTTGGATACTGTACAAATATGGTGGAATATATTTTGATACAGATGTAGAAGTTATAAAACCGTTAGATGATATCGTTGACAAAGGTCCTTTTATGGGGTGTGAGCGTGATGGTGATAAAAATCAGGCGGCTGCGATAGCAGCCGCCCCCGGCCTCGGCCTTGGGGTAAACCCCGGCCTCGGCCTATACAAAGAAATGCTTGATTTATATGATAGTCTGCATTTTAAAAATCCTGACGGTAGTTTGAACTTAAAAACAGTGGTGCAATACACTACTGAAATTTTAGTTAAGTACGGATTAAAAAATACAAACCAAATACAGAAATGCGCAGATATATACATATATCCGCGGGAATATTTCTGTCCTAAAAATATAGATACAGGCAAATTAGAAATTACAAAAAATACATATACAATTCATCATTTTGATGCAAGTTGGTATTCAAATAGTCAGAAGTTAAAACACAATATAAAAATGGTATTAG
>DXVZ01000030.1 GCA_019417125.1 Phascolarctobacterium sp.
AAACGTTCGCTATGATTAATCTTGAATCTTCTTACAATCCAAGTACACCGAAGAACAGGAAGCAAACAATACCGGAAACGATAGACATGGATAAGCCCCAAATCAAAAGTTTACGGAAGAGGATGCCTTTGTCTTCGTACTCAGGAGCAGCTGCAATGCACAGTGCGCCCAAAGTGGAAAGCGGAGAAGTATCTACCAGGTGGGAACCTACGTTGATAGCAGAGATGATGGAGATAGCATCGCCACCAGTCAATTCTACCAAACCAGGAGTCATAGGCAGGAACATCGGCATGATTACACCAGAAGAGCTGGAGTATGCAGACAGAACTGCCGGTACAAAGGAAGCCCAGAAGCAGATGGTGGTCGGGCCTGCTACCGAGGACATAATCTGAACAAGGAAGTTCAGGCCGCCGGATTTATCCATAACGTCGATAAGTACGGATACGCCGCAAACCATCATGATTACGGACCAAGGCATTACTTTTACAGCAGCTTTGGAATCGCCGTAACCGGTGAGCATAAGTACAATAGAAAGTACGAAGGAAATAGAACCTACGTTAGAGAGCATATTGGTGAGCATTTTCGGCAAGGTGCCTTTAATACCAGGCAGGCCAGGAACTACTACCAAAAGAACAAGAAGGGCAACCATCAGCAAGGTGGTGGTCTGAGCAGCGTTGAACGGTTCCGGTTTCGGAGCCAATTCATCAATGTCCAGGGATGCGCCGCGCTGTTCTTTCAGCCATTTAGCACCACCCATTACCATAAAACCTACTACCGTAACGAAGCCTTGTGCCAGAGTGGATTTAAAGTATACCATCCATGCGATAGCGTCAAGGTCGTCAGCAGGAATTCCGAGTTCAGGGGCAACTTTAGCGATGATGCCGTTAGAAATAATGCCGGTCGGTGCAAACGGAGAGAATGCAGCCGCGTTGCAGGCACCTACAACAAGCAGAGTCATCAGGCAGGAAAGCAGGCATTTTAACGCGGCCTGCGATAGCCATAGCTACCGGAGCCATTAATGCGCAGCCTGCGATGTTGCCAGGACCGATAGTGGTCAAGAAGTCGGAAAGCAGGAAAATAATGACAGGAATTAAAGCAGTGTTGCCTTTGCAGACACGAATGGAATAAGCAGTGAGTTTTTCCATGGTGCCATTAGTTTGTGCCATACCGAAAAGGAATGTAACACCAACCAAAATCATAAACAGGCTCAGCGGGAATGCGTTCATAATTTTGCTGGCAGGAGTTCCACCGAACACACCGCCAACTATGATACCAAACGCAATGCCGAGGAAACCTACGTTAAGATCCTCATTTACGCAGGAAATACCTACAAGAATAACCAATGCGAGGATGGACATTAAAGCAGGAAGTGAAATATCCAATTTCGTCACTCCAATCTTCATAAATTAGCCCTTAAAGGACTAAACATAAAATGCCGTTAAGTTATTAGCTTGACGGCTAATAACGGATAACACCGGGCGGCGGTTAAGCCGCCCGCATTACCGTTAAAAAACTAAGTTATTGATAGTTTAATTTAAATAAGTTTGTCTGCTCGACTCTGTTATCAATCTTCGTCAGCCGGGAATGCTTTATGAAGCATTTTGGTTAAGAAAATGAACATTGCGATAACGCAGAACATGGTCGGCAGAGATACAACCATCATAATGACGGCTTTTTCAGTTTCGCCCATAATTACACCTCCAAAAAATTTCCAAGGGAAAGCATGCCATTAAGTAAAGTTACAAATTACAGATTACATTTTATCCAGTGCAGGAATCATAGCAAGTACCAGACCACCTGCAACTACGGAAGCAACCTGACCAGCAACGTTTACGCCGATAGCATGTTGGATGATGAAGTTAGTCGGGTCTTCTTTCAAAGCCATTTTAGCAATTACACGGCCAGACATCGGGAATGCGGAAATGCCGCAGGCGCCGATCATCGGGTTGATTTTCTTGGTGCTGAACATGTTGAGCAGTTTAGCAAATACTACGCCGCCAACGGTATCGAATACGAATGCAACAGCGCCGAGGCACATGATCATAAGTACCTGGAAGTTCAGGAAACGTTCAGCAGTCATGGTGCCGCCAACGGTAATACCAAGCAACAGGGTTACCAGGTTGGACAGTTCGTTCTGAGCGCAGTTGGACAGGTTGTCGATAACACCGGATTCTTTAATAACGTTACCGAACATAAGAGCACCGATAAGAGCAACAGACAGAGGAGATACAACGCCTGCTACGATAACGATCATGATCGGGAACAAGAATTTAGTGGTGTCGGATACAGGTTCTTCGTTTTCAAAGCCCATACGGATTTTACGTTCGTTCTGAGTAGTAACAGCTTTGATAACAGGCGGTTGGATAACCGGAACCAGGGACATGTAGCAGTAAGCTGCTACGGACAGAGGTCCAAGCAATTCAGTTGCATAACGGCTTGCTACATAAATGGTGGTCGGGCCGTCAGCTGCGCCGATGATACCAACGGAAGCTGCATGCGGGAAAGAGAAACCAAGGAAAGTAGCGCCGATAGCGGTAGCAAAGATACCGAACTGAGCTGCTGCTGCGAACAGCATTACGGACGGACGGCGAATCAACGGAGCGAAGTCGCACATTGCGCCGATAGCAATAAAGATAAGTACAGGGAACAGTTCGTTTGCGATACCTGCATTGTACAGGGTAAGCAAGAAGCCTTCAGCACCCGGTTCATCGGATACTGCAGAAGAATGAGGAATGTTAGCCAGGATAGCACCGAAGCCAATCGGGAGCAACAGAGCAGGTTCATAGTCATATTTAACTGCGAGCCAAATCAGGATGCCGCCGATAATCCACATAATTACATGAGTATAGCTAAGACCAAGAATACCCTTGAGGAGTTCCTCTAAATAAGGGTACTGAACAAGTAAAGAGTCCATTCTTAAACCTCCAATATTCAATTGCTTTCCTATTAATTCATCAGATAGCAATGCCGGTAAGCTGCGCCTGCCGGCACGCTAAATTTATCGTTGAAGAATTGAAGGAAATTAGCCGATAACAGCCATGGTCTGACCAGGTTTTACGTTTTCGTTAACGTCTACGTTGATGGATTTAACGGTGCCGTCAACCGGGGAAGCGATTTCGTTCTGCATTTTCATAGCTTCGAGCATGAGAACTACGTCACCTTTTTTAACTACGTCGCCAGCTTTAGCAACGATTTTGCTTACTTTACCAGGCATCGGAGCGTTCAGCGGGGTGTCGCCAGCTGCTACTACTGCCGGAGCAGGAGCTGCTGCCGGAGCCGGAGCCGGAGCGGGTGCCGGAGCAGGAGCTGCTGCCGGAGCCGGAGCGGGTGCTGCTGCAGGAGCCGGAGCTGCTGCAACCGGAGCTGCTACAACGCCTTCTTCTGCAACTTCAACGGTGTAAGCTACACCATTAACGTTAACTTTGAATTTTCTCATTTGAAATTCCTCCATTTCACTTTTTTAAAAATTTTATTATCGTGCAGCAGGCAACAAGTGCCTGCCGCAGTCAAATCAAAAATTAATAGCATTCCTGGCGTTTGTTCATCAAAGACAGACGGCCAGTCTGAGCCCAAAGCGTACTCGGTTTTTTAATACGTACTACAGCTACGCCGCCACCAGCATGCTGGATAGCTGCTGCCATTGCTGCAATCAATTCATCGTCATTCATAACCATGCTGATCGCACCGCTGATAGCTGCAATTACTTCGGGGGGAGTGCCGGCGGGAACCGCAGGAGCCGGAGCTGCTGCTACCGGAGCCGGGGCCGCAGCTTTAGGAGCTTCTTTTTTCTTCTTGCTGCCGCCAAATAATCCAAAAAATCCCATTACGATTTCCCCTTTCTATGCATTAAAGCGGAATGTTACCGTGTTTCTTAGCCGGACGGCTTTCACGTTTGGATTCCAGCATTTGCAATGCATTGATAATGGTCGGGCGGGAATCTTTCGGTTGAATTACGATATCAACCATGCCACGTTTTGCAGCCTGATACGGGGTTGCAAAGTTGTCAATGTATTCAGCGGTTTTAGCTTCAACATCAGGATCTTTGCGGAAGATGATGTTAGCTGCACCGGCAGGGCCCATAACTGCGATTTCAGCAGTCGGCCATGCGATAACCTGGTCTGCGCCAAGTTCCTGAGAGCACATTGCGAGGTAAGAACCGCCGTATGCTTTACGGGTAATCAAAGTGATTTTAGGAACGGTTGCTTCAGAGTATGCATAGAGCATCTTAGCGCCATGACGGATGATGCCGCCATATTCTTGGTTGGTGCCAGGCAGGAAGCCCGGTACGTCTACAAGGTTCAACAGAGGAATGTTGAAAGCGTCGCAGAAGCGAATGAAGCGGGAAGATTTGTCAGATGCATTAATGTCAAGGCAACCTGCCATAACTTTCGGCTGGTTAGCAATAATACCTACGGTCTGGCCATCCATACGTGCGAAGCAGGTAATGATGTTCATTGCGTAGTATTGCTGGGATTCATAGAATTCACCATTATCAACGATGCTCTTGATAACGTCTTTCATATCATAAGGATGATTGGAGTTATCAGGAATCAAGGAGTTCAAAGCTTCGTCCGTACGGGTCGGGGAGTCACCGGTTTCAATAATCGGTGCGCCTTCCATGTTGTTGGACGGGAGGAAGCTTAACAGATAACGGATTTGTTTGATGCAGTCTTCGTCGTTTTCAGCAGCAAAGTGAGCTACACCGGAAGTCTGGTTGTGGGTCATAGCGCCGCCCAGTTCTTCTTGGGTAACTTCTTCGCCGGTAACGGATTTAACAACTGCCGGGCCGGTAATGAACATTTTGGAAGTGTTCTTTACCATGTAGATAAAGTCGGTCAGAGCCGGGCTGTATACAGCGCCGCCTGCGGAAGGACCCATGATAGCAGAAATCTGAGGAACAACACCGGATGCGCAGGTGTTTTCAAAGAAGATTTTGCCGTAGCCGCCCAGAGCGTCAACTGCTTCCTGAATACGAGCACCGCCGGAATCGTTCAGGCCAACGCACGGAGCACCCATTTTGAGAGCCAAGCGCTGTACTTTAACGATTTTGTTAGCATGCATTTCGCCGAGGGAGCCGCCTTCTACGGTGAAGTCCTGAGCGAATACATAAACCAAACGGCCGTCAACAGTGCCGTAACCAGTGGTTACACCTTCGCCCGGAAGTTCTTTTTTATCCTGGCCGAAGTTGGTGCAACGATGGCTTACGAAGCGATCCAATTCAACGAAGCTACCTTCGTCAAGTAATAATGCGATTCTCTCACGTGCAGTTAATTTGCCGCTTGCATGCTGTTTTGCAACTTTCTTTTCGCCGCCAGCAGCGATGATGTGCTCGGAGAGTTTGAGCATTTTCTCAATTCTTTCTTGAGTAGACAAATCTTACACCTCCATATAATTGGGGAGAACTTATTTATACATACGTCGGGCGTAGATAAATGCGCCCGTCCGTGATGTATTAAAGAATTGTTTTGCTGCCGAAGCAGCTTAATTTCCGCTTAAGCAGAAATTATTTTTTTGCAGGAGCGCAGAGCTCGAGCAGGATGCCAACAGATTTCGGATGAACGAAAGCGATGTCCATTCCGCCAGCGCCCGGACGAGGAGCTTTGTCGATCATAACGCCGCCTTTAGCCTGTACGTCAGCAATAGCAGCAGCAACGTCGTCTACACGGAGAGCCAAGTGCTGAATGCCCTGGCCGTTTTTAGCGATGTATTTGCCGATCGGGCCATCGTTGTTTTCGGTGATATCAACGAGGAGTTCGAGAAGGGTTTCGCCGCAGGGAATGAAAACGGTGTTAACGCCCTGGTCGTAAACCGGTTCTTCACCGGTGCATTTCAGGCCGAGTACTTCGGTGTAGAATTTTTTGGAGAGTTCCAAGTCTTTGCAGGCAATGCCTACATGGTCAACGCAAATTACATTGAACATTGTTAATTCCTCCTTAAAATTATATTTGGTAGTTTTATTTCAAAACTTTGCCAACAATGTCATCAGCTACAGAGTACGGTTCAATTTCGCGGCTCTGCAGTTTTTCTACCAATTTTTCAAACTCATCGGTAGCTACTACATTTTTATCTATGTAGCGGTTTACTTTATCGTTAAGCATTGCAGTAAGCTCGTTTTTAATGCGTGCTTTGCGGATTTTAACGATTTCGCCGCTATCATACAAATATTTTTTGTGCTCCTCAATGGAGTCTACAACTGCTTCTATACCTTCACCCTTGCTGGCAATGGTCCGGTTGATGGGCGGACGCCAGCTAACATGTTCGGGATTTAATTCCAACATCATTTCAATCTCTATGTTGAGCTTGTCTGTGCCCTCACGATCAGCTTTGTTAATCGTGAACAAATCACCGATCTCAAGTATACCTGCTTTGATGGCCTGGATATCATCGCCCATGCCCGGGATTACAACAACCATGGTGGTATCGGCAGTTTTAACGATATCAACCTCGGATTGCCCTACACCTACGGTTTCGATGATGATAATGTCAAAGCCAAAAGCATCCATCAATTTGACTGCATCGCCTGCTTTTTGCGATAAGCCGCCCAAGCTGCCTCTGGTAGCCATAGAACGGACAAAAATGCCTTCATCCGAAGACAAATCCAACATTCTGATACGGTCGCCCAAGATAGCGCCGCCGGAGAAAGGACTGGTAGGGTCCACTGCTATAATGCCAACAGTTTTGCCGCGTTTGCGGAATTCTTTGGCAAGTTTATCGGTCAAAGTACTTTTGCCAGCACCCGGAGGTCCGGTTATACCAATGACATAAGCATTGCCGGTGTGGGGATATAACGCCGTCATGATTTCAACAGCATTATCATATTCGTTTTCAACAGCCGTAATAGCTTTGGCTAATGCCAAACGGTTGTGGTTTAATACGCCTTCAACAATGTTCAAATTTCACACCGCCTTGTTGAGGTATCTTAAAAATTTTAAGGATGCAAGGCGGACAAGCCGCCTTGCAAATTTTTAAGACCTAATTATTTTACGTTTGCGTTGATGAAGTCAACGATAGCGCTGGTCGGGGTGCCAGGAGTGAATACTTCGGCAATGCCAGCAGCTTTCAGGCCCGGGATATCAGCTTCAGGAATAACGCCGCCGCCGATAACCAGAACATCGTTCAAGCCTTTTTCTTTCAAAAGTTCTACAACTTTCGGGAAAAGGGTGTTGTGAGCGCCGGAGAGCAGGCTCAGAGCAACAACTTTTACGTCGTCCTGCAGAGCAGCTTCAGCGATTTGTTCCGGAGTAAGACGGATACCGGTATAAATTACTTCAAAACCAGCGTCGCGCAATGCACGAGCTACAACTTTAGCACCGCGGTCGTGTCCATCAAGACCCGGTTTTGCTACTAAAACTCTGATATTAGACATTATCTACTTACCTCCCTATTATTGTTGGCTAAGTGTTTATTACAGCTGGGTATGAGCCTGGTATTCGCCGAATACTTCTCTCATTACGCCGCAGATTTCGCCTTCAGTTGCATAAGCTTTAACAGCGTCAAGAATCAAAGGCATCAGGTTAACGCTTTCATCAGCGCAGCCTGCTTTAAGAGCAGCAAGGGTTTCTTCTACTTTAGCGTTGTCACGGCGAGCTTTCAATGCAGCGATTTTTTCAGCCTGCAGTTTGCCAACAGAGCCGTCTACGCGCAGCAGGTTTTTCGGGGGTTCTTCTTCCTGCTGGAATTTGTTAACGCCAACGATAATACGGTTGCCTTTTTCAACGTCCATCTGCCATTTGTAAGCGGAATCCTGAATTTCTTTCTGGATGTAGCCTTTAGCGATAGCTTCCGGAGCGCCGCCGAGTTCATCAATTTTCTTAATGTAATCCCAGCATTCAGCTTCGATCTTGTTGGTCAAAGCTTCTACATAGTAGGAGCCGCCGAGCGGGTCAATGGTATCAGCCAGGCCGGATTCGTAAGCAACGATTTGCTGAGTACGCAGTGCGATGGTTACGGATTCAGTGGTCGGCAGAGCCAAAGCTTCGTCGCGGGAGTTGGTGTGCAGGGACTGAGTGCCGCCCATTACAGCAGCTGCGGTCTGCAGAGCAACACGAACGATGTTGTTGTTCGGCTGCTGAGCGGTCAGCATGGAACCAGCGGTCTGGGTATGTACACGGAGCATCATGGATTTCGGTTTTTTAGCGCCGAAACGTTCTTTCATAACTTTAGCCCATACACGACGGGAAGCGCGGAATTTAGCAACTTCTTCGAGTACGTTGTTATGAGCATTCCAGAAGAAGGACAGACGGCCAGCGAAAGCGTCAACGTCCATGCCAGCTTTGATTGCAGCTTCTACATAAGCGATGCCGTCAGCGATGGTGAATGCGATTTCCTGAGCAGCGGTGGAACCAGCTTCACGGATATGGTAACCGGAAATAGAGATGGTGTTCCACAGCGGAACATTTTTGGAGCAATATTCAAAAATGTTGGTGATAAGACGCATAGAGGGTTTCGGCGGGAAGATATAAGTGCCGCGGGCAGCATATTCTTTCAGGATATCGTTCTGAATGGTGCCGCGGAGTTTATCAGCGGAAACGCCTTGTTTTTCAGCAACTGCGATGTACATGCAGAGCAGTACGGAAGCAGGAGCGTTAATGGTCATAGAAGTGGAAACTTTATCCAGAGGAATACCGTCGAACAGGATTTCCATATCTGCCAGGGAGTCGATAGCTACGCCTACTTTACCAACTTCGCCTTCGGACATCGGGTCGGTGGAATCATAACCGATCTGGGTCGGGAGGTCGAATGCGCAGGACAGGCCGCTGCCGCCGTTAGCCAGCAGGTATTTATAACGTTTGTTGGATTCTTCAGCAGTGGAGAAACCAGCATACATACGCATGGTCCAGAAACGGCCGCGGTACATGGTCGGTTGTACACCACGGGTGAAAGGATATTCACCAGGGAAACCGAGGTCTCTTTCATAATCGAAACCTTCGATGTCAAGCGGGGTGTAGAGTCTGTTAGGCTCCAGGTTTGCGCGTTCAGGGAATTTAACCAGTTTAGCTTCTACATCTTCATGGTATTTAGCTAAGCCAGCTTTCAGAGTTTCATTTGACATTCTCAAATCCTCCTTAAAATTTTTGTTTTCATACCCGGGTTGGACTGCCCGTGTACGGTGAGAGTGTCCGTCAAAGACGGTCTATGGCAAAGCCTTTCGGCTTCGTCAACATATTTATTAAGCTGTGCCGGAGGACTTGCTACCGCCGGCACAGGCTTATTTCTCAGTTTAAACTGAGATTATTTTTCCATAGTGCCGGTTTTCAGGAAGCGTTCATGGAAGGAGAAAGCTTCTTCCAGAATATGCGGGGTCTGGCTGTTGCCGCAAGCTTCGCATGCTCTGTGGAAATAATCCAGCAGGAGCGGCTGATATTTCGGGTTAGCAATCTGATCAATGATGATCGGAGCTTTTTCTTTCGGGGTCAGGCCGCGGAGGTCAGCAACGCCGCGTTCGGAAACGATAACGTCAACGTCGAGGGTTGCATGGTCGATATGGCTGCAGAACGGAACAACAGAGCTGATTTTGCCGCCTTTTGCCAAAGAGTTAGTGAAGAATACGGTGAGGTAGCCGTTACGTGCAAAGTCGCCGGAACCGCCAACGCCGTTCATCAATTTGGTGCCGCAGATATGGGTGGAGTTTACGTTGCCGTAAATATCAACTTCAATAGCGGTGTTCATTGCGATAACGCCGATGCGGCGCGCAACTTCAGGGCTATTGGAGATTTCCTGCGGACGGAGAATCAGGTAAGGTTTGTAATGTTCTACATTTTCATAGAATTTCTTCTGGCATTCCGGAGACGGGGTCAGAGCGGTGCCGGAAGCAACACGGAGTTTGCCTGCGTCGATGAGGTCAAACATACCGTCTTGGATAACCTCGGTGTAAACGGTGAGGTCTTCAAAGTCGGAGTTTACAAGGCCGTTGATAACTGCGTTAGCAACGGAACCTACGCCGGACTGCAAAGGAAGCAGATTTTTCGGCATACGGCCTTCTGCAACTTCTTTTTTAAGGAAAGCAACGAGGTTTTCGCCCATGTGTTTAGCGTCTTCGTCGATCTCGCCGAGCGGACGTACTTTATCGGTGATGTCGCAAGGAACGACAGCAACGATTTTGTCGAGTTCGCAAGGAATATAGGTGGTGCCGATACGGTCTTCCGGTTTGGTAATAGGAATCGGCTGACGGTTCGGAGGATCAAGAGGTACATAGGAGTCATGGATGCCTTCGAGTTCTACCGGCTGGGTGGTGTTAACTTCTACGATAACTTTTTTAGCGCCTGCTACATAAGAGGAGCTGTTGCCCATGGAAGTGGTAGGAATGAGGCCTACTTTGCCGTCGCCAAGGTCTTTGATTTTGCAAACTTCGATGATTGCAACATCTACGCCTTTGCGGTTAGCCATGAAGCCATAACGTACCATCTGAGCCATATGGCTGAGGTGAATATCAGCATATCTTACTTTGCCTTCGTTGATAGCTTTGCGGAGGGTGCCGTTAGTCTGATAAGGAAGGCGGCGGTCCATGATGCCTGCTTCTACCATTGCAGCATCAATTTCCGGGCCTACGGAAGCGCCGGTCCAAACGTTAACTTTGAAGTCAGTGCCTTTATATCTTTCAGACAGGGCAAGAGGTACAGCTTTCGGATAGCCAGACGGAGTAAAGCCGCTGACACCCAAGTTGTCACCATTGTGAATAAAATCTGTTGCTTTTTCTGCACTCATTACTTTGCCAGCAACAGCATCGCAAATACGATCTTTAATATCGATTTCGCTCATGTTCCTTCCTCCTTAAGAGTTTTAATATATATGGTTTTCCTGCCTTGCGGCAATTAACTTATCCGGCGAAGAATACTCTGTAAACGCCTGGCGTTTATCCATACCGTCCGCCAAATAAGGCAAACCCATAACATAAAAAATGAGCACTTTAGTGTTATTCCGAAATTTAACAATTAAACTCATATAACGCCAAGTGCCGGCTTACGCACTTTACGCAGCGGGCAAGCCCGGACTGCAAGCTTCCGGCGCCTGCTTCTGCCGGGGTCTGTCCCCCGTGTCCGCCAACGCCTGGAGATACCTCTTTTGGTTACTTTATATACTTCGACACCACTAACAAAACTCCTGCTAAAGAAGCTTTATTTGTGATATTTTTTTGAATTTTTATAATAATATTGGCTTATTCCACAAAGTTCCGCCCAAGGTTATTATAGCACAAATCCAACAAAGATATTTTCTGAATTTTTACTGTTTTAATAAGCAACGGGCACTTTCTGGACCCATACAATATAATAGCAGTAAAATTGTAACATGGCAAGCTTTTTGTTTACATTTTTTACGGTTCTTTGTCAAATCTTGGGGGATGTATGAAAATATAATCTAACAAGTTCTT
>DXVZ01000031.1:0-9801 GCA_019417125.1 Phascolarctobacterium sp.
CAATTAGATTTAATAATTTATTAGTGCATAAAAGGAAGCTTAAAGCCGCCTTTTGAAGCAAACTTAGCCATGCCGCGCATCTGTTTCATCATCTTTTTGCTTTCTTCAAACTTTTTCAGCAAACGGTTAACATCCTGCACGCGCGTGCCGCTGCCTGCGGCTATGCGTTTGCGCCTGCTGCCGTTGATAATTTCCGGGTTGCGCCTTTCTTTAATGGTCATTGACTGGATAATGGCTTCGATGTGGGCAAATTCTTTTTCGTTCACATCGGATTCCTTTAACTTTTGGGCAATACCGCCCATACCGGGAATCATACCAAGGATATTTTCCAGCGGTCCGAGTTTTTTAATCTGCTGCATCTGGTCAAGGAACTGCTCCAGCGTAAATTCATTTTTACGCAGTTTCTTTTCCATCTCCAGCGCTTTCGCCATATCGGTGGTGGACTGTACCTTTTCGATAAAGGTTAAAATATCGCCCATGCCGAGGATACGCGAAGCCATACGGTCTGGATAAAAAGGTTCGAGCGCGTCAAGTTTTTCGCCCATACCTACGAATTTTACTGGGCGGCCTGTTACGGCTTTAACCGAAAGCACCGCGCCGCCTCTGGCGTCACCGTCAAGTTTGGTAACAATCAAGCCGTCGATGCCCAAATCGTTGTTGAAGCTTTCGGCAACGGTTACAGCATCCTGGCCGGTCATAGCGTCTACTACCAGCAAAATTTCGTGCGGCGAAACTGCCGCTTTAATGTTGCGCAGCTCGCCCATCAGTTCTTCGTTAATATGCAGGCGGCCTGCGGTATCTATAATGACGGTATCGCAGTTCATGGTGTGGGCTTTTGCCATTGCTTCCTTGGCAATTTCCACCGGCGATACCTGGTCACCCATAGTAAATACGGGTATGTTAAGCTGCGCGCCCAACACTTGCAGCTGTTTAATAGCTGCCGGGCGGTAAACGTCCGCTGCAACTAGCATAGGATGTTTACCCTTTTTGCGCAGCATATTGGCAAGTTTGCCGGCGGTAGTAGTTTTGCCTGCGCCCTGCAAACCAACCAGCATAATTACCGTCGGCGGTTTAGGTGAAACGGTAAGCTTGCTTTGCGTACCGCCTAAAAGGTTAGTCAGTTCTTCGTTAACAATTTTAATAATCTGCTGCCCCGGCGTTAAACCTTCGTTAACAATTTCACCGATGGCACGCTCGCGGATGGTTGCCACAAAATCTTTAACAACCTTAAAGTTAACGTCCGCCTCCAAAAGTGCCATACGCACTTCGCGCAGCGGAGCTTTTAAATCGTCTTCAGTTATTTTGCCGCCGTTGCGGAACATTCTGATTGCTTTTTGCAAGCGTTCAGACAAATTTTCAAAAGCCATTTTTTACCTGCCTCCGGCCTCCGAATCTTGCAGCAGATTTTTCAGCCTGTTAAGTAACTCTTCATTATGTGTTTCTGTATATTCGTAAAGCAGCCTGCATGCGCTTTGGCGCAGCTGCCGCTGTTTTTCATCACGCTCAAGCAGCTTCATTTTGGCTTCGTAACGCTCCAAAAGCTGCTCTACGCGGTGTATTAAATCATGTACGGCCTGCCGCGATACCTCAAGCCCGGCGGCAATTTCCGCCAGCGAAAGGTCATCGCAGAAGTACAGTTCCATGCAGCTTTGCTGTTTTGCCGTTAAGAGCGGCCCGTAAATATCATACAGCCTGCCGAGACGTATTCTCTGCTCAAAACTGTCTGTCTGCATAGAGCACCCGCACCTTCTTAATTAAGTCAACGTATGTATTATACATAAACGGTCGGCGCCTGTCAAGTGTTTTTACTTGTCAGTATCAAATAATGCGTCCACAAATTTTTCCGGCTCAAATGGGCGGAAATCCATAATGCCTTCGCCCACGCCAATCCATTTAACCGGCAGCCCCAGTTCCTCGCGGATAGCGATAACCACACCGCCCTTTGCCGTGCCGTCCAGCTTAGTCAGCACAACGCCGGTAACGCTGGCGGTTTCGGTAAACACTTTCGCCTGCGTAATGGCGTTCTGGCCGGTGGTTGCGTCCAGCACCAAAAAGGTTTCGTGCGGCGCTTCGGGTATTTCGCGCTTAATAACGCGGTGAATTTTTTCCAGCTCGTTCATCAGGTTGGCCTTGTTGTGTAGGCGGCCAGCCGTATCAATAAACAAAATATCCGCCTTACGGGCGATAGCGGCTTTCATCGCATCAAACACCACCGCCGCCGGGTCTGCGCCTTCGGCATGCTTAATAACATCGCAGCCGGCGCGTTTGCCCCAAATTTCCAGCTGTTCAGAGGCTGCTGCGCGGAAAGTATCAGCAGCGGCAATCATTACCTTGTAATTAAGCAGGTGGAAGTAGTTAGCAAGCTTGCCGATAGTAGTTGTTTTGCCCACGCCGTTAACGCCAACCACCAAAATTACCGTCGGCGTTCCGCTGATGCGCGTACGCTGCCCTTCTTCAGTCAGCATTTCAGTAAGATATTTCTTTAAGAAAGGCACAACGTCTTCCGTACCGTTAATTTCTTTTTTGCGTGCTGCCTGGCGCACGGCTTCAATAAGCTTTTCGGTAGTTTTAGCGCCGACGTCCGCGCTTAGAAGAATCATTTCCAGCTCGTCCAGAAAATCATCGTCAATCTCGGCAGACATACCGACAAGAACTTCTATGCGCTCCGTAAAGTTTTTTCTTGTTTTTTGCAGCCCGTCCTTTAATCTTTCAAAAAAGCCCATTCTTTTACTCCTTTTCCGTTAATTTTACCGATAATAATTTAGAAACACCGGATTCTTCCATGGTTACGCCGTGCAGAACATTGGCGGCTTCCATGGTGCCTTTGCGGTGGGTAATGATGATAAACTGCGTGTTTTCGGCATAAGCCGTTAAAAAGCGTGCAAAGCGGTCGACGTTGGCTTCGTCAAGCGCGGCGTCTATCTCATCCAAAATGCAGAACGGCGCCGGGCTGTAACTTAAAAGCGCAAACAGCAGCGCGATTACCGTCAGCGCCCTTTCGCCGCCGCTTAACAGGTACAGGCTTTGCAGCTTTTTGCCTGGCGGCTGCACCTCTATATCAATGCCGCTCGCCAGCACGTCGCCGGGGTCGGTAAGCTTTAAGTAAGCCGTACCGCCGCCGAACAATTTTACGTAGCATTCCGAAAAATATACGTTGATTTTGGCAAAAGCTTCTTTAAAGCGCCTGCTCATGCCCGAATTTATTTCGCTAATAACGCCTTCCAAATTAGCTTTTGCGCCAGCAAGGTCATCGTACTGTTTTTGTAAAAACTCAAAGCGTTCTTTAACAGCGGCATACTGCTCAATAGCCGCCGCGTTAACTGGCCCAAGTTCTTCAATTCGCCTTTGCAGGCTTAATTCCTGCCTGCGCAGGGCGTTGTCGCTTGCTTCAAGCAAAGCTTCTTTATGCGCTTCCTCCAGCGATAAACCGTATTCGCTTGCCAGCTGCTGCAAAACGTGTTCATATTCCGCATTTTGCCTTACGCTTTCCAGCGCTGCCTGATTGCGTTTCTTTTCTGCATCTTCCAGCGCTTTTTGCGCCTGCGCCAATGCTATTGCTGCCTGCTCCTGCCTGCCGGCGATTTCAATACGTTTAGCGGTAAATTCTTCCCTGCCGCCGCTGATTTCACTCAGCTGCGCCATCAGTTCTTCGCTTCGCTGCGCCAATTCCGCTTTTTTGGCTTTGCTTTCTTCAATAGCGGCTTCCAAATTCTGCTGCTCGTTTTCATTGGCAAGTGCTTCGCGCTGCAAACGCTCCATCTCGCCGTCCAGCTGACGCATGCGCTCTGCCATAAGCGTTGTTTTGGCGGCAGTCGCTTCGCTATCTACACGCGCATCCTGCAAACGCCGGCGGATGCTTTCAAGTTCACTGCTTTCCGTCTGCATCTTTTTCTGTAAAGCATCCAGCTGTTCCTTACTTTCGCTGTCCTTTTTTTCTATTTTCGCCAGCTGCGGGCGCAGTTCCTGCAATTTTCCGCGCGCCGCCATATATTCTGCCGATACTGCCGCACGGTCGTCCAACAGCACCTCTAAATGCTGGCTTAAACGCTGCTTTTCCGCTTCGGCGCGGCTTAACGATGAGGTAATTTCCGCACGGCGCACGGCGTATTTTTGCAGCTCCGCCTTTAAGGAGTTTAATTTAGCGGTGTAGTCCTTAATAATATCTTCCGAAGCTTCCAGTTCTTCCTGATAACCTAAAAGTTCTTTATTCAGTGTGCTTTCCTGTTGCTTCAGTGCTTCAATTTCTTTACTGCGCGATAAAAATCCAGCTTCCTTTTGCTGCCTGCTGCCGCCCGTCAGCGAGCCGCCAGCATTAACAACATCGCCCTGCAAAGTAACCGCACGCAGCCGGAAACCGCTTTTGCGTGCCGCCGCCAGCGCCGCGTCCATGTCTTGTACCACCAGCACGCGCCCCAGTAAAAACTTAAATACTTTTTCCACTTCTGGCCTGCAGATTATTAGCTTATCGGCAAAGCCCAGTACGCCGGGCAGTTTTTTCAGCTGTTCGTCCTCCGCCTTGCGCGGATATGTTTTAATGGTATCAAGCGGCAGAAAAGTTGCCCTGCCGTATTTATGCTGCTTTAAATAATTAATGGCTGCTTTGGCGGTTTCCGCATCGCGCATGACTATGTTCTGTGCCGCTGCGCCGAGCGCCGTTTCAATCGCCGTTACATAACGTGCGTCTGCGTTAAGCAGTTCTGCCGTCACGCCAATAACGCCTGTATGCCAGCCTTCTTCCGCTCGGATAACGGCTTTAACGCCGTACCCGAAACCTTCGTAAGCTTTCTGCATGTTTCTCAATACGTTTTGGCGGCTTTCCAGCGCCGTAATGCGCCGCTGGCAGTCGTTATACTTTTGCCTTGCGGCGTTCAGCACCGCCGTTTCAGCATTTAATTTCTGCGCTGCTTCCGCGCCGCTGCGCTGCGAAAGCTGCACGTTATTTTCTAAATCAGCCTGTGCGTCCAGCAATTTACGGTAAGCAGCGTCGCTGTTTTGCAGCTCGGATTCCGTTTCTTCAATATTCTTTTTTAGCGCTTCGCGCCTGCGCATACGCTGTTCCTGTTCCGTCTCCAGACTGCGGATTTTGTTGCGCAAATCAACCATACGGCGCATGGTGTCAAAAGCGGCGTCCTTTAAATTTTCCGCCTGCTGCTGCGCCTGCTGCACCAGCTCTTCTTTTTGCTGCTGGCTTTTGGTTAATTGGTTTACCAACAACTGCGCTGCCGTCTGCTTCTTTTCCAGCACGTCATACTCATCGGTTAAAGCGGTAAGCTGCTGTTCCAGCGCTTCAACCTGCTGCTCCAGCTTTTCGTTCTGCGCAGTAAGGCGCTGCCCAGCTTTTTGGTTTTGTAAAATACGTTCTTCCAAAACGGCGTTTTGCCCGCGCACTTTTTCCAGCGCCGTTTCTTTAGCTTTTATATCGTCCTGTAATTTATTGTAGTTTTCGCTTAAAGCGTCAGCTTCCTGCTGTAACTGCGCGCACACAGCCTGCTGCCTGCCTGCTGCTGCGGCGTTTTCCGCAACGTCACGCTCCAATTCTGCATCTTTTGCTTCCTGTTTGGCGCGCGCTTCAGTAAGCACGTCTATTTTGCGCACAAACTTCGTTAAACGGCAGGTACGCAGCTCGCCCGCCAGCACATTATACTGCTCGGTTTTAGCCGCCGCTTCTTTCAACGGCTCCAGCTGCGATTCCACTTCGCTTTTAATATCGTTAATGCGCGTCAGGTTCGCAGCTGTATCGTCCAAACGGCGTGCCGCTTCCTTTTTGCGCAGGCGGTACTTAACAATACCCGCCGCTTCTTCAAACAAATTGCGGCGTTCCTCCGGGCGGCTGTTTAAAATCTCGTCAATTTTATTTTGCCCAATGATTGAGAGCGAACCGCGCCCCAAACCGGTATCAGCAAATAAATCAACAATATCCTTTAAACGGCAGTTCTTCTTGTTAATTGCGTACTCGCTGTCACCATCGCGAAACACGCGGCGCGTAATGCTCACTTCGTCAAAATCCAGCCCCAGGCGGTGGTCGCTGTTATCAAAATTAAGCGTAACCTCTGCCACTCCCAGTGCCCTTCTTTTACTGCTGCCGCTGAAAATAACGTCTTCCATTTTACTGCCGCGCAGATATTTGGCACTCTGCTCGCCCAGCACCCAGCGCACGGCGTCCGAAATATTGCTTTTGCCGCTGCCGTTAGGGCCGACAATCGCCGTTATGCCGCTGCCAAAATCAAGCTCTATTCTGTCGGCAAACGATTTAAAGCCGTAAGCCGAAAAAGATTTTAAATGCACATAATCACCCGTTCCAAAAGTCTTAATACTTTATTTTATCACACTTTATAATATATTGTCTTGTTTATTTAAAAACTTTGACAGCGCCCGCCAATTAAGTTAAAATTAAAAAGTAAGAATTTAACGTTAATGTAAAACGGAGATGAAAATATGGACATTTTTAAAATTACCAATGATTTTTTAACCTTCCACGGAAGGCTTGAAAAACAGCCCTTTATTAAAAGATACCTGATTGTGTTTGTGCTGATGTATGCGCTCGTTACCCTCGGGCAAATGATGCAAATGCCGCTGCTTGTTACAGCTTCGTCAGTTTTGATGATTCCGCAGATGTCGCTGGCGGTGCGCCGCTGCCATGATATCGGGCTGAATTGGCCTAAAACTATTTTGGTGCTGGTAGGGCTTATTATTCCGCTCGTATCGCTGGTATCGCTGGTGTTCCTTTGCTGGGGCAAAAGCGACCCTTACCGCAATCAGTTCGGCTGATTTTATAGCCACAAAATACAGCCACGCAATGAACAAAACCGGGCCTGCCATACGGCAGCACCCGGTTTAATTTTTGCTGTTAATTTATAAGATTATTTCTGTTCAGCATTAGCTTCGTCTTTTGGGGGCTGAGGCGGAACGATTGCAATGTTTAACAGCAGCGGTTTTTCGTTTTCAACGGCAAAATCGGCAATTACCATCATTACCTTGTCGCCTTCAAAACCGGCACCGTAAACAAGGCGGTCAATGCCCGGCCTTTTAATAACGTTAACAAGTTGTTTTTCTTTAAAAGCACCCAAATCTTGGGTGATGCTTGCTTTATATTCGTTAAACTTGGTTTCGTCAAAGTTAGCTTTCATATCAGGGCTCAAAATTGAAGAAACATTGCTGTAAGAAGAAGCGGTTAAAAATTGGTCAACCATCTTCGCTTCTGCGTCAAGCACGCTGCCGTCACTGGCAAAGCACGCAGAAGATACACACATCACAAGCATCATAACAATCAGCAAAAACTTTTTCATCAAAGGACCTCCCTTAAATTTATCTTTTCCTATTATAGCACAAATCGGCGTAAAAAAAGCAGGCGAATAAAGTTTTCACCTGCTTTTCACATATTTTTTATAAACCTTTTTCGATTCTTGCCATAGCTTCAATGGTATTTTCCCTGCTGCCGAAAGCCGTCAGGCGGAAATAACCCTCGCCCATGGAACCGAAGCCTGCGCCCGGAGTACCAACAACCGCCAGTTTTTCCAGCAAGTAATCAAAAAATTCCCACGAGCCCATGCCATTGGGGCACTGCATCCAGATATATGGGGAATGAGTGCCGCCGTAGAATTTAATGCCTTTTTTAGTCAGCGCTTCTGACATAATGCGCGCGTTTTCCTTATAAAAAGCTAACATTTCGCGGCACTGTTTCTGCCCTTCTTCGCTGAACACGGCTTCTGCACCGCGCTGAATGATATACGGAACACCGTTAAACTTGGTAGTTTGGCGGCGCAGCCACATTTTATTCAGCGACATTTCCTGTCCGTCTTTGGTTTTGCGCACCAACTCCTGCGGAACGATGGTATAGCCGCAGCGCGTACCGGTAAAGCCCGCAGTTTTAGAAAGCGAACAGAGTTCAATAGCACATTTTTTAGCGCCTTCAATGGCAAAAATACTGCGCGGAATGCTTGGGTCGCTGATGAAAGATTCGTAAGCGGCATCGTATAAAATTACCGCGTCGTTTTTCAGCGCGTAAGCAACCCATTTTTCCAGCTGCGTTTTAGTGTAAACTGCGCCGGTCGGGTTGTTAGGCGAGCACAGATAAATAATATCGGCTTTCACGCTGTCATCCGGCATCGGTAAAAAGTCATTTTCGGGTTTGCCCTGCATATAAATAATTTTACGCCCGCACATTACGTTGGTATCAAGGTATACCGGGTAAACTGGGTCTGGAATTAAAATTACGTTGTCGTTGCTGAAAATATCGGTTATGTTGCCGCAGTCGCTTTTAGCTCCGTCACTGATGAAAATTTCATCGCTGGCAACATTTACGCCGAAGCTGGCATAATATTTGGCGATTGCTTCGTGCAGAAAATCATAGCCCTGTTCCGGCCCGTAGCCGCGGAAAGTTTCTTTAACGCCCATTTCGGCAACTGCTTTCTGCATTGCTTCAATAACCGCAGGAGCCAGCGGCAGGGTAACATCGCCGATGCCCATTTTGATAATTTTCTTTTCGGGATGCGCCGCAGAAAATTCCGCTACCTTATGCGCTATTTGCGAAAACAGGTAACTTTCTTTTAAATTACAATAATTTTGGTTTACAAAAGCCATTCGTATTCCCCCATTAATTAAAATATATTAAAAAATTATTTGGAAACAATTTCGTCCGGAATATCAATTACTCCGTCGAACACCAAAGTGGCAGGGCCTTTTAAAATAACGCTGTCATTTTTGCAGTAGGTTACTTTCAGCACGCCGCCTTTGGCGATAACTTTCAATTCTTCATCGCGCTTGCCGGCGTTGTTAAGCGTTACGCAGGCAACTGCCACAGCGCAAGCTCCCGTGCCGCATGCCCAGGTTTCGCCGCTGCCGCGTTCCCAAACGCGGAACTTAACAGTATTTTTATCAATAACCTGTACAAATTCAGTATTTACGCCCTCCGGGAAGAGTTTGTGATGCTCGAACAAAGGCCCGATTTTTTCCAGGTCAAGGCTGTCCACATCGTCCACAAAGGTTACAAAATGCGGGTTGCCCATTGATACCGCCGTGCCGTTATAAACAACGTCCTCAGCAATAACCAGCCCCTGGTCAACAAACACAAAGTGGTCGCTGATCATCGGAATATCAGTGCATTTTAAAACCGGCTTGCCCATATCAACGGAAGCTTCGTCAACCTTGCCGTCTTTTAAAGTAACGTCTATGGTTTTAATGCCCGAAAGAGTTTCTATGGTAAAAGTAGTTTTGTCGGTTAAACCTTTATCGTAAACATATTTTGCCACACAGCGGATACCGTTGCCGCACATTTTGCCCTCGGAAGCATCGGCGTTAAACATACGCATCCTAAAATCAGCCTTATCGGACGGCAAAATTAAAATCAGCCCGTCAGAACCGATGCCGAAGCGCCTATGGCTTACATATTCAGAAACAGCGCCGGGATTAGGCACTTCTTTTTCCATGCAGTTTACATAAACATAGTCGTTGCCGCAGCCATGCATTTTGGAGAATTCCATCTTCATTTTCAATTCCTCCTGTTATCAGCGGACGGATTGTAATTAAAAACGGCGCTCAGAGCTGAACGCCGCCGTCCTCTCTCAAGTATACTATGCGGTAAAATTTCCGTCAACTGCCGGCTAATTATTTCCGGCGAGATTAGCGAATTTTGTTTTCATAATTTTTTTGTAAGCTTCCACACCGGGCTGGTCAAAAGCATCCACGTTGGCAAGTTCGCCCTCGTACGCTACGCTCAGCATTAAAAAATAAAACAACTCGCCCAAGTGGTAAGCGTTCATCTCGGGCAGCACATAGCGCGCGTTAAAGCGGCGGTCGCTGTTC
>DXVZ01000031.1:9811-15023 GCA_019417125.1 Phascolarctobacterium sp.
CTGTTCAATGCTTCGGCGTTAGAATCAAGCGCCATTGCCAGCGCGTCCGACATATTCAGCCCATTATACTTTTTAAAGGCTGGTTCTTCAAACGGCATACCCAGCACAATATCGCCAGGCATATTTTTTATCTGTAAAAACTGTACAACCTTGTTGCGGATGCCATCTTGGTGCAGCTGCGTCTGCGCGTGCATATCCGTCGTACCGACGGCAGGCACAGGCGTGCGCCCATAATAAACCACATCGCCGTTGCGATTGTGCTTTTTGCCAAGCGATTCGGCAAGCAGCTGCACATACCATTGCCCCAGCGAACCCAGCCGCTCGCCGTAACCCATAAATACTTCAATATGGCAGCCGTATTTAGCAGCGGCAAGATATTTCAGCGCCGCATTCATAAGCGCCGGGTTAGCGTAAATATCTTCCTTGCGGCAGGCGGCTTCCATTTCCGCGGCGCCGCCCAACAGGCTTTCCACGTCCATGCCGATAGCGGCAGCCGTTACTAGCCCCGGGTCAGTCAGCACGCTGAAACGCCCGCCGATGCCGTTTTTAATGTCAAAGCAGCGCCAGCCGTGTTTCTGCGCCAGCGCGAACAGCGGCGAACCTGCTTCTGGATTGCGGTCGGTAACTGCTGTAACTTCGGTATCGAACATAACGCTTTTGTTGCACGCCTCATAAAAATAAATAAACGAAGCCAGAGTTTCTAACGTAGAGCCGGATTTAGAAATCGGCACCAGCATTACTTTAAAGCGTTTTTTCTTCGGCCAGGCGTGTACCGACCAGTAACGCAGTTCGTTCATAATTTCTTCGCATTGTCCGGCGTCCAAATTATTACCCGAGAAATAAATACGCGGATAACCGTTGCGGCGTTTTTCGCCCATCGAGTTCCAGCTCGGTCCGGCGCCGATATCGAACAGCACTTTGTTGCCCAAGTACGAGCCGCCAACACCGAGGAACACAACCGCATCGACATTAGTGCGCAGGTAATCGCCAAAATCTTTCAGTTTTTGCAGCGATACCGGCGTATTTGGATTGCCGTTTTTAATCTCAGGCAAGCGCGTAAAATATACGGGTTCCGGCGCGCCGTCTTTAGAAAGATGATGGTACGCTGTACCACTGGTACGCATTTCATCAACGGCAGCAGCGGCACTGCGCATAGCGCCGCCCAAGTCCAGTAAATCCTGCTGCTGAATACGTCCTTCTCCCAACATATTTGTATAATCAAAAACAAAACCGCTGTTTAAAGCCAGCTTATTTGCAATTTTCACAAACTCACCATCCGTACAAATTATTTTTGTGCTACGCGCACTTCAAACATACGCTGCCAAGGCAGATTAAACTTGTATTCATCGACGGTCTTTTCCGTCATCAGCGGTGCGGCAACGTTCTTTATCTCTTTGGTAATCAAATTTTCGGCAGCAACAAGCTGTTCGCTGTTTAAACCGCTGTTGGGCCAGTGGTTAGGCCAGATAAGCTCTGCCGAAACTTTCATGCGCACGTTGGCCTGGTAAGCCCAATCGTCCAGGTAACGGATATTAAGCAGATTGTCCTTGCCTGCTTCCGTCATACGCGGCGCTAAAAGCCCCTGCGCCAGCGCAAAACCGATTGTATTGCCGGCAGTATTCCAGCCGCCGTAAGCCGCCACGCGGTACGCTTTGCCGCTGTTAAAAAGTTCTTTTACCAGTGCATTATCAGCACCGTTGCCATAAGCAATATCAGCAACAGCTACAGGTTTATTTTGATTTATATAATAAGCCAGCTTCTCCATAAAGCGTTCCTGCTGCTTTGTAACTTCGCCATTGTTAACTAGATTAGAAGCTTCAAGCGTTACGCCGCCTGCCGGAGTGTTGACCAACAGTACCATATCCGCGCGGTGCAAGTATTTGGTAGGCCATCCGCCAACGGCGTGAATATGTTCGTTAACGCTGATATGCACCGGGTCATCCTCATAAGAAGGGATGGTATCTTTGCCTTTACCGTCGCCGTAAACCGCGTAAACCATCGGAATATCATAATTCAAACGGTTGGCAGCCCTGTTTAACAGCACCATACCAAGCTGGTCAGCGCCGGCAAAAAAGCGGATGCGTTCTTTCGGCAGTTCACTGACTAAAATGCCCATTTTGCGCGCTTCTTTATGCGCCTGCGAAAACTGTGCCGTATCGTCGCGGCCAATCAGCATATAGTCAAAATCGCCGCTTTCCACGCCATGCAGCAGAAGTTCGGTCATTTCAATGTTAAGCGCGCGGCGCTTCATATTATCGGCTCGTACTTCCGGTGGAATATCCTTTAACAGCTGCTTCAATTTTTTGCGCTCGCGGCGGGTAATCTCTTTTAAATCCTCACGGTCCTCCAGTTCGCCCAGCTGAAAAATCCTGCTGCCCCACTCCGCATAATACGGCGGTTCTACAGGTGCGGCACTCGCGCGCGGAGAGCGCATAATCGTCGCAAAAACATATACCAGCGGGTCGCCGCCCAAATCCTTTAAATTAACAAGGCGTTCGGCGCGCTCCTTTAACACTTCGCGGTCAATATGGTGCGTGCGTGAATCAACAAGCCCTCCGTACAGCATTGCATCCGAAGAAACTATCACCGCATTTGCCAATGGAGCGCGTTCCGCCAGCCATTCGTACAGCTTATCCGGATCACCGCTGTGATTGTTGGAAGCAAGGTATTCTTCCGGCGGCGTTTCAACGTTCCACCCGGCCGCAGCCATGCTGTTAACCGAATATTCCAGGCACACCGGCCTGTTATCCAGCGGTACAAACAAAATCGTTCCTCTGCCAGCTGCATCGGCTGTATTAAAAAGCGCCGCACAAACCATGCAGCACATAAACGCAAATATCTTTTTTAACATGGGCAAAATCCTTTCGGCTTATATATAAAAATCTCCTGCTGTAAAGTTCTACAAGCAGGAGAAAAATCCTTTAAATTTTTACTGTTTGCCTAAATTAAAGCGGCTTAAAAAGTCTTTGGTGCGCTGGTTTTTAGGCGCCGAGAAAATCTCTTCCGGACTGCTTTCTTCTGCGATAACGCCCTGGTCTATAAAAACTACCCTGGATGATACATCGCGCGCAAAAGCCATCTCGTGCGTTACAATAACCATCGTCAGCCCTTCGTCGGCAAGCTCTTTCATAACGGCTAAAACTTCGCCTACCATTTCCGGGTCGAGCGCTGAGGTAGGTTCGTCCATCAGCAAAACTTCCGGTTCCAACGCCAACGCACGGGCAATGGCAACACGCTGCTTCTGCCCGCCCGAAAGCTGATGAGGCTTAGCGTTAATATAGCTTGCCATACCAACATGCTCAAGATATTTCATCGCCGTGCTGCGTGACGTTTCCTTATCCTTGCCAAGCACCTTTACCTGGCCAACCATGCAGTTTTCCAGCACCGACATATTATTAAACAGGTTGAACTGCTGAAACACCATGCCGACTTTAGTACGGTACAATGCCAGATTTTTAAAGCTTTCCAAAACATTTTTGCCGCGGTAGGCAATTACGCCGCCGCTCGGCTGTTCTAAAAAGTTTACACACCTAATAAGCGTAGATTTACCGCTGCCGGAAGGACCGATAATACAAACCACATCGCCTTTTCTTACATCAAAACTGATGCCTTTTAAAATTTCACGTTCGCCGAACTGTTTTTTCAAATTCTGAACGGACAGCAGCAATTCTTTTTCTTCTGCCATTTTTGTTACCGCCCTTTCTTGTTAGTTACCTGAAAATGTCCGCATGGGTCCGCCATTGGATCATATTCAACCAGCTGATAATCCTTCGGTCCGTCCATTTTGCTTTCCATCCAGCGCAAAATGCGCGAAGCTGTAAAAGTCATTATAAAATAGATAACGCAGGTAATAAAGAAAATTTCAAAATACCTATAATATACGCCTGCCGCCGATTTGGAAGCAAAATAAAGCTCGGTAACAGAAATTACATTCAATACGGAAGTATCTTTAATGTTAATAATAAGGTTGTTGCCAATCTGCGGCATAATATTGCGCAGCGCCTGCGGCAATACAACATAGCGCATTGTCTGAAAATGGTCCATACCGATAGCAACAGCCGCCTCACGCTGGCCTTCGTCAATGGATTCAATGCCGCCGCGCACGGTTTCTGCCATATACGCGCCAGTATTAATAGAAACAACAAGAAAACCGGCAAACATTGCCGACATATCAATATCAAACAGGCTCATCGCGCCATAGTATACAACCATTGCCTGTACTATCATTGGTGTACCGCGAAAAATTTCTACATAAGAAGTTAAAACCGCTTTTAAACCCCTAACAAACGTCTGCTTTAAATAGCTTCCGTTGGGATCTTCCGGTATAGTTTGGCAAATGCCGACAGCAAGGCCGATAATGCAGCCAATAAAAGTACCAACAAGTGCCAGAAGCAGGGTTACGCCTGCGCCCTGCAGGAGCGTGTCGCTGTACTCATGCAGCAAAAATACTACCCACGAAAAAAAGGAATCGGGCATGTTAGCCATAATTTTACCACCTAACATTCAACTTTTATGTTACTAAAGTAAATACGGAAATAAGGGGACGGCATGCAGCCGGCCCCTTTAAAACAAAACTTAAGGTATTATTTTGCCAACGGTTGTTTCTGGATAGCTTCATCCATCATTTTGTCAAAGTCAGCAGGAGTCATTTTTTCAAGTACGGCGTCCATTGCGTCTTTCAGCTCTTTATTGCCTTTTTTAATGGCGATGCCAATTTCAACATCTTCCTGGGAAGTTTTAAAACCTTTATCTTCAGGGAATTGAAGAACCGTCAGTTCGGGGTTTGCAAAAGCAGCGGCTTTAGCAGTCGGGATATCGGTTACGATAAGATTGCATTTGCCGGAGGTTAAAGCAACAATCATGCCCGGTACATTATCGATAGCAGGCAGTTTGTTAACTTCAGGCACCTGGTCAATCTGGTCATACCAAATGGTGTTCAACTGGCTGGTAGCAGTTGCGCCGCGCAATTCTTCAACACTGGTTGCCTGTGCCTGCGGGGTGTCTTTTCTTACCAGTGCAACAACGTTTGCATAGTAGTAAGGTTTGGTAAAGTCAACAGACTGTTTACGTTCGGAGGTAATGGACATACCTGCGATTGCAGCGTCAATTTTGCCGCTTACAACTGCCGGAGCCAAGCCGTCCCATTCAATTTTCTGAATTTCGAGCTCTGCGCCCATGGAATCAGCCAGCTTTTTAGCCATCATTACGTCAT
>DXVZ01000032.1 GCA_019417125.1 Phascolarctobacterium sp.
TGAGGAACTTTAACGGCAAAGAGATAGAACTCATCATCTGGCAGAACGGCACGGCATACCCGGTAGGCATAAAAAAGAGCGCTTACCCGAGCAAAGCCGTTAAAACCTTCGCGATACTGGAACCGGTGAGCGTTGACGCTAAAATAAACACCGGCGCAGGCGGCGTAGTGTGCTTAATTGATGACCTTTTGCCGGCGTCGGACAGTTTGTATTATATCCCCGCGTGGGTGCTGTGATTTTGTGGTAAAAATAAAACTGTACTGTTATGTAGGCAGTACAGTTTTTTAGTTGCAGGTATATTAAATTTTATTGGCTTATTCGCTTTTTTCATTTATAAAATCCGCCGAAAGGCGTTAAATTTTAAATCCTGCATAAGCAGAGCATATAGTTATAAGTAAATAAATTTGCTGATTTTATAGAAAAAACTATTTTTTTGTAGTACAATAGAAAATCATATAGTAAGTGGAGTATACAAAAGATGAAAATAACAGAACTTTTAAAAAGCGAGAAACCATGTATTTCGTGCGAGCTGTTTCCGCCTAAAGCGGGCAGCGAATTGCAGAACGCCTTAAAAATTGTTGACGAAATTGCGGAAATTAAACCGCATTTTATGAGCGTAACCTACGGCGCAGGCGGCACTTCTGCCGGGCAGACGGTTGCCATTGCCAGAGCGGTGGAGGGGCACAACATTCCTGCCTTGGCGCATTTAACCTGCATTGACGCTACCGGTGCAGGCATTGACAGCATGCTGGCAAATTTCCGCGATAGCGGCATTCAAAACGTGTTGGCGCTGCGCGGCGACGCTGTTACCGATAAGCCGAGGGAGTTTATGCACGCCAGCGATTTGATGCGCAAAATTTCCGCGTCCGGCGATTTTTGCATTGGCGGCGCGTGCTACCCGGAAGGCCACCCCGAAGCCGGTTCGCTGGATAAGGACATTGAAAATACCAAAAAGAAAATTGACGCAGGCTGCGAGTTTTTGGTGGCGCAGATGTGTTTTGACAATAACATAATGTACAATTATATGTACAGGCTGCTGCGCAACGGCATTGACGTACCTGTTGTGGCGGGCATTATGCCGATTACTAACGCCAAGCAGATTAACCGCATTTGCGAGCTGAGCGGCACCAAGCTGCCGCCGCATTACCGTGCTATTGTTGAGCGTTTTGCCGATGATCCGCAGGCGCTGATGCAGGCAGGTATTGCTTATGCCCTGGGGCAGATTATTGACCTGATTGCCAATGGTTTTAAAAATATTCATGTTTATACGATGAACAAACCGGCGGTTATCGGCGGGATTATGAAAAATATGTCGGAGATTATAAAATGAGGTACGACCGCAGCGAAGCCATCCGCTATATGGGCGCGCGCAGGGACGACAAGGACGCAGGCGTGCTGGCGGACACGGCTTATTTAAAGCTGCGCAACGAGGTGCAGGCGCGCAGTGTGTACCGCGTATTGGACTGCAAGGTGGACAGTGGCGGCGTGCTGATAGGCGGCGAATATTTTAAAAGCGCCAAGCTGGCTGCGCACATTAAAGGCTGCACACGTGCCGTGTTATTAGCAGCGACGCTGGGAGCGAAAGTAGATATTGCGCTGCGGCGTATGGCGGTTGCCAACATTGCCGAAGGCGCTGCCGGGCAGGCGGTGTGCACGGCGCTGATTGAAACTTACTGCGACGAAACGGAAGAAAAAATCAGCGCGGAATACGGCGGTTTGTATTTTAAACCACGCTTTTCGCCCGGTTATGCCGATTGGGCTTTGACAGACCAGCCACGCCTTTTGCAGATGCTTGATGCGCCCAAACGCATTGGGCTTACCGTTACGGCAGGCGGCATGCTGGCGCCGGTAAAATCGGTAACGGCGGTTATCGGTATTGCCGAAACCTGTGAAGAAACGGCGGTGAGCTGCGCAAGCTGTGCCAATAATAAAAACTGTATTTATAAAAAATAATAGCGGGGGAAACGATGCTTTTTAAAGATATACTTGGTAAAAAAACTTTATTTTTTGACGGCGCGATGGGCACAATGCTGCAAGCAGCCGGGCTTAAACCGGGCGAACTGCCGGAGTTGTGGAACTTTACCCACGCGGACGAGGTGGAAAAAATTCACGCCGCATATTTAAATGCCGGTGCGGATATTATTAAAACCAACACTTTTGGGGCTAACCGCCTTAAATTTGCGGGCACGGAAATTAAAACGGCAGACGTTATTACGCAGGCGGTGCGCATTGCCCAAAAAGCCTGCGCGCAAAAGCCGGGCAGCTTTGTAGCGCTGGACATGGGTCCCACCGGCAAGCTGCTTGCGCCTTACGGCGATTTGCCCTTTGAAGAAGCCGTAAGCATTTATGCCGAAATTGTGCAGGCAGGCACGGCGGCGAGAGCAGATTTGATTTTGATTGAAACGATGAGCGACACCTACGAGATGAAAGCAGCGCTTTTGGCGGTAAAAGAAAACAGTGCTTTGCCAGTTGTTGTTACCATGACGCTTGACGAAGACGGCAAGCTTTTAACCGGCGGCGATATTACATCGGCAGCCGTTATGCTGGAAGGCTTGGGCGCTGACGCCATTGGTTTTAATTGCGGGCTGGGGCCTGCGCAGATGCAGAAACTTTTGCCGCAGCTTTTGGCGGCAACGCCGCTGCCGGCGGTGCTGAACCCTAACGCCGGGCTGCCTAAGGAAGTAAACGGCACAACCGTTTTTGATGTTGGCGCACAAGAATTTGCAGATTTAATGTATGCTATGGCGCAGGATGGCTGCCTTGCCGTTATGGGCGGCTGCTGCGGCACAACGCCGGGGCATATCGCCGCTTTAACCGCTAAATGCCGCAATATTACGCCGCAGGCACGCAGCTGTGATTTAACGGCTGCCGCCGCATACGGCAGTGCGGTTGTTATCGGCAATAAGCCGGTAATTATTGGCGAGCGCATTAACCCCACCGGCAAACCGCGTTTAAAACAGGCAATTTTAAACGGCGATTACGATTATATTTGCCGCCTGGGGCTGGAACAGATTGAGCGCGGCGCGGAGATTTTGGACGTTAACGTGGGCGTACCGGGCATTGAAGAAGCCGCTGCCAGTGCGGAAGCGGTGCAGCGTTTGCAGGCGATAACCAGCGTGCCGCTGCAAATAGATACATCTAACTACGAAGCGATGGCAGGCAGCCTGCGCCTTTACAACGGCAAACCGCTGCTGAACTCCGTATGCGGCAAAGAAGAAAGCCTTGCCAAAGTGCTGCCGCTGGCTAAAAAATATGGTGCGGCAGTAGTGGCGCTGGCGCTGGATGACAGCGGCATACCGCAGACGGCGGAGGGGCGTATTGCCATAGCCGAAAAAATTATTGCGCGCGCGGCGGAATCTGGTATCGAAAAACGCAATATTATTGTAGATCCGCTGGCGCTTACCATTAGCACCGGCGGCGATAACGCCAAAGTAGATTTAGAGGTTCTGCGCGAACTGAAAAAACGCGGCATAAAAACAGTAATGGGCGTATCCAACATCTCGTTTGGTTTGCCGGCGCGCGACGCCGTGAACAGTGCCTTTTTTGTGCTGGCTATGGAAGCTGGGTTAAGCTGCGCCATCATCAATCCGCAAAGCGAAGCCATGATGAACGCCTATTATGCTTTTGGCGCGCTTAGCGGTTTGGACGAGGGCTGCAAAGACTACGTTGCCAAATTTGCAGACGCCGCCCAAACAAAAGCCGCGCCGGTGCAGGCAGCAGAATACACGCTGCACGACGCTATTGTAAAAGGACTGCGCGAGCAGAGCGAAAAAGCCGTAAAAGAGCAGCTGGCAAGTAAAGCGCCGCTGGATATTATTAACGGTGAAATGATACCGGCGCTGGACTACGTTGGCAAAGGCTTTGAAGAACGCAGAATCTTTTTGCCGCAGCTTTTAATGAGCGCTGAAGCGGCAAAGGCTGCTTTTAACGTTATCCGCGATAAAATGGCGGCGGAGGGCGGCAGCCAGAGCAACGGCATTAAAGTAATACTGGCGACGGTCAAGGGCGATATTCATGACATTGGCAAAAATATTGTTAAGGTACTGTTCGAGAATTATGGCTACCAGGTTATCGACCTCGGCAAAGACGTACCGCCAGAAAAAATTGTAGAAACTGCTGTTAAAAATAACGTCAGCGTCATCGGGCTTTCGGCACTGATGACGACGACGGTAGGCGCGATGGAAGATACCATTAAAGCGCTGCGTGCAGCGGGCAGTTTTAAGGTTATCGTCGGCGGCGCGGTACTGACACAGGACTACGCCGGCAGCATTGGTGCGGATTACTACGCGCCCAACGCCGTCAGCGCGGTGAACTATGCTAATTCGTTACAATAATATAATAGGTTAAAATTTTTAAAGCATCTCCGGCCTTGCATAAAAGGCTGGAGATGCTTTTTATTCGGAAAATAATAGCTGAAAATTTATGTATACATGAATACACAGAAAATTTATAAAAAAATACAAATGCAGTGTCTTTTGACAATGGAAAAGAAGCGATTTGTCTTTTTAGAAAGTTTGTATTACAAGGACAAAAATAAAATAAAACAAGAAAAGTACACTTCTTTAAAGCAACAAATTTACAAAAAATATCAAAATAAAAGCAAAATACTGTTAAAATTTACGTAGTTTTTACAATCTTGTCACATATATACTTTGGTGTTATAATCTAAGACAAGTTAGTTATAAAACTGTACAAAACAGTAAAAAAGGGGTAGATGCAAAGTGAGATTTAAAAAATTGTTTTCTGCGATGGCTGTTTCAGCTTTGGCAATGGGCCTTTTAGCAGGCTGCGGCGGCGAAGAAAAAGCTGCGGACCAAAATGTAGTAAAAGTTGGCGTGTTTCTGCCGCTGACTGGCGATAACGCCGCAGGCGGCGAGCTGGAACTGCGCGGCATTAAACTTGCCAACCAGCTGCACCCCGAAGTTTTGGGCAAAAAAGTAGAATTGGTAGTTGCTGACAACAAATCCGACAAAGCGGAAGCTGCTTCCGTTGCTGCCCGCCTGATTGAAAAGGATAAGGTCAGCGTATTGGTTGGTTCTTATGGCTCTTCCCTTTCTATGGCTGCCGGCAATATAGTTAAAGAAAATAAAGTGCCTGCCGTTGGCACCAGCTGCACCAACCCGCAGGTAACTGCCAACAACGATTATTACTTCCGCGCCTGCTTCATCGACCCGTTCCAGGGCAAAGTAATGGCAGAATACGCACACCAGAACGGCTATAAAAAAGTAGCTATCGTGCAGGAAGTTTCCAACGATTATTCCGTTGGTTTGGCTAAATTCTTCCGCGAAAACTTTGTTAAACTTACCGGCGATGAAAGCAGCATCGTCGATGTTGCCAACTATCAAACCGGCGACAAAGACTTTACCGCTATTTTAACCAACATTAAAGCGCTGAACCCGGACGCAGTATTTGCACCCGGCAACTTCACCGAATCCGCACTTTTGGTTAAACAGGCACGCCAGCTTGGCATTACCGCACCGTTTATGGGCGGCGATACCTGGGAAACCCAGGAATTTATTGACGTAGGCGGCAAAGATGTTGAAGGCGTTGCGCTTTCCACCGCGTTTGACCGTGAAAAAGCAAGCACCGAAGAAGCTAAAAAATTCCTCGATGCTTACACCAAAGAATATAACGGCGAACCTTCCGCTTTAACCGCGATGGCTTACGATGCTTACCTGATTGCCGTAAACGGCATTGAAAAAGCGGGTACTGCTGCCGATACCGTTAAAATCCGCGACGCGATTGCCGCAACCAAAGACCTTGAATGCGTAACCGGCATGACCACGCTGGACGAAAACGGCGACCCGATTAAAGGCGTTGTAATTAAAACCGTTAAAGACGGCAAATTTACCTTTAAAGATTACGTAGAAGCTAAATGATTTAAGATTTAAGTATAAAGGTGCTCCCTTCCTTTGAGGGAAGGGAGCAGTTTTTTGGTTATGAGGTGCCCTTATGGAGTTTTTTGACGCTATTGCCAACATGTCGGCGCTGAGCTTTGCGCAGCACATGGTCAACGGAATATCGCTCGGCAGCCTGTATGCGCTGATAGCCATTGGCTACACTATGGTATACGGCATCTTGCTGATGATAAACTTTGCCCACGGCGACATTGTAATGATGGCATGTTATTTTGCATTTTTCGGTATTACGGCTTTTCATATTCCGTGGTATTTTACATTTATCATAACAATTATTCTTACGGCTATCCTCGGCGTATTAATCGAACGCAGCGCTTACCGCCCCCTGCGTGAAGCGCCGAAAAATTCTATCTTAATTTCCGCCATCGGCGCATCGTTTTTGCTGGAAAACCTTGCTAACTACCTGTTCAGCGGACGCCCGATGCGTTTTCCGGATGTGCCGCTGCTCTCGCAGAACATCAGCGTCGGCGGCATCGAAATTCAGGCAATTTGCCTGGTAATACCTGTTGTAACTATTATCAGCCTTGTTGTTTTGCTGCACATTGTAAACCACACCAAAACCGGCATGGCAATGCGCGCAGTTTCTAAAGATTACGAAATCGCCAGGGTAATGGGCATTAATATTGATAACGTAATTTCCATTACCTTTATTATAGGCTCGGCGCTGGCCGCTATCGGCGCTATTATGTACGGCATCCGTTACCCCGGCATTACGCCGATGATGGGCGTTATGCCCGGCTTAAAATGCTTTATTGCGGCAGTTATCGGCGGCATCGGCAACATTAAGGGTGCGGTGCTGGGCGGCTTTATTTTGGGCCTGGGCGAAATTTTAATTGTCGCGTTCTTCCCGGATTTAAGCGGTTACCGCGACGCTTTTGCCTTTATCGTGCTGATTGTAATTCTGTTTTATAAACCCACCGGGCTTTTGGGCGAAAAAACTACGGAGAAGGTGTAATTATGAAAAAAAGAGATATGATTTTAACTATACTCGGCATAATTGTCCTTTTCGGCCTTGCATTTTTCGTTCAGGAGGAAATGGACTCTTATATCCGCAGAATTGTTAATTTGTGTTTAGTATATGCCATTATCGGCCTTTCCATGAACCTTACCAACGGCTTTGTCGGCCAGTTTTCGCTGGGACAGGCTGGCTTTATGGCTATCGGCGCTTACACGGTAGGTATTTTTACCGTGCCGGTAGAATACCGCGAAAACGTATTTTACGCCGTACCGATGAATCCGCTGATTGCGGATATTGAACTGCCGCTGTGGGCGGCGCTGATTTTGGGCGGCGTTTTGGCGGCGCTGTTTGCCTTTTTAATCGGCACGCCGGTGCTGCGGCTGCGCGGCGACTACCTTGCCGTAACGACGCTGGGCTTTTCGGAAATTATCCGCATTTGGATTACCAACGCGCAGAGCATTACCAACGGCGCGCTGGGCATTAAAGATATTCCGCCGCTGAACGACGTGCGCTATATCTTTTTGGTTGCGCTTATCAGCTTTGTGTTTATTACATTATTGGTAAATTCCTCTTACGGCAGGGCGTTTAAAGCCATCCGCGAGGACGAAATTGCCGCCGAAGCCATGGGCGTTAACCTGTTTTGGCATAAAAACCTGGCGTTTATGGTCAGCGCCTTCTTCGCCGGTATCGGCGGCGGCTTATACGGCGCGCTGCTGGGCACGGTAGACCCCAAAAACTTTTTGTTTACGCTTACATATAACTTTTTGTTAATCATCGTGCTGGGCGGCATGGGCAGCATTACCGGCAGCGCCATTGGCGCGATATTGGTAACGGCTGGGCTGGAATACCTGCGTTTCTTCGATGAGCCGCTGATGCTGTTCGGCGTGGATATTCCTCTGTTCCGCCCGGGCTTCCGTATGGTAATATTCTCTGTACTGTTAATGGTATGCGTACTCTTCTGGCGGCACGGCATTATGGGCACGCGGGAGTTCTCGTGGCAAAAAGCCATTGACTTTGTAAAAAATCCTCTCGGCTTTCTTAAGCGGAAGGGGGCAGCGCAATGATATTAAAAACAAATGACATTACTATGCAGTTTGGCGGCGTAACTGCTGTTTACAAACTGAACATCGAAATTAACGACGGCGAAATCGTTGCTTTAATCGGCCCTAACGGCGCGGGTAAAACTACGGCGTTTAACATGGTTACTGGCGTTTACACGCCGACCGAGGGCACTGTTATTTACACCGGCGCTGAGGGCAAAGAAATTAACATCACCGGCAAGCGCCCCAGCGAAATTGCCAAACTGGGCATTGCGCGCACGTTCCAAAACATCCGCCTGTTTAAAGATTTAACGGTTTACGAAAACGTGCTGATTGCTAACCATCTGCACTTAAAGTCAGATTTTCTTTCGGCAACGCTGCATTTGCCCTGGTATATGAAAGAAGCACGGCAGATGCACCGCAACACCGAAAAACTTTTGCAGGAAGTAGGGCTGTGGGATTTGCGCAATGAAAAATCGTCCAGCCTGCCGTATGGGCAGCAGCGCCGCCTTGAGATTGTGCGCGCGCTGGCAACCAAACCGCGCCTGCTGCTTTTGGACGAGCCTGCTGCCGGCATGAACCCGAAAGAAACCGAAGAATTGACGGAATTTATCCGCCAGATTCACAAAGAATATAACTTAACGGTGTTTATGATTGAGCACCACATGGACCTGGTTATGGAAATTTCCGACCGTATTTATGTGCTGGAATTTGGCATGACGATTGCCGAAGGTACGCCGGACGAAATTCAAAACAACCAAAGAGTTATTGATGCTTACCTGGGGGTGGATGAAGATGCTTAAAGTAGAAAATCTTGTCGTATCCTACGGCGGCATTGAAGCCTTAAAAGGAATTTCGCTGGAAGTGCCCAAGGGCGAAATCATTACGCTTATCGGTGCGAACGGCGCTGGCAAAAGCACGCTGCTGCGCAGCATTGTGGGGCTGGTAAAGCCCAAAAGCGGGCAAATTGTTTACAAGGGCGATAACATTACCGGCTTAAATTCGCAGCAGATTGTTAAAAAAGGTTTAACATTAGTGCCGGAAGGGCGCCGCGTTTTTCCAAACCTGACGGTGCTGGAAAACCTGCAGATTGGCGCTTATATGCGCAGTGATAAAGACGGCATCCAAAAAGACATTGACTGGGTGTACGAAATGTTTCCGCGTTTGCAGGAACGCAGCTGGCAGATGGCGGGCACGCTCTCTGGCGGCGAGCAGCAGATGCTGGCTGTTGGCAGGGCTTTGCTATCGCGCCCGGAGCTTTTGATGATGGACGAACCATCGCTTGGCCTTGCGCCGCTGATTATTAAAGATATTTTCAGCATTATTCAATACATCAACTCCAAAGGCATGACGATACTTTTAATTGAGCAAAACGCAAATATGGCGCTGAAAGTTGCGCACCGTGCCTATGTGTTGGAAACCGGCAAAATTACCATGAGCGGCACTGGCGCAGAACTTTTGGAAAACCCCGAAATTAAAGCCGCCTACCTTGGCAAAAAGAAAAAATAAAATTGGCAATATTCAATACTTAGATAATTTAATTTATCAAATAGTAGTATTAACCATACAACTTACAAAAATTTTTTAATAATTTTAGTTTAATAACAGTAATACACGTTTATTTACTTCGTTCAGGAAGCGTGTTTATTACTGTTATTTTT
>DXVZ01000033.1:0-10443 GCA_019417125.1 Phascolarctobacterium sp.
TTCAGAAATAATATCTTCATTTTTATTTGCAATTTCACTTAACAAGTTACTTATAACCTCAATATTTATATTCTTATACAAATCATATAAAATTCTAAAATTAAATAAGACTATGTTTTTTTCTCTTAATTTATTATAATCCTCTTTGGTATTAAATAAACCTTTAATGTTTGTAGTACGTATATGATCTTCTATTCCACTTTTCAATTTAATAGACGGCACAAGTTTTAGAGTTTCTGGCGTAATTCTAAACCCAACTATATTAATTTTTTGACTTAAAACTACTTTTCTTAAATCTTCATCCGTTAATTGATTCAAAAACTTTTTAAACAAATCATTTCCCATAAAGTTAACACACCTTTATTATAACTATTACTTCGCTTATTATACCACATTTTTATTAGTTTATTATCTATATTTTCAGACAAGTTATCATACAAAAAAGCAGGAACAAATGATATTTTGCCCCTGCTTTTAATATAAATATTACCTTTTTATAAAGTTTTTACACCTTTAACTTCGTAACCTGCATCCACAACAGCTTTTGTAAGCACATCGTCAGCAACGTCTGCCGCCAGCGTAACCACGGCGTTTTTATTTTCCAGCGAAACCTCAACGGCTTCTACGCCTGCCACGCCCTGCAAAGCTTTGGTAACGTGCGCTACGCAGTGCTGGCACATCATGCCTTCCACATCAAGAACTTTTTTCATAGTATCAACCCTTTCTTTTTTATTTGCAATATTTATATTAATGCCCTCCGTCCTGCACGCCTGCGCGCGTTCAGCGGTTTTAACCTCTGCCGCGTCGGCATACGCCGGTTTAAAAAACCTTAAACGCAGGGCGTTGGTTACAACAAATACGGAACTGAAACTCATAGCCAGCGCACCCAGCATGGGGCTGAGCTTAATGCCGAGCCACGGATAGAACACGCCCGCCGCCACCGGAATACAGATGGCGTTGTAGAACAGCGCCCAAAACAGATTCTGCTTAATGTTGCGGATAACCGCGTGCCCCAGCTGCACCGCACCGGCAACGTCCAGCAGGTCGCTTTTCATCAGCACCAAATCTGCCGATTCAATGGCGATATCCGTGCCAGCACCAATGGCAATGCCGACGTCCGCACGCGCCAGCGCAGGCGCGTCGTTAATACCGTCGCCCACCATGGCAACTTTTTTGCCTTGCTCCTGCAAGCGGCGGATTTCGTTTTCCTTATCTTGAGGCAAAACTTCCGCTACCACGCGGTCCACGCCGACTTCTTTTTGTATCGCCTGCGCCGTGCGCGCGTTGTCGCCCGTCAGCATAACAACTTCCAGCCCCATGCGCTTCATTTCGGCTATCGCCGCGCGGCTGGTTGGCTTAACCATATCCGCCAGCGCGATGACGCCCAGCAGCCTGCCGCCGCGTACAAAAAACAGCGGCGTTTTGCCTTCACCAGCCAGTTGTTCTTCCAGCGCATTAATATCATCGGTGTACAGACCGGCGTCCTCCAGCATTTTGCGGTTGCCGCCAAAGCATGGCTCGCCGCCGCACACGCCTTTAATGCCGCGCCCTGCTTCCTGCGCAAAGCCTGTTACGGGCAGCAGCGGCACGTTTTTGCCATGTGCATAACTAACAATAGCCTGTGCCAGCGGGTGTTCGGAATATTTTTCCAGCGACGCTGCTAATTGCAGCAGTTCATTTTCTCCGTCCTGCTTATTGTACAAAACATCCGTCACGCCAGGCGTACCTTGGGTAATGGTGCCGGTTTTATCAAGCACTACGGTGTTTATTTCGTGTACGGTTTCCAGCGCTTCCGCCGATTTAATTAACACGCCGCTGGACGCGCCGCGCCCCGTACCGACCATAACCGCTGTCGGCGTTGCCAGCCCCAGCGCGCACGGGCAACTGATAACCAGCACTGCGATAGCGTTGGACAGCGCAAACTCAAAGCTTTCGCCAAGCAGCAGCCATACCGCGCAGGTAATAACGGCAATGGCGATAACCGCCGGTACGAACACGCCGCTTACCTTATCAGCCATTTTGGCAATAGGCGGCTTGGAACTGGTAGCGTCATCCACCAGGCGCACAATCTGCGCCAGCGTGGTATCCTCGCCGACTCTTTCGGCGCGCATTTTTAAAAAGCCCGATTTAACTACCGTTGCGCCCGTCAGCTTGCTGCCCGGTTCCTTTTCCGCCGGAATGCTCTCGCCCGTAATTGCCGATTCGTCCACCGCCGCCTGCCCTTCGGTTACAACACCATCCACAGGTATGCTCATGCCGCTGCGCACTACCAAAATATCGCCTTTTTCCACTTCTTCCACGGACACTTCAATTTCCGCGCCGCCACGCTCTACAACGGCGGTTTTAGGCGCTAAATTCATCAGCTTAGTAATGGCGTCGCTCGTCCTGCCTTTGGCGCGCGCTTCTAAAAACTTACCGAAAGTTATCAGCGTTAAAATCATACCGGCAGATTCAAAATACAAATCCATCGAAAATTGGCGCACCATCGCCAAATCACCGTGCCCGAAGCCCCAGGCAATTTTATACAGCGCATACACGCCATACAGCAGCGATGCCGACGCGCCAATAGCGATAAGCGAGTCCATATTCGGCGCGCCCTCCGCCAGCGTTTTAAAACCAACGCGGAAAAATTTAAAATTGATAAACACCACTGGAATGACAAGCAAAAGCAGCGTCAGTGAAAAAATCATCGCATTTTCCACGCCGAGGAAAGTGTCCGGCAGCGGCCAGCCCATCATGTGCCCCATGGAAATATATGAAAGCGGTACGGCAAACAGCAATGAAAGTTTCAAGCGCCGTTTAATAGTTTCGTACTCTTGGCGCGCAATATCGTTTGCCGAAGACCGCGCGGTTTTGGTAGACTTGCCCTGCGCTGCGGCTTCTTTGGGCGACGCGCCGTAACCTGCATCAACAACGGCAGCGATAATATCCTGCGTATTCAGCGCCGCATCGTCATAATCGACAACCATGCTGTTTTTTAAAAGGTTTACGGCAACTTTATCCACGCCTGCCAGCTTACTCACCGCTTTTTCCACGCGGGCGCTGCACGCGGCGCAGCTCATGCCGGTAACGTTAAACTGCTCCTTTTTCATAGCGTTCTCCTTTTCTATCATTAATATCCGCATTGACACGGAATTTGCTTCCTGCTATTATTATATTAAGACGATATCTTTTAATCAAGAATGCACTATTTAGTGATATAGTACCTAAAAAGATACTAAGGAGCATTATTATGGAAAAAGGCCTTAATGTAAACTGCCCCGTCGCCGCAACCCTGCATCTTATCGGCGGCAAATACAAGGCGCTGCTGTTGTGGCATTTATCCGGGCGTGTGCTGCGTTTTAACCAACTGCGCCAGCTGGTGCCGGAAGCTACACCCAAAATGCTTACCCAACAGTTGCGCGAACTGGAACAGGATGGGCTCATCAACCGCAAGGTTTATCCAGTTGTACCGCCTAAGGTGGAATATTCCCTTACGCCGCGGGGCGAGAGTTTGTTCCCGATTTTGGAAGCCATGTACAGCTGGGGCGCCAACCTGATGCAAAGCCAGGGCAAATGCCCATCTTGCAGCATGACGGCACAGGCAGGAGCCTGCCACTGCAAGGATTAACAGCTTGCAACGTAAAAAAGCAGGCAGTGTTGTCCTTTAAAGCGGATAGCGTTGCCTGCTTTTTACTATATCTAATTAAATATGGCTAATAAACATTATTTTAGCCCAAACGGAAATCATTTTGCTCCAAATGGAACATCTGCCTATAAAACCATTGCCGTTTACCGGCTTTTATTTATAATAAACGTATGAGCAGTTGCTCAAATATAAAAATTATTAACAACTTTTAAGGAGTGTTCTGTTATGAAAAAATCTATTAAACTTATCGACCTGGACTGCGCTAACTGCGCCGCTAAAATTGAAGACGCCGTTAAAAAGATTGACGGCATAACCAACGCCAGCGTCAGCTTTATGGCGCAGAAAATGACGCTGGAAGCGCCGGACGATAAATTTGCGCAGGTGCTTGACGAAGCCGTTAAGCTCATCAACAAAATCGAGCCCGACGTTACCGTAAAGGCATAAGGAGTTATAAAAGGAGATATAAAAATGAAGTTTCAACAGATTAGAAGTGCAACTGCAATCATAACTTATGCGGGCAGCCGGTTTTTAATTGACCCGCTGTTTGCGCCGAAGGATTATTTTCAGCCGTTTCCCAAATGCTTAACGCCGGATTTACGCTGGCCGCTGACGGAGCTGCCGCTTGCACCGGAAGAAATTGTAAAAAACACCGATGCTGTTATTTTAACACATTCGCATATTGACCACATAGATGAATTTGCCGCCAAAGCCCTGCCTAAAAATATTAAAGTATTTGTGCAGGACAGCTATGACGAAAAATTTATGCGCGATTTTAGTTTTACTGATGTAGAAATTTTACCGGAAACCGGAACTGAGTTTAACGGCGTTACGTTGTACAAAACCAACTGCCTGCACGGCGTGCCGGAAAAAGCAATGCCTTATTATAAAATGTTCGGTTACCGCCCGGACGCTATGGGCGTTGTTTTTAAACACGTGGATGAGCCCATAACCTATCTTGCAGGCGATACCATTTGATGCGATTTTGTAAAAAATGCCATTGATAAATTCGCGCCTGGCGTTATCATCGTCAATGCCGCAGCAGCCCAGCTGGAACACAGCGGCCCGATTATTATGGGCACGGACGATATTGCCGCACTGCGCAGCTATGCGCCGGAGATTACGGTAATTGCCAGCCATATGGATTCCGTCGGCCACGCAACCTTAAACCGTACCGGGCTGCGAGAATTTATTACCGCCAACAAGCTGGATAAAGATTTTTACATCCCCGAGGACGGCGAAACCATAACTCTATAAACTTTAAAAACCGCGCTGCAATAAAACAGAAACTGCTTTCATTTTATTGCAGCTTTTTTGTAAGGAGATTTTAATATGACCAAAAAACAGAAAAAACTTTTGCAGCGCATTCTCGCCGCCGCTGTTTTGTTTGCCGCCGGTATGCTGCTGCCGCTTTTTGCAGAAGCTTCTGCTTATATTATACTCGCTTTGTTTGGCGCAAGCTACATTATCATCGGCTGGGATATTGTGTGGAAGGCTTTTTGCAATATCCGCCAGGGCGAAGCGTTTGACGAAAACTTTTTAATGACGGTTGCCACCATGGGCGCTTTTGCGCTGGGCGAATATTCCGAAGGCGTTGCCGTTATGCTGTTTTACCAGATTGGCGAATGGTTCCAGAGCTACGCCGTTTCGCGCTCGCGCCAGTCCATCACCGCGCTGATGGACATCCGCCCGGACTACGCCAATGTAGAACGCAATGGCGAGCTGGTGCAGGTTGACCCGGACGAAGTCGCTATCGGCGAAATTATTACCGTTAAACCGGGCGAGCGCGTACCTATCGACGGCACAATCATCAGCGGGTGCAGCGCGCTTGATACATCTGCCCTCACCGGCGAATCGCTGCCGCGCGAGGTAGAAGAAGGCATGGAGGTAATCAGCGGCTGCATTAACCAAACCGGCATTTTAAAAATTAAAACTACCAAAGAATTTGGCGAATCGACTGTCGCTAAAATTTTGGACTTGGTGGAAAACAGTAGCGAGAAAAAAGCCAGCAGCGAAAACTTCATTACACGTTTTGCCAAATTTTACACCCCGATTGTTGTTTTTACAGCTCTGCTTTTGGCAACCATTCCGCCCTACGTTTTAAACGAGCCGTTCTCCGGCTGGGTTTACCGCGCGCTGACTTTTCTGGTTATCAGCTGCCCGTGCGCGCTGGTTATCTCCATTCCGCTCAGCTTCTTCGGCGGCATCGGCGGCGCGTCCAAATGCGGCGTGCTGGTTAAAGGCAGCAACTATTTAGAGGCGCTTGCTGACACGGAAACCGTTGTTTTTGATAAAACCGGCACTTTAACCAAAGGCTCTTTTGCTATTACCTCCATTAAACCGGTAGGCATAACGGCGGACGAGCTTTTAGAGCTTGCCGCTTACGCGGAGGATTATTCCAACCACCCGATTTCACTTTCCGTTAAACGCGCTTACAAAAAAGCCGTTGACAAAAACCGCATTGGCAATGTGGAAGAAATTGCCGGGCACGGCGTGCGCGCGCTCATCGGCGGCAAAAACGTGCTGTGCGGAAACGATAAGCTGATGCGCCGCGAAAGCATTAGCTTTACGCCCTGCACCGAAGCAGGCACCGTTATTTACGTTGCCGTTAACGGCAAATATGCCGGCTATATTTTAATTGAGGACGAAGTGAAAGCCGACGCTGCCGCCGCCATTAAAATGCTTAAAGCCTGCGGCGTGCGCGAAACCGTAATGCTGACGGGCGACAGTGACGCCGTAGGGCAGAAAATTGCCAAACGCCTGGGGCTGGACCGCGCCTTTACGCAGCTTTTGCCTGCGGATAAGGTTGAACACGTTGAGCATCTGCTGGAAACCCTGCACAAACGCAGCAATAAGGGCAAGCTTGCCTTTGTAGGCGACGGCATTAATGACGCGCCAGTGCTGGCACGCGCCGACGTAGGCATCGCCATGGGCGCGCTGGGCAGCGACGCCGCCATTGAAGCGGCAGACATTGTGCTGATGACGGACGAGCCTTCTAAAATAGCCACCGCCATGAAAATTGCCCGCAAAACTTTAGGCATTGTGCACCAAAACATTGTTTTTGCCATCGGCATTAAAATTGCCGTGCTGGCACTGGGTGCGCTGGGTTACGCCTCCATGTGGGCGGCGGTATTCGCCGATGTAGGTGTATCCGTCATCGCCATTTTAAACGCTGTGCGCGCTTTAAGCGTAGGCAAATACAAAAAAGAAGCCTCCAAAGCCGTACAGCAGGAAAGCGCCGCACCACAGCCTGCCGTTGCCTGATAAAACACAACCCCATACAAACAGCAATACCACAAAGTCATAATGCCTTTGTGGTATTTTTTGTTTAAGTTATGCAGTTTGTTAATTGCTGCGCTTATTGCTTATCAGTCGATGCTGATAAGTTCGTACTGCGGATTACCCATTTTCAATTCGCGCATAGCGGTAAGCTGGTGCAAACCGTGGCGGCTTTCGATGCGCTCTACCAAATCGTGGCGGTATTTTTCAGGCTGTGCGTAAACAAGGTCGATGCTTGCCTGATCAATCGCCAAAAGGTCGGTAGAAGCCAAAATGCCGATATCCGGAATGGTCGGCTCTGCCGCTGCCACACCGGCGCAGTCGCAGTCTACAGACATGCGGCGCATTACGTTAATAAACACAATGTGTTTGCCAAAATAATCAATCGTTGCTTTGGCGGATTCAGCCATATTTTCCATCAGCATTTCTTTAGCCGGCCAAGCGTTCCAATCTTCCGGCAGCGGCTGACCGTAAACACCGTGTACCATGGCTTTACCGATTTTGCCGTCGGCGCAGCCGATAGCGATATTCTTCATGCTGCCGCCATAACCGCCCATAGCATGTCCTTTAAAGTGGGTCAGTACAATCATCGAATCGTAGTTAACGATGTGCCCGCCCATAGAAATTTCTTTAAAGTGCTTGCCGCCGCGTACCGGCAGCATTACGGTGCCTTCTTCGTCCATAATGTCAACGGGGCAGAAATCCCAGCCGTTCAGCGCAATGGTAGCGCGGTGCTTTTCGGTGTTGTCGCGGCCGCCCTCGTACAAAGCATTGGTTTCAACAATGTTGCTGTTGGGCACATGCGCCTGAAAAGCTTTTACCATATCGCGCGGCAGAATGTTCGGCCCGTGAGGCTCGCCAGTATGCAGCTTAATGGCTACCTTGCCGTAAATACCTTCGTTAATCATATCATAAAGTTTAATCAGCGTATCAGCGTTGATGTTTTTGCTGAAATATACTTTGGCGTGGCTGCCTGCGCCGCCATTGCCGCTTACTTTTACACTGCCTTCACCTGCTGCAAGCACTTTTCTTACCCCCTCTAAATTATACGCCGCAACGCCTACAGCGGCTGTTCCGGCTGCTTTTAAAAAGTCGCGTCTTGTCATTTTTTCCATACTATTGACACTCCTTCAAAATAAATTCTACATATATATGTTAGCACTTAAAGTTTACTCCATGTCAAGCAAAATTTTCTGCGCCGGCAAAACCGCTTACCAAACTGTCGGTGCGTGGGCGCAGCACAGTGTCGTAGCTCATCAGCTGGTAATCCGCCAGGCGCGCCATGTTTTGCAGCGCTTCTATTTTTTGCAGCAGTACGTCGCGCGCCTGCGCCAAAATTTTTTTACGCTGCTGGCAGGTGCCCTCGCCCAGCTTTGCCAGGCTGATGTAGTCGGCAATCGCCTCCAGAGACATGCCAGCTCCTTTCAGGGTCTGAATAAAACTAATCCATTCCACAAAATTTTCGTCATAATTGCGCACGCCGCCGCTTGTCCTCGGCACTGCCGGAATAATGCCCATACGCTCGTAATACCTTAAAGTATCTGCCGTTACACCCGTCTTTGCGGAAATTTCTTTGATAGTCATTGTTCAGCCCCTCCTTATAATTTTCCCTCACGTATTTTATAAATAATATAATCAATTAAATCCAGCGTTTTTTGCTGCCGGTGAATTTCCTCCAGCAAGTCCAGCCGGTGCCTGCGCAGAATTTTTATCTGCCCTGCCGCGCTGCCTGCCGCCAGCTGCTGCAAAAAATTTTTAACGCCCAAAGCGTCTATACCAGCTCCGGAAAGCGTCGCTGCCAGCGCTGCCGCGCGCTCGTTATCCACACCATTAATTTTTTTATCCATCGTTATCACCCTTAGCGGCGGTTTTTGTTGCTTTAATTATAAAACGCACCTTAAAGCCAAGTCCAATACTTGTATTTTATAATTTGCCATGCCCAAAAAACATAATTTTGCTGCGGTATTTTGCAAAACGCCCTAACCATTTTCCCACTGTTTGCGCCATGCTTAAAATGCTTTTAGGGCATTGCCGCGGCTAAAATATAAGTATTGGTACTTTAAGCGCCGTTTATATTATAATTAAAGCACCGGAAAAGATATTTTCCGTTTTTGCTCTTGACTTAAACCACACTCTAAGTATTAAACTAAAGGCAGGGAATTTGATATGCAGCAAAATAATAAAAACAGTGCATTTTCGTTCAACCTAAAACGCGCCGCTGGCTACCTGTTTGGCTTCGCGCTTTTATACGCGCCGTTTGAACTATACCGCCGATTTATGGAAGGCGTACTTAATTTGCAGCCGGCGTTTTTGCCGCACGCTTTTTGCCCGCGCATACCTACGGCAGAAGTTTTTACCGGCGGCTTTATGGATTTAAACAGCATTATGCTGGGCAGCACGCTGATTTTTTGGCTGCTGTGCCTGGTGTTCGGCCCGTTTTTTTGCGGCAGGCTGTGCATTGCCGGTTACTTTGCCGAAAGCCTCAGCAAAATTGTGCCGGAGCGCTTTCAAATCGAATGGGAAAAATACGTGCCGGTAAGCTATATCCGCTATGGTATGCTGCTGGGTTATATGCTGCTGCCGCTGTGGTACGGCTTTTACCCCTGCGCCTACTGCAATTTTTATTTCTTCGACAGCCTTGTAAGCGTGCTTTTCGGCGCAGCGCTGTCGTTCACTGTGCCGCTCGCCGCAATGGGCTTTTTGTACCTGGTGCTGTTTGGTTTGTTTACCAAAGGCGGGCGCGGCTACTGCCGTTTTATGTGCCCGCAGGGCGCAATGCAGAGCCTGTTTTTCGCCATCGGCGCCAAGCTGCGTTTGGCGGATACCGTGCAGATTAACAAAGCAAAATGTATAAAATGCCAACGCTGCGTTAAAAAATGCCCCATGCGCGCCATGAGCATGAAAGACGGCAGCGTGCATAACGACGTTAACCTGTGCATTAAATGCGGCGTTTGCCAGTACAACTGCCCGATGAAAGCTATCTCGACAGGAGGCAGCAGATTATGAAAAAGAATATTTTAACAACGCCCAAAGATAAATTTTTAAATTTAGCCGTCGGTGCCGGCATACCTGTTGGAACCGTTACCAGCGGCGCTGCCGGGGGCTGCACAGGCGTATGCGGCAGCTGCGGCGGCACCTGTGTGGGCGGTATTTTGCTGGCGGCGTATTTATGCGGGCGCGTTTATTTTAAACGCCGTAAAGTTTTAACGGCAGGCACAGAACCAAGTTCTGCCCAGCCTTAAATAAAACTAAATACAAAAATTAAAGGAGCGATGTATATGAAAAAGTTTTTCAGCATTTTAATGATGGCAGTTTTAGCTTTGGGCGTAGCAGCCTGCGGCGGCGCGGCAGAACAATCCGCACCTGCGCCCGCTGCCAAAACGGAAGCAGCTGCACCTGCGGCTGACAGCGGCAAAAAAATTCTGGTAGCTTACTTTAGCCACACCGGCAACACCGAAAAAGTAGCCAAAACCATTCAGGCTAAAACCGGCGCGGATATTTTCAAAATCGAAACCGCAACGCCGTATTCTTCTGTTTAC
>DXVZ01000033.1:10453-21243 GCA_019417125.1 Phascolarctobacterium sp.
AACTTGCTAAACAAGAAAAAGCCGATAACGCCCGCCCTGCCCTTAAAGGCACAGTAGACAATATGGCGCAGTACGACGTTGTTTTTGTAGGCTTTCCTATTTGGTGGTACACCGCGCCGATGGCAGTAGCAACCTTTGCCGACAGCTATGATTTCAGCGGTAAAACCGTCATCACCTTCTGCACCAGCGGCGGCAGCCCCATCAGCGACAGCACGCCTGACGTTACCAAATGGTTTAAAGGCGCTAATGTTATTGAAGGCATCCGCGCTTACCCGGACAACGCAGCTGCAACAGAAAAATGGGTTGACAGCCTGAACCTGTAAAAACTACAAAAAATTAAACCTGCACTTTTCAGTGCAGGTTTTTTTATGCCCATTTGTTATTTGGTTTTACGGTTTAACAACAGCTTTTAAAATCGGGTCGGTAGGGTCGGTTAAACGCTCAAACGTGTGCTGTAAATCGCTAAGCGGCACAATGTCGCTCACAAAGCTTTCGGCGTCAACCATGCCGCTGGCAATTAGGTTAATGGTTTCGGTAAATTCCGCGCGCGTGCACGATACGCTGCCATGCAGCTTAACTTCTTTCAGCACCAGGCGGTTAACATTGACGCTGATTTGCGGGTCTATAGAATTGCCAACCATGACGATTTCGCCGCCGGGTTTTACTGCTTCAATGCACATATTCAGCGTTTCGGCAGCGCCGACAGCTTCAAATACCACGTCAAAGCCGCCTTCAGTATCTTCAAGCATTTGCTTAACGCTCTCCGGGCTGCTTTCATAAAAGGTATCGCACAGGTTAAGTTCACGTGCCTTGCGCGTTTTAATGTCGTGGCGTTTACTCATCGCCACAAACGAAGCGCCCGCCTTGCGTGCCAAATCGCACATAAAGTGCCCGATAATACCAGTGCCTACTACCAGTACCTTGTCATTAAGGCGCAGTCCGGAATGTTTAACGGCGTGGTACGCCACCATCAGCGGGTCAATTAAACCTGCCGCTACGTCAGAAACGGTGTCCGGCAGTTTATAGGCGTTGCGCGCCCTGCCTGCAAATTTTTGCGCATAGCCGCCGTTGCACACAAAGCCAACGTAATTGGTGCCATCCACAAAACGGCACAGGTGTTCCAGCCCGGCGCGGCACATATCACACTCGCCGCAATACAGATTAGCCCAAAAGGTAACGCGGTCGCCAACTTTAAAACTGCTGTCGCCTGGGTTTGTTACCACGCCGCAAAACTCGTGCCCCATGTGGAATTCGCCGTCCTGTTCTGCCCAGCCTTTGCCTGTTTTCCACATATGAATGTCGCTGCCGCATACGCCGCAGGCTTTAACGTCAATTTCAATTTCGCCCGGCTTTAATTCCGGCACGGGCACATCCTGCACAACTATTTGCTGCGGGCCAACTAATACGCCCGCTTTCATTGTTTCTGCCATATTGCCTTCTCCTTTTTTAGTTCCACAAGCGCCTGCCGACACAAGCAGCCGCTACATATTTATCAGTATGCCACCTGGCGGTGATGCTGCGCCGGGTAACGGTCGCCCACAACGGGGAACTTATCCACTGCCGTTTCCAGTTCGCGTACATCGTCTGCGGAAAGCTGCATCTCCGCCGCGCGCAGGTTTTCTTCCAAATGCGCCAGTTTAGTAGTACCCGGAATCGGCACAATGAACGGCGCTTTAGCAAGCAGCCAAGCCAGCGCCACCTGCGCCGAAGTCATGCCGCGGCTGCGCCCAAACTGCTGCAATTCGTTAACAATGCGCAGGTTAAGGCGCGTATTTTCCGGCGCAAAGCGCGGCAGCGTCTGCCTGTTATCGTTATTGGGGTCAAAGCGGGTGTATTCGTTAATATCGCCGCCCAAAAAGCCGCGGTTCATGGGGCTGTACGGCACAAAGCCGATGCCCAGTTCACGGCAGGCAGCCAGCACGCCGTTAGTTTCCACATCGCGGAACATTAAGTGATATTCGCTCTGCACGGCGGTCAGCGGCGTTACGGCATGCGCACGGCGGATAACATCGGCGCTTACCTCGCACACGCCCCAGCGTTTAACCTTGCCCTCTTTAATTAAATCGCCAATAGTACCGGCAACTTCTTCAATAGGCACACTGCGGTCCATACGGTGCTGGTAAAACATTTCCAGGCAATCAACACGCAGACGGCGCAGCGATTCTTCGCAGTAACGGCGGATGGTTTCCGGCCTGCTGTCCTGCCTGCCGGTTGCCTTGCCGTTAATAACCTCGTGCCCAAATTTGGTGGTTACGGCAACCTGCCCTTTAAACGGCGCCAGCGCTTCGCCAACCAGTTCTTCGTTAGTCAGCGGCCCGTAAATAATAGCGGTGTCAAACAAAGTTACGCCGCGCTCCACCGCCTGGCGGATAACTTTAATACATTCTTCACGGCTGGGCGATACGCTGCGGTTATAGTTCATGCCCATGCAGCCCAGCCCCAGTGCTGATACCGTCAGCGCTGCGCTGCCGCTGCCAAGTGTACGTTCTTTGGTAATCTGCATATGCCCCTCTTTGGCTCTTTTATTTTTGACTCCAGGTTTTGCCGCTTCCGCCATTACAGAAGGGCCTGCCAAAATTGCCGCGCCCAAAAGCGCGGAGTTTTTTAAAAAGGTACGCCGGTCCATCTTTTTGCCGGTATCTTTAACGCCGTTATCCATTCCAATCAGCTCCTGTCCTGTTCATTAAAAGCCTGCGTGCGCCGTGCACAAGCGCCACGCCTGCCCTTTACTTTCATTTTAGTATCTGTGCGCCGCCAATACCAATACTTTAACTTTATATCACGATATGCCCCTTAAGCATAGGTTTTATAAGCAAATACGCTTGCAATGCGGCTTTTGTTTATAATAAAATAAGGTTAAAAATAGGCGTAAGGAGGGGGCTCCATGGAATTAAGGGTACTGCATTATTTTTTAACGGTTGCGCGCGAAGAAAACATTACCCGCGCCGCCGACGCCCTGCATATAACGCAGCCCACGCTCAGCCGCCAGCTGATGCAGCTGGAAGAAGAAGTAGGGGCGCAGCTTTTTAACCGTCATTCGCGCAAAATTACGCTGACGCACGAGGGGATGCTTTTGCGCCGCCGCGCAGAAGAAATTTTAAGCCTTGTGCAAAAAACAGAACGTGAGATAAGCGATGCCAACAGCCTTATCGACGGCGAAATCGCCATTGGCGCAGGCGAGCTTCACGCAGTTCAGCTTTTGCCGCCGCTGATTAAATCCTTCCGCGAAACATACCCCAACGTTACTTTTGATATACACACCGGCAACGCCGACCAGATAAAAGAACGTATCGAAAACGGTCTGACGGATATAGGAGTGCTGCTGGAGCCCGTCAACATAGAAAAATATGACTTTATCCGTTTAAAAAACAGCGAGCGCTGGGTAGTGCTGATGCCGCCTGACGACCCGCTGACGGCTAAAAGCGCCGTAAGCCCTGCCGACCTTGCCGGCAAGCCGTTATTAACTACCTCACGCCAAAGCGTGCGCAACGAGGTAATTAACTGGTTCGGCGATTATTACAAAAGCATTAAAATCATCGGCGGCGGCAACCTGCCCGCTAACAAAGCCCTTATGGTTAAGGAAGGGCTGGGTTACGCGCTTATTATCGGCAGCAGCATTACGCTATGGGATAAAAAGCACATTGCCTGGCGTCCGCTGAACCCGGACATGACCACCAGTTCCGTCATAGCGTGGAAAAAACACCAGCCTTTCAGCCCCGCAGCCGAAAAGTTTATTGCCCATTTAAAGGAAAACCTGCGCGAAAATTAAAAAGAAGGCATACAAAAAACACCTTTCTCCGTTTTTACGGAAAAAGGTGTTTAAGTTTTTACCGTGTTTTATTATTTGCGCAGCACCGTGCGGATAAACAGGCGGCTGCCTTCGTACAGCACAATCATCGGCACCGCAAGCAAAGTCTGCGTTACCACGTCCGGCGTCGGCGTAATAATTGCCGCCAAAATAAATGACGCCACAATCATATAGCGCCTGCCGCGTTTTAAAAGCGCAGAACTTACCACGCCCATCTGTGCCAGCACAATCAGCACCATTGGCAGGTTAAAAATAAAGCCAAACGGCACCACCAGCATTAAAAAGAAATCCAAATAGCTTTCAATCGAAAGCATCGGCGCGATGTTGCCGCCCGCAAAGGTTGTAAAAAAGTGTAAACCCTGCGGAAACACAAAAAAGTACGCAAAGGCAATGCCCGCCCAAAACAGCAAAACGGAGGACGGCACAAATACCATCAGCGCCGAACGTTCTTTTCCTGTCAGCGCAGGCACCAAAAAAGCCCACAACTCGTAAAACAGTACCGGCGCGGCAATCAGCACGCCGCATGCAAGGGCGATTTTGATGTAGATAAAAAACGCTTCCGCCGGGCGCATATAGTACAAATTAGCGGCAGGCGCAGTCAGCACGGCGACAATTTCGTCGATGTAAAAGCTGCTGACCAGCGTACCAGCCGCCAACGCCGCCAGGCTATGCAAAATTCTGCGCCGCAGTTCGCCCAAATGCTCCGTTAAGGTCATCGCCTCATCGTTATTATCTAAAGGACGGCCGTTATCCATAGCCTGCTCCATCACTTTTTCGCTTCTGCCTGTACAGATTCCTCTTTCGCGGGCGCAGCTTCTTTGGTTTCTGCTGTTTCGGCAACTTCACCGGCTTTTTTAATTTCCGTTTCCGTGCTGTTTACTGCCTGTTTAAACTCTTTCATGCTCTTTCCCAAAGCAGAACCGATTTCCGGCAGTTTGCCAGGGCCGAAGAAAATAAGGCCGATAACTAAAATAAGCAATAATTCAGGTAAACCCAGACCAAACATAAATATTCCTCCTTGTTATCTAACAAAAATATTGCGGTTATTTTTTTATTACTTATATAGTAACACTTATAGCCGGCTCTAAGTCAAGTGATATTTAAAATTTAATTTTGGGTTAACCTGCCTTTTACCGCCGCCAAACATTAACGCTTTAATCAATGCTTATCAGTTCATAATTGGGGTTGCCCATTTTCAGCTCTTTCATATAGCTTAACTGGCGCAGGCCTTCGCGGCTTTCAATGCGCTCAATCAAATCTTTGTTATCGCCGCCCGGTTTATCGTAAACCATATCCACGCAAGCCTGGTCAACCGCCAACAAATCAGTAGAAGCCACCATGCCGATATCGCCGATGGTCGGTTCCTCCGCTTCTGGCCCTGCACAGTCGCAGCGTACGGACATTCTGTTCATTACGTTAACATATACAATACGTTTGCCGAAAAAGTCTGTTACGGCTTTGCCGGCTTCCGCCATATGCTCCATAAACTTTGCGCCGCGCACGCTAAAATCGCCGCCGTGCTGCATAGCTTTGCCAACCTTTGCATCGGCGCAGCCAATAGCTATGTTCTTCAGCGAGCCGCCAAAACCTCCTGCGGCATGGCCTTTAAAATGCGTCAATACAACCATGCTGTCATAGGTTGGCAGGCTTTTGCCGACATACATTTCTTTAAAGTGCTTGCCGCCGCGTACCGGCAAGGCAGTATTGCCAAATTCATCCATAATATCGACCGGGCAGAAATCCCAGCCGTTAGCGGCGATGGTTTTGCGGTGCAGCTCCGTAGTGTGGCGCCCGCGTTTATACAGAGTGTTGGTTTCTACAATGTTGCTGTCGGGTATGCGCTGCTGCACGGCTTTAACAAAATCACGCGGCAGAAAATTTTTACCGCCAATTTCTCCGGTGTGCACTTTAATAGCAACCTTGCCGTAAATTTCGCTGTTAATCAGTTCGTACAACTTTACAAAATGTGCTGCGTCAATGTGTTCGGTAAAATATACTTTGGCGCTGCTGCCAGCCGCCAGCGGCGCTTTAAGCTGCTTGCTGCCAATAACAGGAGCCTGCGCGTATGCCTTGCCAAGCTGCGGCACATTAAACGCCGCCGCGCTGATAGCCGCCATACCGGCGAGCCTTAAAAAATCTCTGCGTGTCAGTTTGTCCATTACTTCAACCCCCTTGAACACTATAAACCAAAAACTAAACTATAACTTTACTTTAAGTATAAAGGTTAAAGCGCAGGTGAAGTCAACAAGCAAAACTGTACCGTTCTGTACAAAAAGTGTTGTTAAAAAAAGTTTCACACTTTTATCAGTTCATAATTGGGGTTGCCCATTTTCAGTTCGTTCATGTAGCTAAGCTGGCGCAAGCCCTCGCGGCTTTCAATGCGTTCAATCAGCGCCTTGTTATCGCCGTCCGGCTTGTTGTAAACAAGGTCTACGCTGGCACGGTCAATCGCCAAAATATCAGTGGATGCTAAAATGCCAATGTCGCCTATTTCCGGCTCCGCCGCTCCGCGGCCAGCGCAGTCGCAGTCAACAGACATGCGGCGCATAACATTAATATACACTATGTGCTTGCCGAAAAAGTCCGTCACTGCCTTGCCAGCTTCTACCATGTTTTCCATAAATGCAGCGCCGCGCACGCTGAAACCCCTGCCGTGCTGCATAATTTTGCCAACTTCGCCGTCGGCGCAGCCAATGGCAATGTTTTTCAGCGAGCCGCCGAAGCCGCCCATACTGTGCCCCTTAAAATGCGTCAGCACCACTAAACTGTCGTAATCCACCAGGCTTTTGCCTACGGACATTTCCGTAAAGTGTTTGCCGCCGCGCACCGGCAGCATTACCGCGCCGTGCTCGTCCATAATATCCACCGGGCAAAAGTCCCAGCCGTTGGCGGCAATGGTTTCGCGGTGGCGTGCCGTAGTGCTGCGCCCGCCGCCGTAAGCAGTGTTTGTTTCTACAATTACGCTGCCGGGAATCTCTTTTTGCACTGCCTGCACAAAACCGCGCGGCAGAAAGTTTTTGCCTCCCTGTTCACCAGTGTGGATTTTAAGCGCCACTTTGCCATATATATCGCTGTTGATTAAACGGTACAGCTTCACCATGCTGTCCTCGTTTATTTGGTTGGTAAAATATACTTTAGCGCGGCTTACACCATCCGCCGCACTGCCAGCCGCAGCGCCTGCCGTTTGCCCGGAGGCTGCCGCCTGCGTCTGCGTTGCTGCATCGCCAAACTTACAGCCCGCCAGCCCCAGTACGGTAAACCCCGCCAGTTTTAAAAATGTTTTGCGGTTCATTTTTTCCATAAAACGCGCCCCCTCTGAGATAAACTTACGGTTTTATATACAACTTTTTAGTTTAATTATAAAATCTGGAGACAGCTCAAAGTCAAGTAACAAATATTAAAAATTCCCGTCTTGTAAGTTTTCCATAACGCCACCTCATTTATGCCCTTCACTTCGCAAGCGTACGTGTAAAAAACGCCGCCAGTTTATCAACAGCCGGGTTTACAAACTGCGCCTTGTCATAAAGTTCAATGTGCGTCGCGCCGTCAATCATGTAAATTTCTTTATCGCCGCCCGGCAAAAGGTTATAAATGCGTTCGCTCTGCCAAACGGAATCTGCCCTTGTGCCTGCCACCAAAAGCACCGGCTGCGTTAAAAGGTTAATGTTTTCCACGGCAGAATATGCCATTTTGGTTGCCTGGCTGCGCATTAAATAGCGATTGTTGGCACGCGGGTGCATACCGCGCGGCGTGCAGTAATAATCGTAGCCCTCGCGGAATGACGGCGCAGTGTTTTCATCGGGCGGCTCTGGGCACATCGGCACCGCCAAAAGCTCTGCCCCGCGGGCTTCGCGCGTGCGCTGCGCCGCCACGTTTTCCAATATGGCAATTTGTTCTTCAACGCTGCGCCCGCCCAGCCAGCTGCCGCGGTTCGCTATGCCAATATCAGCCGCGCTGACGCCGGCAACGGCACGGATGCGCCTCTCAGTCGGCGCCGCGCCAACTACATAACCGCCGCCTGCGCATAAGCCCAGTGCGCCGATGCGCTGCTCATCTACAAACGGCAGCGTTACCAAATAGTCGATAGCATAACGGATGTCCTCAATTCTTTCGTAAGGCATCTCTGCCAAATGCGGCGTGCCGCCGCTTTCACCGGCGTAGGCACAGTCAAATGCCAGTGTTACAAAACCCTTTTGCGCCAGCTTATGCGCGTACAATCCTGCTGACTGCTCCTTAACGCTGCCAGCTGGGTGCACGCTGATAATAGCCGCGTATTTTTTATTCAGGTCAAAATCAGGCGGCAAAAACAAATTGCCCACCAAAGTAATATCGTTGCTGCGTTTAAAGCTTACATGACGCACGGTAACGCCGCCCTGTTCTACCGGCGTTACCGTTACCGGCTCCGTGGGCACGGTGCCGGGCAGTTCCTGCGCCAAAGCGCTTGCTGCCGCCAGCATGCAAAAAGCAAGTACCAGTAAAAATTTTTTCATTTGCGCTGCCTCCTTATATTAGTCTTTTACAATTTTATTATACCGGCGGCAAACATAAAGAACAATTTTAAATTAAAAGCTTTTCAATAAGCTGTGCTTATGCGAATTTAAAATAAAAAACTCTGCACCACAGTACAGAGTTTTAACGCAAACCACTTAAACTGATGTGATTTCTTCCTGTATTTTTTGCCGCAGCAAATCTGCAAATATAGGAATATATGGGTTGTCATTGCCTTTCTTCCAAAAAGCGCAGTAATTGCGCAGCATCTGCGTGCCGTTACGCAAAAGCGGCAAACGGACAAGCCCTGGCGGCATTGCTGTAACGCCGCCGTCCGCAGGCAAGCAGCCCATGCCCGCCGCAGCTAAAAGCCTTGCTTCATCAATGCTTGCCGCAAAAAGAAAGTTATCGGCAAAACCCAAAGTGTGCGCGTAAAAATCGCGTTCTTTTTCGCGCTGGGCGGGCGACGCCGCCAAAATGCAGGGCACGTCCGCCAGTTCAGCAAGCTCTACTCCGTTTTGCGCCGCCAAAGCATGCTGCGCGGCAAGTTCAATATACCAGCCGCCGGACGCCAGCAAAAAATTAACGTATTCATCCGAAAAAGCGCGGCGCTGGTCGTTCAGCACCACATCCAAGCTGCCGCCGCGCAAAGCGTCATACAATTCCTCATGGCTGCCGGAGGTAATTTCCAGCTCAACCTCCGGGTGCTTTTGCGTAAACTCCGCCACGGCAAGATATAAGCCGCTGCCGCAGTAAGTTTTTAAATAACCAGCCTTTAGGCTGCGGCTGCCGTATTTGCCGATACGCGCCGTTTCCGCTTTTACGCGCGCCGCCTCCGCCAGCATTTTTTTGCCGCAGCGGTAAAAATACTCGCCCGCAGGCGTAAGGTAAAAGCGGCGGTTTTCGCGTTTTAACAGCAATACGCCCAGCTCGTGTTCCAGCACCTGTATCTGCTGCGACACCGCCGACTGCGAAATATAGCACCGCTCCGCCGCTTCGGTAAAGCTGCCCGTATCAACCACTGTTACAAAGTATTTTATTTGCCTATAAAGCATTGGAGTTCACCTCTTTACGCTGCGAAATTAAGCTTTGTATTTTTATTTTACAGTTTAGAGCACTTTCATTCAACAATGATATATAAATTTTCTTTCTTATTTATCCTCAACAACCAGCTTCAGCACATCAGGCCTTGCATAATGCCCGCATACATCAAACTCCATGCGGCTGGCAGGCACTTTCGTCATATCAAGCTGCGCGTAAATAATGGCTTCCTTATCCCACACCGGCTCCGTCAGGTAGTGCCCGTAAGGGTCTACCACGCAGCTGCCGCCGCGGCACACTGTTTGCGGTAATTTTTCAACCTCGGCGTAAGTCGCTAAATCCTGCGGATAAGTATCTTTGGTAAAATACATATCGCAGTTAATAAAATAACAGTGCCCCTCAATGGCGATATGCTTAATCGTGCTCTGCCATTCATCGTTGTCGTTGGTATTGGGCGATATATACAGCGTAACGCCCTTTTGGTACAGCGCCGCCCTCGCCAGCGGCATATAGCTTTCCCAGCAAATCATACTTCCCATCGGTCCCCACGGAGTTTGCGCAACAGGAAAGTACGCTCTGTCGGCATCACCCCACACTACGCGCTCGCTGCCTGTCGGCTTTAATTTACGGTGTACAGTAACTTCGCCTTCCGGCGAGAAAAATAAATTGGTGTTGTACAGCGTTGCCGTTACCGCGTCGCGCTCCGATACGCCGATGCTGAGCCATGCACCCGCTTCTTTAGCAGCCTGCGCCAAAAGCTCCGTTTCCGCGCCCGGCACAACAATGCTGTTTTCATAATAGCGCAGCCAGTCTTTACGCCCGGCTTCGTTTCTGCTGCCGACAGTAAAACCAAAAGTCATGCCATAAGGGTAACCCGGTATAAACAGCTCTGGGAACACAATCAGCTCTGCCTTATTGGCTGCACACTCCTTAATCAGCGCCAGCGCCTTATCAACGCAGGCTTTTTTGTCAAACATTACCGGCGCCGCCTGCACCACTGCAATATTGCAAAATTGTTTCAGGTCTCTCATAAATCCTCCGTTACTTATACAAAACCCCGGCAGTATTGGCTGCCGGGGTTTACCACTACCAATGTTAAATATTTTAAGCTATAGCTTCATGCCGCTTATCAATAAGCGCCGCGGAATTTCATAGCTTCGTCCAAACGGTTGAGCGCTACGATATAAGCCGCAGTACGCATGTTAACTTCGTATTTTTTAGCGGTGTCATATACTTGTTTAAATGCGCCAATCATCAGCTTGGTCTGTTTATCGATAACTTCTTCTTCAGTCCAGAAGTAACGGTACAGGCACTGAACCCATTCAAAGTAGCTTACGGTTACGCCGCCGCCGTTGGCGAGGATATCCGGCACAACCAGAATGCCTTTTTTATCAAGAATTTCGTCAGCTTCCGGTGTCGTCGGTCCGTTTGCGCCTTCAACGATGATTTTTGC